>DATAYD010000083.1:0-33995 GCA_036272715.1 Caulobacteraceae bacterium | reverse complement strand
CGACGGGGCCGCCCAGCCGTTCACGCCGCGCCAGCGGGCCGCGTTCTCGGCCCAGGTCGATAAGATCTATGACGGCTTCATCACTCGCGTCGCCACGGGCCGCCGCCTGCCGCCGGACCGGGTGCGCGAGATCGCCAAGGGCCGGGTCTGGACCGGCGCCCAGGCCAAGCCGTTGGGCCTGGTCGACGAGGTCGGCGGCTTCTACGCGGCCGTGGACAAGGCCAAGACGCTGGCCGGACTCAGTGGGCAAAGCGTGCATCTGAAGCCGGTCGCCGCGCATCGCTCGCCGTTCGAGGCCCTGGAACGGGCCTTGGGCGCGGGCTCGGCATCGATGCGAACCCTGATGACGGCCATCCAGGTGCTGTCCGATCCGCGCGCCGCCGCCCTGGCCGACCAGTTCAACCAGGCGCGGCTGCAGGCCCGCGGCGCCAACCTGATCGCGCCCGTCCAACTGCCTTAAGTCCAGTTGCCTTAAGGCGCCGGAGCCTTCGCGGGCCCCGCGCCCTTGACGCACAAGTACCGCGAGCGGTGGTGGTCGACGATATTGTCGACGAAGCCGGTCACGCGCGGGTTCACCAGATTGGTGTTCACGCCGAAATAGAACGGCGCCACCGCGGCGTCGGCCAGCATGAGGCTCTCGGCGCGGGCGAGAATGGCCGCGCGCCGCTTGGTGTCCGGTTCATTGTCCGCCTGGGCCAGCAGCGCGTCATAGGCCGGGTTGACGTAGTCGCCATAGTTCTGCGCCCCGGTCTTGGACTGCATCAGATAGAGAAAGCTCATGGCGTCGTTATAGTCGGCGATCCAGGCCGCGCTCGCCACCTGGAAATCGCGCAGCCGGAAATCCTGATAGGCGATCTGGGTCTCTTCCAGGACCAGGCTGGCCCGCACGCCGATCGCGGCCCAGTCCGACTGGATCGACGGCGTCAGCAACTGGCCGTTGGTCGAATTGGCCTGCTTGATCTCGACCGCCAGCGGATGGTCCGGCCCATAACCGGCTTGGCGCAGCAGCACCCGCGCGGCGGCTTGCCGGCGCGCCAGCGGCCAGCTCGCCCAGATCGGCGGCGGCGGCGAGGCATAGCCCGCCACGCCCGGCGGGACGAAGGTGTAGGCGGGCTTGTTGACCCCCTGCAGCAGCTTGCCGGCGGCGAACTCGCGATCGAGGCTCATGCTGAGCGCGATCCGCACGCGCGGGTCGCGGAAGGCCGGGACGTCGTGGGTGTTGAAGGCCAGGTAATAGATCCCAAGATAGGTGTGGGCGCGGACATAGCCGGGCATCTGGTCCGGCCGGCGCAGGAAAGCCACGCGGTTGGCGACGATCAGGTCGTTGGCGTCCAGTTCGCCGCGCTTCACCCGGCGTTCGGCCGCGATGGTGTCGGCGGTCGGCAGATAGTCGATCCGGTCGGCGCAGACCGTGGCCGCATCCCAGAACAACGGGTTCTTGACCACCCGCAGATAATCGCCCAGCCGCCAATCGGTCAGTTCGAACGGGCCGTCCCCGACGAAATGGCCGGGCCGGGTCCAGGCGTCCCCCCATTGCTCGACCACGTGGCGGGGGACCGGATACATGGTCTGGTGCTTGGCCAGTTCGGGCAGATAGGGCGCGGGGTGGACCAGCCGGATCTCCAGCGTCAGCGGATCGGTCGCGCGCACGCCCAGGGCCGAGGGCGGCAGCTTGCCGGCGTTCACGGCTTCAGCGTTCTGGATCACGTACATCAAGGAGGCGTATTCGGAGCCGGTCCTGGGATCGAGCAGCCGACGCAGGGCGTAGACGAAGTCGTCGGCGGTGAGCGGGCTTCCGTCCGACCACGTCGCCTTGCGCAGGTGGAAGGTCCAGGTCAGGCCGTCCGGGCTGGTGGTCCAGGATGTCGCCACGCCGGGAACCGGCCGGCCCTCGGCGTCGTCCTGGATCAGGCCGACGATCAGGTCCGATTCAATTCGGTCCTCCCAGGTTCCCGTAATTTTGGCCGGGTCCAGCGACACCGGGTCGGACTGGTTGCCCAGTTCCAGGCAGACCTGGCCGGCGGGGCAGGCTGGCCGAACCGCTTGTCCGCGGCCGCACGCCGCCAGGCAGAGGGCGACGAGCAGGATCACGGCGAAGCGCACGCTTCAGCGGTCCTTCGGATCGATGGCGTCGCGCAGGCCGTCGCCGATCAGGTTGAAGGCCATCAGGGTCGCGACCATGACCACCGACGGAAAGATCAGCAGCCAGGGCGCCTGGTCCATCACCAGGGCGCCGCCCGAGATCAGCACGCCCAGCGAGGTCAGGGGCTCCTGCACGCCGAGGCCGAGGAAGCTCAGGAAGCTCTCGGCCAGGATCACGCCGGGGATGGTCAGGGTCACATAGACCACCACGGGGCCGAGCAGATTGGGCACGATATGCCGGACGATGATGGCGCCGCCGTTCAGGCCCGCCGCCCGCGCCGCCTCCACGAATTCCATCTGTTTCAGCGACAGGGTCTGGCCGCGCACGATCCGGGCCATGGTCAGCCACTCGACCGCGCCGATAGCCAGGAAGATCAGGATGAAGTTCCGCCCGAAGGTCACCATCAAAAGGATGACGAAGAAGATGAACGGCAGGGCGTAGAGCACGTCGACGAACCGCATCATCGTCTCGTCGATCCAGCCGCCGACATAGCCGGCCGTGGCGCCCCACGCGACCCCGATCACCAGGGACACCCCGCTCGCCACCACGCCGATGGCCAGGGAGACGCGCAGGCCGATCAGCAGCCGGCAGAGCAGGTCGCGGCCGAGCGAATCCGCGCCCAGCAGATGACCGTGGACCAGGGGCGGCGCCCAGACGTCGTCCTTACTGATCTGATCGAAGCTGTAGGGGGTCAGATAGGGGCCGATGATCGCGGCCAGGGTCAGCGCGCCCAGGAGGACAAGGCTGGCCATGGCGGCGCGGTTGCGCGCCAGGCGGCGTCCCGCGTCGTCCCACAGGCTTCGCCCCTTGCGCTCCGCCAGGGTGATGGCCAGCGCCGCCGCGGTCATGTGAGCCGGATCCGGGGATCGAGCAGCGCCTGGGCCACCTCGGCCAGCAGGTTGAGGCCGATGACCAGGCTGGCATAGAGGATCACCACCCCCATCACCACCGTGTAGTCGCGCTGCAGGGCGCTGATCACGAAGGCCTTGCCGAGGCCAGGCAGGGTGAAGATCTTCTCGACCACCAGGGAGCCGGTGATCAGGCCCGCAGCCGCCGGCCCCAGATAGCTGACCAGCGGCAGGATGGCGGCGCGCAGGGCGTGGCGCAGGACGATGTCCCGTTCCGGCAGGCCCTTGGCGCGGGCGGTGCGGACATAGTTCGAGCGCAGCACCTCGACCATGCCCGCGCGGGTCAGGCGCGAGATGATCGCCGTCTGGGGCAAGGCCAGGACGATCACCGGCAGCACATAGCCGCGCGCATCGGTCAGGCCGCCGGTCGGCAACCAGCCAAGGCTCGAAGCGAACACCAGGACCAGCATCGGCGCGATGACGAAGGTCGGGATGCAGATCCCGAGGATCGCCAGGGCCGTGATCGCATGATCGCTCGGCGCGTTCTGGCGCAGGGCGCCCAATACGCCCAGGCTGATCCCCAGCGCGGCGCCGAGCGCCAGGGCCGACACACCGAGCTTGAAACTGGTCGGGAAGCCCTCGCGGATCACGTCCAGCACCGATCGGTCGTGATATTTCAAGGAGGGACCCAGATCGCCATGGGCGATCCGGGTCAGATAGGTCAGGTATTGGACCCCCAAGGGCTGGTCGAGCCCATATTTGGCCTCCAGATTGCGCTCGACCTCGGGCGGCAGTTTGCGGTTGGTGTCGAACGGGCCGCCGGGCGCCGCGCGCATCATGAAAAAGGCGATGGTGACGACCAGCAGCAGGGTGGGAATCGCGATCAGCAGGCGGCGCAGCAGGAAGCGAACCATTGACCAGCGCCTAATGTGTGCGGAACGGATGCCCGACGGTTGCGCAATGTCGCGTGGCCTCCGATGTTGTCAATGCGGCGCGGGGTCTAGAAGAGGCGGCCAGGAAGAGGATGATCGATGAGTGAGTTTCGCAAGGTCACCGACGACTTTTCGGTGGCGCCGCAGATCAGCCCCGACGACATCGCCGCGGCGGCCGACCAGGGCTTCGTCCTGGTGATCAATAACCGTCCCGATGGCGAGGCGCCGGACCAGCCGAGCAACGCCCAGATGGCGGCGGCGGCCCAGGCGGCGGGTGTCGCCTATGTCCACATCCCGGTCCGCGGCGGGCCGACCGCCGATCAGGTCGAGGCGGTGCGCGCCGCGATCGCCGACGCCGGCGGGCCGGTGCTGGCTTTCTGCCGTTCGGGAACCCGCTCGATCATCACCTGGTCGCTCGGCCAGGCCGGTTCGGGCGAACGCGATCGCGGCGAACTGGCGCGCCTGGGCCACGAGGCCGGCTATGATCTCTCCGGCGTGCTGGGCGGATGACGTTAGCGCGAGATCGCGACGCGCGCGGCCATGGCGGTCGGCTCCGGCTCGCAACTGGCCAGCATGGAGACGAACTGTATCGTCATGAGACAGAGAAGCGCCGCGAATGCGCGCCGCGGTCGCTTTGAAACGACAATCGCGATGACGCCAGCCATGACCGCCCACTCCGCACCAAGGTTTGCAACGTGTGAGCAAGCATCGCGCCGCGGAGCGGGATGAGGAAAAGTGCGAAGCGGTTTTCCGCCCGCATCCCGCTTCACCCAGAATTGGAGCCGCCGCATGATCCCCTTCGTTCGCGACATCACCTTCGAATACGGCGTGGCGGACCAGGTCTCGCCGCTGATCCGGCGGGTGGTGGCCAATAATCCCGGGCCGTTCACCTTCACTGGCACTGGCGCCTATATCGTTGGCCAGGGCGAGGTCGCGGTGATCGACCCGGGTCCGGACATGGCCGATCACCTGGTGGCGCTCCTCAAAGCGGTCGAGGGCGAGCGGGTCACCCACATCGTGACCACCCACACCCATTCCGACCACTCGCCGCTGTCCATGGCTCTGGCCCGCGAGACCGGAGCGACCATCTATGGCCGCCCCGATCCGGCGCTCGGGCCGGCGGCGGTGCGGGTGGAAGAAGGAGGTGACGCGAATTTCCGTCCCGATGTCGCCGTCGCGGACGGCCAGTTGCTGAGGGGGCCCGGCTGGACCCTGGAGGCGATCGCGACGCCGGGCCACATCTCCAACCATGTCTGCTATGCGCTGGCCGAGGAGAACGCCCTGTTCTCCGGCGACCACGTGATGGGCTGGTCGACCACCGTGATCAGCCCGCCGCACGGCGATATGACCGACTATTATGCGAGCCTGGACAAGGTGGCGGCGCGGGGGTTCACGACCTTGTGGCCGACCCACGGCCCGCCGATCACCGAGGTCGCGACCTTCCTGGCCGAATACAAGGCCCACCGGCTGGACCGGGAGCGCCAGATCCTCGAGCAATTGGGCAAGGGCCACGGCCGGATCGCCGAGATGATCCCGGAGATGTACGCGGCCGTTGATCCGCGTTTGCACCCGGCCGCCGCCAATTCCGTCCTGGCCCATATGATACACTTGGTTCGCCAGGGCGTGATCGCCACCGACGAACCACCAGGACCGGCCAGCGCCTATCGATTGGCGGGTTGAACGATCAGCCCTTCAAATGTCCCGAGGTGCGCAGGATGAAGGCCAGGACCTCGGCGACGGCGCGGTAGAGCGTTTCTGGGATCTGGTCGTCCAGCTCGACCTGGGACAAGGCCTCGGCCAGGGGCGCATTCTCCTTCAGCGGCACGCCATGCTCGCGGGCGGTGTCGATGATGGCCTGGCCGATCTCGCCGCGCCCCTTGGCCACCACGCGCGGTGCGGCGCCGGATGAACGCGGGTCATAGCGCAGAGCGACCGCCAGCCGTCCCTTGATCGCCGCGCTCACGAAGCCTGATCCAGGAAGCGACCCGCCGCGGGCGCGGCGCGGGGCGGCTGGCCGATATGGACCGCCACGGCCGGGGAAAAGGCCTCGCCCTCGAGGCTCTGGGCGAGCGCGTCCTGGCTGTCGCGCAGGCGCCGCGCGGTCTCGGGCCGCTCGGCCCACAGGGTGACGCCGGCCCGGGCGCCGGTCAGGGCGACCTGGGCGTGAACCGGGCCCATGGGCTCGACGTCGATGGAGAACCGGGCGCGCCAGGTCGACTGGGCTTCCGCCACGCCGACCCGCCCGCCATCACGGCTGATCTCGAACTGGGCCACGGTCGAGCCCTGCGGGGTCGAAAACGGCAATTCGAACATCCAGCGCGGCCCCGTATTGCTGGCCTGAACGGCTTGCGGGGCCGCGGCGTCCGGCAGCGAGGCGATCTGGTGCAATTCCTGGCGCGCCACCGCGCCGTCGGCGGCGCTCAGGAGCTGGCGGGCGACAATGGCCGGCTCGGCGTTCGCCGCCAGGGTGGGCGCGGCCGGCGGCTGGGCCGCGGTCGGGCCGTCGCGGAACGGGGGCGCGAGGGACGCGCCGGATGGGGCCTGCTGCGTCGTCGGCGACGCGCCGGCGGTGGGCGCCGAGGCGGGTGGCGCGGTCTCCGACTCATCCTGAAGGTCGGGCGCCGCCGCCAGGGCCGCCAGGACCGCGCCGGAGATGGCTTGCGGGACCTGGCCGGCCGGGGCCGGAACAGCGACGCCGGGCGCCGGCGGGGTAGCGGCTGAAGTCGGCGCCTGTGGCGGGTTTGGCGCGGGCGGGTCGGATGCGACCGCGGCGGAGCTCCCGGGGGGCGACGCGGGAGCATTCTGGCTCGCGGTGGGCGCGGCGCCTTGCGGTGGCGGCGTCGAGGCGGACGGAAGATTGTCCGGCTCGACAGCCGCCGGCGTCCCTGAAGCGCTGACGCCGGCTTCAGACGCCTGCTGGAGTGTCGACGGGTTGGCCGCCGGCGATGGCGTCACGGCCGGCTGTTCCGGCGAGGCGGCGGCGGACGGCGCTTGCGGCGAGGATTGGGAGCCCAGGTTCGGGTCACCCCCGGCGTTCGAGCCTGCCGACCCGCTCGAGGTTTCGACCAATCCCGAGGGCGGGGCCGGGCTCTGTGGCGATGGGGTTTGCGGGTTTGGGTTTTGGGCGGTCTGAGCCGAAACAGCGGGTTCCCCGGCCACGCTGTCGGACCAGGTGTTCAGCACCTGCCGCACGACCAGCAGCGCGGCCTTGATATCCGCGGCAGGCGCCGCGCCGGCCGCCAGATTGGCCTCCAGGAACAGCCCGGACCGCGCGGCGGCCTGTTGCAGATCGGCGCCGCTGGGCGGCGGGTCAAGCGGGGTCCGCAGGGCCAGGACCTGGGAAGCAGCCGCCTGGACCGGCGCCGGCGTGGCCGGATTGGCCAGGGCCTGGCTGAGGTCGGCCATCAGCGTCGCGAGCCCCGATTGCCGTACGGCGGCGACCAGCGCCGCGGCGCCGACCGCCACGGCTTGCGGCGTCTGGGCCGAGGTCTGGGATGTCGAAGGCTGGGCGTTGGCGAGCGCCGAGATCGTGGTCCCGGTCTGGGTCGGCGCGGCGGCGGTCGCGGCGCCGGGACCGTTCGAGACGCTGGTCGAGACCGGGGGAATCGCGGTGATGCTCACGGCGCTGATCCGGCCTGATCCAACATGACGGAAGTCTAGACCGCGAGCGTGAAGCGGGCCTTAAGAAGCCATTACCGGCTTCCGCGCCTCGACGATCAGCCCTCGGCGGCGACGGTCGCGGCCCGCGCGGTCGGCGGCGTATAGTCGGCGAACTGTTGGCGGATCAGCTTCTTGTCGATCTTGCCCGTGGCGCCCAGGGGGATGTCGTCGACGAACACCACGTCGTCCGGCATCCACCATTTGGCGATCTTGCCCTCCAGAAAGGCCAGATATTCCTCCTTGGTCGCGGTTTCGCCCGCCTTCAGCTTGACCAGCAGCAAGGGCCGCTCGTCCCATTTCGGGTGGGCCACGCCGATCACCGCCGCCAGCGCCGACTTGGGATGCCCCGCGGCCAGGTTTTCGATCTCGATCGAGCTGATCCATTCGCCGCCCGACTTGATCACGTCCTTGGCCCGGTCGG
This sequence comes from Caulobacteraceae bacterium, assembly GCA_036272715.1. Lineage (GTDB taxonomy): Bacteria > Pseudomonadota > Alphaproteobacteria > Caulobacterales > Caulobacteraceae > Poindextera. Next base: position 25,991 of record DATAYD010000083.1, on the reverse strand, counting down.
TGATCTGCATGAAGCCGTATTCGTCGATGGTGGCGACATCGCCCGTGTCGAAGAAATTGTCCTCGTCGAGGATCTCGCCCCCCTTGGCGTTGAAATATTCCCGCACGATGAAGGGGCCCTTGATCTTCAGGCGCCCGAACGTGGTCCCGTCATGGGGCAGGCGCGCGCCTTCATCGTCGGTCAGTTTCAACTGCACCCCGATCGGCGGGCGGCCCTGTTTCAGCTTGAAGCGAAGCTGGTCCTCGGCCGGCAGTTTCAGGGTCCGCGCGGTCTGGGTCGATTGGGCGCCGAGCGGCGAGGTTTCGGTCATGCCCCAGGCGTGGGTGACGTCGACGCCGTAGTCGTCGCGGAAGGCGCGGACCAGGGCCTCGGGCACGGCCGAGCCGCCGATCACGACCCGTTTCAGGGTGGTGACCTGGCCATTGGTCGCCTGCAGGTGCTGGAGCAGCATCTGCCACACCGTCGGCACCGCGGCGGAGAAGGTCACGCCTTCGGTTTCCAGCAGTTCGTGGATAGAGGCGCCGTCCATCTTTTGACCCGGCATCACCATCTTGGCGCCGACCGCCGGCCCGCTCAGCGCTATGCCCCAGGCGTTGGCGTGGAACATCGGCACCACGGCCAGGATCACGTCGCGGTTGGAGAGAGCCATGACGTCGGCCTGCAGCGTGACCAGGGTGTGCAGGAAGTTGGAGCGGTGCGAATAGAGCACGCCCTTGGGATTGCCGGTCGTGCCCGAGGTGTAGCAGAGCCCGCAGGCGAGATTCTCATCGAAACCGCCCCACGCGACGTCGGCGGAGTTCTGTTCGATCAAGGTCTCGAAACAAAGCGCGGCGCCGTGCTCGACCCTGGCGAAATGATCCTGGTCGGTCATCACGATCAGGCGCTCGACCTTGGGCAGCCGGTCGCGATGCTCCAGCAGCACCGGCAGGAAGGTCAGGTCGGTGAAGATGAACCGGTCTTCGGCGTGGTTGATGATGTAGCAGAGCTGATCGGCGAACAGGCGCGGGTTCAGGGTGTGGCAGACCGCGCCGATGCTCATGATGCCGTACCAGGCCTCCATATGGCGGCCGGAGTTCCAGGCCAGGGTCGCCACCCGGTCGCCGGGCCGGACGCCCAGGTCGAGCAGCGCGCTGGACAGGCGCTTGGCCCGGTCATGGATCTGGCCATAGGTGGTCCGGACGATCGGGCCCTCGACCGAACGGGTCACCACCTCGACGTCGCCGTGCCAGTCACGGGCGTGGTCGATGATCTTGTCGACCGTCAGCGGCCAGTTCTGCATCAAGCCCAGCATGGCGTTTCCTTGGCTTTTGTCTTGAGCGCTCCGGTCGCCGAAGCCCTTGCCACTCAAGGATAAAGCCGTCGCGTCGTCCAGTCATCCCCATGGGCGGCGCGGTGGAAGACCAGCCGTTCGTGCAGCCGGAACGGGCGGTCGCGCCAGAACTCGATGCTGAGCGGCAGGACGCGATAGCCGAACCAATGCGGCGGCCGGGGCACGGCGCCGAGCCCGAACTTCAGGCCGTATTCCGCGACCCGTCCGGCCAGGGCCAAGGCGTGGGGCATCGGCCGGGACTGGTCCGACGCCCAGGCCCCGACCTGGCTGGAACGGGCCCGGCTCTTGAAATAGGCGTCGGACTCCGCGTCGCTGACGAATTCGACGGGGCCGCGCACCCGCACCTGCCGCCGCAGCGACTTCCAGTGGAACAACAGGGCCGCCTTGGGATTGGCCGCCAGTTCGAGGCCCTTGGCGCTCTGGCTGTTGGTGTAAAAGGTGAAGCCGCGCGCATCGAGATCCTTCAAGAGCACCATGCGCACATCCGGCAGGCCCTTCGCGTCCACGGTGGACAGCGCCATGGCGTTGGGGTCGTTGGGCTCCGAGGCCGTGGCGGCTTCCAGCCACGCCTCGAACAAGGCGATCGGGTCGGCGGCGTCGGGCGGCAGCGGCTCATCCGCCTGAACCATCTGGTGGTCCTGCTCGCTGGGCGAGGCGGGGATCAAGGGCGTCTTGCTCATGACGGGGATATAGCGCGGCGCCGGGCCATGCGACATAGGCGCCGCTCAACCCACGGGCGGCTCCGCTTGAGTCGGCGGAAGCCAGCGCGCCATAAGGTGCGGATAGCCGCCAATCCAAAGTGATCCAAGGACCCGCACCCATGGCCGACGATCGCCCCGCCGACGTCTCGAGACCCGCCGCCTCGCCCGAGCCGTTTCCGCACCGGGTCGAGCATCTTTCGATCGGCGAGCCGGATCCCTTTCCCGCGGCGGCCGCGCGTGGATCCGTCGCGCCAGGCCTGGCATCGCCTTCCGGCGCCTCGGCCGGGCGACGGATCGATCCGGTGATGGCGAGCTTCGATCATTTCGTCGCACTGGCTGGCTATGTCCTGCTGTTCCTCTCGGTGTTCATGTTCGGCGTGCCCGCCTTGGCCAGCGCGGCCCTGGCCCTCATGCACCGCCGTGACGCCGACCTGACCGCGCAGAGCCATTTCCGCTTCCAACTGCGGATCTTTGGCGCCGCGGTCCTGCTGCTGGCCCTCGCCCTCCTCGCCGCCCTGGCCGCCGGCGGCGTCGCGGCGGTCAAGCTGTCGCTGCTGATCCAGTGGTATCTTCCCGGCGCTTCAGCGGCCCTGGCCCAGGCTCACCCGCTGATGTGGACCGGCGTCGCGGCGACGGCACTGGTCGTCGCGGCCCTTGTTCTGCTGGTGCTGGCCCTGGTCTGGACGCTGGTCGCCTCGTTCGTGGGGTTCCTGCGCCTCCTGGCCAATCGGCCGATCGGCCACGCGCCGCGATCTTGAAACCGGGCCTCGATCCTCGCTTGCCGCGCCCGATCCTCGTTTGGCGCGATTGAATCTCGCCCTTTAACTGGGCGTTGACCCCGGTTGTGCAATGGTTTGATCCATGAGCCGAGGCCATGCATCAATGAGCGGTCGCGAGGCGCTGGCCGTACTAGGCCTCGCCGCCGCGGATCCCCGTCAGCTACGAAAAGCCTATCTCGCCGCGGTCAAGGCGGTGCACCCCGATAAGCCCGGCGGCGACGCCGAACGGCTGCGGCGGGTGATCGAGGCCTATGAGGTGCTGCTGGCGCGGCCTTCCCCGGCCGCTTGCCCTCCGCCTCGACCCGCGTCGCGCCAATTGGAGATCACGCCGGCCGAAGCGATGCTGGGCGGCGCGGTGTCGGTGCCCTTGCAAGGCGGCGGCGCCATGTCGCTGCAAATTCCACCGGGCCTTCGGGTCGGCGATCTCGTCGCCGTGTCCGGGGGCGCGCTGACGGTATCCATCATCGCGGCCGATGGTCTCGCGATCGTCGGCAACCATCTCTGCCTGACCCTGAAGGTGGAGAAGTCGATTCTGTCGGCTGGCGGCGACGTGCAGGCGCGGACGCCCCGAGGTCCGCTGAATCTCAACATTTCGCCGCAGGACGGCGCGCGCGGCCTGGTCCACGTGGCCGGCGGCGGCCTGCCGGAGCGCGGCCACCATCCGCGCGGCGATCTTCTGGTCAAGCTCGAGGCCCTGGCGGCGCCGGTGTTCGAATCCAAGGCCCGGGTGCTGCTGCGCCGCTTCGCCGCATCCTGGGCGGCCTGAGCGATCCGAGGCGTCGCCATCGCGCCGATTTGTTGATTGGCGATGGTTTGCGCTAGAAGGCGGCGATGTCGCACAACACTTTCGGCCACCTGTTTCGCGTGACCACCTGGGGCGAGAGCCACGGGCCGGCGCTGGGCTGCCTGGTCGACGGCTGCCCGCCCGGGCTTTCGCTGACGCCGGCCGAGATCCAGGTCTGGCTGGACCGCCGCCGTCCCGGCGTCGGCAAGTTCGTGACCCAGCGCCAAGAGCCAGACGTGGTCCGTATTCTGTCGGGCGTATTCGAGGACGAGCGCACCGGCGGCCCGGTCACCACCGGGACGCCGATCTCGCTGATGATCGACAATGTGGACCAGCGCTCGCGGGACTATTCCGAAATCGCCCGCGCTTTCCGGCCGGGCCATGCCGACTATGCCTATTTCGCCAAGTATGGCGTGCGCGACTATCGCGGCGGCGGCCGGGCATCGGCGCGGGAGACGGCCGCCCGGGTGGCGGCGGGCGCCGTGGCGCGCAAGGTGCTGGGCGCCGGCGTCGCCATCCGCGCCGCCTTGGTCCAGATCGGCCCGCACACGGTCGACCGGGCGAACTGGGACTGGGACGAGGTTGAGCACAACCCGTTCTGGTCGCCGGACGCCGCCATTGTCGAACGCTGGGAACATCATCTCGAGACCGTGCGCAAGGCCGGCTCCTCGACCGGCGCGGTGGTCGAGGTCGAGGCGACGGGCGCGCCGGCGGGTTGGGGCGCCCCGATCTATGGAAAGCTCGATGCGGAGATCGCCGCCGCGCTGATGTCGATCAACGCCGCCAAAGGGGTCGAGATCGGCTCCGGATTCGCCGCGGCGGCCTTCAACGGCGAAGAGAACGCCGACGAGATGCGGATGGGCAATGACGGGCCCTATTTCACGTCCAACCACGCCGGCGGCGTCCTGGGCGGGATCTCGACCGGACAGCCGGTCGTCGCCCGGGTCGCGTTCAAGCCGACCTCCTCGATCCTGACGCCGCGCCGCTCGATCGACGAGACGGGCGCGGAGATCGAAATGCGGACCAAGGGACGCCACGACCCGTGCGTCGGCATCCGCGCCGCGCCGGTGGTGGAGGCGATGATGGCCTGTGTCCTGGCCGATGCTTTTCTGCGCCATCGCGGCCAGGTCGGCGAAATGCGGCGCGGCATCGGCGCGAAGCCAGTGCGTGACGCCTAGTGGATCAAGAACACCGATCATCGGGCCGGCCAGGCGCGTGGGGCTTGACCGCCCGCTCACGGCTTCGTAAGCCCGGCCCCATAGCAATGACCGGCGTTCTCTCTGATTTTACTTTAAGCCGCACTGACCGATCAACCTTAAAGCGAGCCTGGCTTGCGCTTTGATCTGCTGAAAATCCTGCTGGTGGATGATAACCACCACATGCGCGTGCTCCTGACGGAGATTCTGCGCGCCATTGGCGTGCAGCACATCTTCGAAGCCAACGACGGGGCCGAAGCGTTGCAACTGATGCGTTCCCAGCCGATCGACATCATCATGAGCGACCTGGCGATGCAGCCGATGGATGGGATCGACTTCGTCCGCCGGCTTCGGAACTCACCTGACAGTCCCAATCCGATGGCGCCGGTGATTTTGATCACGGGCCACTCGACCATGAAGCGGGTCAGCGAGGCGCGAGACGTCGGGGTCAATGAGTTCCTGTCCAAGCCGGTGACAGCCAAGGGCGTCCTGGAGCGGATCAACCGCGTGGTCGAGAGCGCCCGGCCGTTCGTGCGCACCCCGAACTATTTCGGTCCGGACCGTCGCCGGCGCAACGACCCAAGTTACACGGGCCCTAAGCGCCGAGCCTCGGACGGCGTTGTCCCGCCGAAGAAGGGTTAGGCGTCCGCCCCTAGATCACGATGATTTTGGATTGAATCAATCCAAATCATAAACGTGATCGATTCTAAACATCTAGGCCGTCAGGTCCAGGGCGCAGCTCTCGCCGATGGACGGGCGCGACACCGTGATCCGTGACAGACCGGCGAAGCGGGGCTTCAGCCGTTCCGCGAAATAGACGCACAGCCGCTCCAGGGTCGGGGTCTCCAGGCCGGGTCGCTCGTTCAAGAGGCCGTGGTCGAGGTCCGCGGTGACCTCGCGCAAGGCGCTGTCCAGTTCGGCGAGGTCGGCGACCCAACCGTCGTCGCCCAGGGCCGCGCCGCGCACGGCGGCCTCGACCCGGAACGAATGCCCGTGCAGGCGGCGATAGCGGCTCTCAAGCGGGCCGTGATCGAGATAGTGGGCGGCCTCGAAGGTGGCCGACTTGGTGACTTCAAAACGGAGCTGGGTCATCTCTCGGAGCGCAAGGGCGATGGGTCTCGCTTACGGCAGGCCCAGATATTTGTGGGTTTGCACGCTTAGACGCCAGCGGGGATGGGAAAGGCAATAGGCGACCGCCGCTTCGGTGTTCGCCTCGCGCTTCGGCCCGTCCATCGGCTGCAGGAAGAACCGTTCGAAATCCAGGCCTTCGAACCGGGCCGGATCGACTCCGGGCTGGGGATAGACCAGTTTCAGCTCCTGGCCCCGGGTCTGCAACAGCGGGACGTCGGCCTTGGGGCTGACGCATACCCAATCGAGGCCTTCGGGGGCGGCGATGGCGCCGTTGGTCTCCACCGCGATGGCGAAGCCCGCGGCGTGGAAAGCGTCGATCAGCGGCGCGTCCAACTGCAGCAGCGGCTCGCCGCCGGTGCAGACGACCAGCCGGTTCTCGGGCGGACCGGCCCATTGGCGCGCGACCGCTTCGACCAGGTTCCGTGCGTCGGCGAAGCGGCCGCCGCCGATCCCGTCCATGCCGACGAAATCCGTGTCGCAGAAGTTGCAGATCGCGCTGGCCCGATCCACCTCGCGCCCGCTCCAGAGATTGCAGCCCGCGAAGCGGCAGAACACCGCCGCGCGGCCCGCCTGGCCGCCCTCGCCCTGAAGGGTGAGGAAAATCTCTTTGACCGCGTAACTCATGGGAGAGTGTAACTCATCCGACCGCATAACTCATGGCCGCAGCGCGGGCCGCCCCGCCGCGGTCCATTCCTCCCAGCCCTTGGCCCGCAGGTCGCAGGCCGGGCAGGCGCCGCAGCCCCGTCCCCAGGGATGGGACGTGCGATCGCCCTGATAGCAGGTGTGGCTGTCCTTCAGGGTGATCCCGATCAGCGCCTCACCGCCCAGCCCCAGGGCCAGCGCCCAGGTCTCCGCCTTGGTCAGCCGCATCAGCGGCGTCTCGATGCGGAACGACCGCTCCATGCCGAGGTTCAGGGCGCTCTCCATGGCGTCCATCGTATCGCGGCGGCAATCGGGATAGCCGGAGAAGTCGGTCTCGCACATGCCGCCAACCAGCAGATCCAGACCCCGGCGGTCGGCCAGGGCCGCGGCATAAACCAGGAACACCAGGTTCCGGCCGGGCACGAAGGTCGAGGGCAGGCCGCGTTCGGTCATCTCGATCGCCCGCTCGCTGGTCAACGCGGAGTCCGAAATCGAGCCGAATCCTTTCAGATTGAGCCGGTGGTCGGGTCCCAGGCGCTCCGCCCAGGCCGGAAAAGCGCCTGCGATCTTACGCCGCACGGCGCCGCGCGCGCGAAGTTCGACGGCGTGCCGTTGGCCATAATCGAAACCTATGGTCTCGACACGCGGATAGCGGTCCAGCGCCCAAGCCAGGCAGGCGGTGGAATCCTGGCCCCCCGAAAACAGCACCAGGGCCGAGCGATCGGGTGACGAGGGCGAAGCCATCGGTGCGCGAAATTCCTTGTGGGCGTTCGGTTGGCCGCGTCGGCGCGACCGCGCCGGAGCCTTTTACAACAGGATGCGGGCGGGTTGAAATCCTCCGCGCACGGTCGGCCGGTGCGACCGGCGGCGGCGTCACGGAGAGGGTGGCCTCGGCCAAGTCTTAATGAGTTTTAAGAGGCGGATTTCCTGTGCGGTTTAGAGACGCCTCCGGAGCCTTAACGACTCTGCAAGCGTAGATTGGGCAAATTGGCGTCCCAACAGCGTCATGTTCCAAATGCTCAGTATCGCCAGCCTGCTAGAGAACGCCGATCCGGTCGGCGCGGCGACGCCCAGCGGCGCCGTCGCGGAGCTATTCTTGAACGCGCCGGCGAGCGACTTGCTGGCTGTGGTCGAGGATGGTCGGCCGCTCGGCGTGGTCAGTCGCGAGGCGGCCAAGGGGCGGCCGCACGATCAATCCGTTTCGTTCTGGATGGCGCCGGCGGTGACGGTGGACGCCGGCCTGGAGGTCGACGAGGCCTGCCGCCGACTGCTCTCGGAGGAGGCCGGCTGCGCCGGTCTGGTGGTGGTCGAGGGCGGCCGCTATTGCGGCGTGGTGTCCGCGCACGCCTTGCTCCGCCGCCGGATGGACGAGTCGACCGCGGCCCAGGACAACCTCCGCTTTGTCCAGATGGTCAGCCACGAGGTGCGCGCGCCGATGAACGGCGTGCTGGCCGTGGCCGAACTGCTGCAGCGCCAGGCGCTGTCGTTGGATTCCCAGGCCCATGTCCGGACCATCATCGATTCCAGCCTCGCGACCCTGCGGGCCCTGAACGACGTGCTCGAACTGTCTCGCGCCGAGACCGGCGAACTGGAGTTGGAGCCGTCGGACGTCGTGCTGCGGGACGTCATGGACCAGGTGCAGACCACCTGGCAGGCGCGCGCGGCGCAGGATGGCGTCACCCTGATGGTCGCCTATGACGGGGAGCCGCATCTCAGCGTCCAGGTCGACGCCGCCCGCATCAAGCAGGTGTTCGACAAACTGATCGACGCCGCACTGAGCCTGAGCCGGCGTGGGGTGATCGAGGCCAGCCTGCAGGCGACGCGCGGCCCCGACGGCCTCCGCCTGACCGGAAGCGTCCGTGACACCGGCGGAGGGTTGTCCGCCGCCAAGCTGGCCCGCGCTTTCAGCCAGCAGGGCTCGCAAAGCGCCGCCTCGGCCAGCCTGGGCATGATGCTCTGCCGCCGGATCGTCGAACGCATGGGCGGAGAGATCCGCGCCGAGAGCAATGTCGGCGCGGGCGCGACCATCGCGTTCGAGTTCACGGCGCTCGAATCCGTCGCCGATGAGAGCGACGATCGCGGCTCGGTGAGCGGCTCCCGCGCCGCCCACGTTCTGGTCGTGGACGACAACGCCACCAACCGCATGGTGGCCGAGGCGCTCTGCGAGATGTTCGACTGCACCTCCGAATGCGTCGAAGACGGTGTGGAGGCGGTCAAGGCCGCCAGCACGGGGCGGTTCGACCTGATCCTGATGGACATCCGCATGCCGCGCATGGACGGTGTCGAGGCCACGCGGGCGATCCGCGCCCTGGACGGTCCGGCCGCCGGAGTGCCGATCATCGCGCTGACCGCCAACGCCGACCCGGAAGACGCCCAGGGCTATATCGCCTGCGGCATGCACGACGTCGTCGAAAAGCCGATCAAGCCGGAGCGGCTGCTGCAGGCGATGAACGCCGCGCTGAGCGCCGCGCCGAGCCGGGCCGCCGCAGCCTAGAGCCGAACGGCTAGCTTCCGTAGAGGATGGTCATGGTTTCGGCGACGCAGGCCGGGCGGTCCTCGCCCTCGATCTCGATCGTGCATTCGTTCTTGATCTGCACGCCGCCGGCCTTGGCCTCGACGCCGATCAGTTTCTGACGCAGGCGCACACGCTTGCCGACCTTGACCATGTTGACGAACCGCACCTTGTCCGAGCCGTAATTGATGCCGCGGGTCACGCCCTTGACCGGCATCATGCCGGCGGCGAGGACGGGGAGCAGGGAGAGGGTCAGATAGCCGTGGGCGATCGGGCCGCCGATTTCGCGGGTGGCGCGCTCCACGTCCACATGGATCCACTGGTGATCGCCCGTGGCTTCGGCGAATTGGTTGACCCGTTCCTGACTGATCTGCAACCAGTCGGACACGCCGATCTCCTTGCCGACTAGGCTAGGCAGGTCTTTGAACTCGATCGCTTCCATAGGGTTCTCCAAGATGTGTCGCGCGGTTTGATGGCGTGTTCGCCGTCGGCCGGCAAGAGCCTTCAGGCCGCCTGTCGCGCCGGGATCTTGCCGAGGATCATGTCGGCGGCCTTTTCCGCGATCATGATGGTCGGGGCGTTGGTGTTGCCCGAGACCAGGCGCGGCATGATCGAGGCGTCGACCACCCGCAGTCCTTCCAGCCCGTGGACGCGCAACTGGGTGTCGACCACCGCGCGGGGGCCAGACCCCATCTGGCAGGTGCCGACCGGGTGATAGAGGGTCGAGCCGGCCAGGCGAGCGAAGTCCAGCAGTTGCTCGTCGGTCTTGACGCCGGCCCCCGGGTTCATCTCGTGGTCTATATAGGCGGCCAGTTCCGGCTGTTCGGCGATCTTCCGGCACCAGCGCAGGCCCGCCACCGCGACCTCCTGGTCCAGGGGGTCCGCCAGATAGTTGGCGAAGATGCTGGGGTAGACCTTGGCGTCGGGCGACTTGATGCGGATGTGGCCGCGGCTTTCGGGCCGGAGCTGGCAGGGCGCCATGGTCAGGCCGGGCAGGTCTTCCATCACCATTTTCTGCTCGTTGAACAGCTTCTCCAGATCCATCGTCGCCGGCAGGATGTGGAATTGGATGTCCGGTCCGGCCAGGTCCGGGCGCGACTTGCAGAAAGCGGCGATATGGGCGGCGGACAATGTCAGGAGCCCCTTGCGCTGGAACAGGTATTTGGCGATCTGGCCGACCATGCGGCCACCCTTGGACAGCTCGTTGACCGAGATAATTCCGGCCTTCAGCCGAAAGCGGGTCCCGACCATGTAGTGGTCCTGCAGGTTCTCGCCGACCCCGGCCAGGGCGGCGACCACGGCCACGCCCTGTTCGCGCAGCAGTTCGCCTGGCCCGACGCCCGAGAGCTGCAGCAATTGCGGCGAATTCACCGCGCCGCCGGCCAGGATCACTTCGGCCTCGGCGGTCGCGGTCCGCTTGGCGCCGTTTTGGATGAACTCCACGCCGATCGCGCGCCGGCCGTCGAACAGCACTCGGGACGCCAGAGCCTCGGTCTCGACGCGCAGGTTCGGGCGGTTCATCACCGGATGCAGATAGGCGACGGCCGCCGAGCAGCGCTGGCCGTTCTTCACCGTCAACTGATACCAGGAGACGCCTTCCTGATCCTCGCCGTTCAGGTCTGCCTTGCGCGGTATGCCGGCGCTGTCGCAGGCGTCGATCACCGCCTCGGAGATGATGTGGGTGTCGCGGGCGTCGGAAACGTTCAGCGGCCCACCGACGGCGTGCTGGTCGCTGGCGCCGCGCTCCTGGTGCTGGGCGCGCATGAAATAGGGTTGCACATCGTCCCAGCCCCAGCCGTCGCAACCGAGCTGACGCCAGCCGTCATAGTCGGCGTGTTGGCCGCGCACATAAAGCAGCCCGTTGATCGAGGACGATCCGCCCAGCACCTTGCCCCGCGGCCAGACGTGCGGCCGTCCGCCCGTGCCCGGATCAGGCTCGGTCACATAGAGCCAGTTCACCTTGGGATCCTTCAGGGTCATCGAATAACCGACCGGCACATGGATCATCAGATTCGAGATGAACTGGCCGAGATTGCGGGTCGGCCGGTCGTCGCCGCCCGCTTCCAGCAACAGCACCCGGGTCTTGCCGTCGGCCGACAGCCGGTTGGCCAGTACGCACCCCGCCGAGCCCGCGCCGACGATCACATAGTCGGCCTCGATCGCTTCGCCCATAGGCCTTCTCCCCGAAAGCTCATCGTTGTTCATTGTCTGCCGCAGAGGCAGCGGCGTCTTAATGGCGACTATCGCTCGCCGATCCGTGAACCGCAAACAGACTGAAAAAAGCCAGGGAGCCAGAAGCCGCCATGACCGCCCCAACCTTCGAGACGATCCTCTATGCCGTCGAGGACGGCGTGGCGACGATCACGCTGAACCGCCCCGACAAACTGAACGCGTTCACGGCCCAGATGATGCTGGACATGATCGCCGCGTTCGATGCGACCGACGCGGACGATGCGGTCAAGGCCGTGATCGTCACGGGCGCGGGGCGCGGTTTCTGCGCGGGGGCGGATCTTTCGGCCGGCGCGGCCACCTTCGACTACCAGGCCCGCGGCGAGGCGACGCGGGACGCGGCCAAGGTCGGCGACATCTATCGCGACGGCGGCGGCCGGCTGACCTTGCGCATCTATGACAGCCTCAAGCCGGTGATCGCGGCGGTGAACGGCCCGGCGGTCGGCATCGGCGTGACCATGCAATTGGCCATGGACATCCGCATCGCCTCCGAAGCGGCCCGGTTCGGTTTCGTGTTCGCGCGCCGCGGCATCGTGTCCGAGGCGGCCTCGTCCTGGTTCCTGCCGCGCATCGTCGGGATCTCCCAGGCGCTGGAGTGGTGCTATTCAGGACGGGTCTTCCCGGCGGCCGAAGCGCACGCGGGCGGCCTCGTGCGATCCATCCACGCGCCCGACGAGCTCCTGCCCGCCGCCCGCGCGATCGCGCGGGAGATCGCGGACAATACCGCGCCGGTCTCGGTCGCCCTGATTCGTCAGATGATGTGGCGCAACCTGGGGGCGTCACACCCGATGGAGGCCCACCGCGTCGACAGCCGGGCGATCCAGGCGCGGGGCCGGTCCCGCGACGCCGGCGAGGGCGTCAGCGCTTTCTTGGAGAAGCGCGCGCCGGCCTATCCCGACCGGGTTTCATCCGATCTGCCGGACATCTGGCCGAGCTGGGCGCCGCCCGAGTTCAGCTAACCGTGATCGCGCCCGGATCCGCGCCGAAACGGTTCGGCGTGGCTTTGCAAGGGGCGGTTAACCTTGGCGCGCCTAACATCGCCGCCTTCCGTGGCAGGCGCGACCCATGACCGATACCGAGGCTTTTCCGCTGGAGGCGCCCCCGGAGATCGCCCCGGCAATCCGCTCGCGCGCCCGAGCGGCCCTGCTGAAGCGCCTCGCCGACGTGGTCTGCCTGCCGAGCAGCCGGGTCAACACATTCGAACGGGCCGTGACGGCCGACCTGCTGGTCGAACTCTTGCGCGAAGCCGAGACCGAGGAGCGCATGCGTGTCGCGCGTCGGCTCGCCAATCTCAGCGAAATCCCGCCCTCCCTGGTCCGGTTGCTGCTGCGCGACGCCTTCGAGGTCTCCAACGTGCTCCTGGAGCATTGCGCGTCGCTGACCGAGATCGACCTATTGGATTGTGTCCGTAACGCCAGCCTGGACCACCGGCGCGTGATCGCCATGCGGCGCGGCGTCGGCGCGATCGTCGCCGAGGCGCTGGTCGACCGGATGGAGCCGATGGTCGTCGAGACCTTGCTGCGCAACAATCTCGCCCAGCTCTCGGCGGACGCGGTCGAGGTGCTGGTCGCCACGAGCCGGCAGGCGCCTGAACTGATTCCGTTGATGCTGAAGCGGCCCGAGCTTCGCCCCTCCCACGCCTATATCCTGTTCTGGTGGGCGGACGCCGCCGCGCGGCGCACGATCCTGCAACGGTTCGCCGTTTCCCGCGAAGTGCTCCAGGAAGCCGCCGGCGACGTCTTTCCCCAGGCCGCGGCGGAAAAATGGTCCGACCCGCTGGCCCGCAAGGCGTTGCAGTTCATCGAGCGGCGCCAGCGTAACCGCGGTGCGATCGACAAGAGCCCCTATGCCGATCTGGAAGAGGCCGTGGACGCCGCCCAGTCCGGAATGACGCGCGACCTGGTCGAGGAACTGTCCTATCTCGCCGGCGTCAAGCCGATGACGGGGGCCAAGATCTTCAGCGATCCCGGCGGCGAGTCGCTGGCCATACTCTGCAAGGCGACCGGACTGCCCAGGTCGGCGCTGCGGACGCTCTGGCGTGGGCTTGGCCGGCCGGAAGCGGGTCCTGACGGAGCAATGGCCCCGGATCTCGAACGGGTGGTGATCACTTATGACATGATCGCCACGGATCGGGCCCAGACGGTGTTGCGCTATTGGAACTGGTCGTTGTCCTCAGCCTTGACGCCCGCTCTCGTACAGGCGATCCGAGATGGCGAAGAGGGCGCGATGGATGAATACTCGCTACCGCAAAGGTCGGCGTTACTGGTTTTCTCGCGCGACTTTACTCGGTAAAATATTTCAAGTCGTACACAAATTGTCACTTCTGTGGCGAATAAAGCGGCGGATTGTCGCGGGTCGCGCGAAGACCAGCCATGCATTCGACATTTTGATGAGTTTTCCAGGTTACGCTGTTATTTTGCGATTTCTTCGACCTTGGCATTCAACTGATTTGCATTTTGCAAGTTGTCTTGACGGCTAAAGGTCGTTATGCAAGCCATCAACCTGATTTAGAATCAGCGCTGTGCCCGTAACCTTGAGCTTCGCCGGATAGAGATGAACATGGACGAGAAATCGGAAATTATTGAGATGACGGCTGACATCGTGTCTGCCTATGTGGGTAACAACTCTGTGTCGGCGAACGATCTGCCTTCCCTGATTCAGAGCGTACATCGCGCTCTGTCGGGTGTGACAAACGGCGTCGAAGCCATCGAAGTCGCGCCAAAAGAGCCGGCGGTGCCCGTGAAACGTTCGATCACGCCGGATTATCTAGTCTGCCTGGAAGACGGCCGGAAGTTCAAGTCGCTGAAGCGTCACCTGCGTACGAAGTACAATCTGAGCCCCGAGGACTATCGGGCGAAGTGGAGCCTGGCCAAGGACTATCCGATGGTCGCGCCGAACTACGCCAAGGCGCGCTCGGACCTGGCCAAGCAGATGGGCCTCGGCCAGGGCGGTCGCCAAGCCGCTCGCAAGGGCCGCTGATCCACGGCTGAAACCCGCGCGGCGCGGCCGGCCGGCGAGTCGAAAGACCCGGCTGTCGCGCCCGATCGCCGTTCAGTACTGGCGCGTCATGGCGCCCTCTAAAACCTGATCCCTTGCTGAAACGGGGCTCCCTTCGCCTTGACGCGGATGCGACATCGCACCCGCTGTTTTCGCTTGCCAGCGATTCGATTATTAAGCGATAATGAATCATCGAGATTCCAATGGGTTGTGGGGGAATCCGCAGATGACGGTCCAAATGAGCGGTCCCGCGACAGCGGCCAGGGCTCATGAAGAGATTTTCGCTTATTGGGCGTCGCGCCGGGATGGCGCGCGCCTGCCCGCGCGCCAGAACATCCATCCCTCGCATTTCAAGCGTCATTTGCCGACCGTCAGCCTGATCGATGTCAGACGCGATCCTCGCGACTATGTGCTGCGCCTCGCCGGGACCGGCCTTTATAATGTCTACGGCCGCGAAATCACCGGCAGAAGTCTCGGCGAAGTCTACAGCGCCTCGGCGGCCGAATATTGGCGCGCGGAGTTGGACCGGGTCGTATTAGAGCGGCGCCCCGGGGTCGGGGTGCACAATTTCGGTTGGCGCGGAGCGGACCACCTGTCGATCCTCTGGCTGCGCCTGCCCCTGGCCAGCAATGGCCGCGATGTCGATATGATCCTCGGCTACGACGCGGTTCTGGGCGGTTCCCACGGCGGGTCGGTCGTCTCCGGCATTCGCGCGGCTTCGGGCATCCGCGCCGCCTGAGTTGGCTTCAGCCGGCCAGGATGGCCTCCGCGTCGCGCCGGATCCGCTCCACCATGGCCTTCAGCCCGTTCGAACGCTGGGCGGACAAGGCGCCCGTCAATCCCAGCTTGTCGAGGCCGGCGCGCGCGTCGAAGGCTAGAATCTCCCCGGCCGAACGTCCCGAATAGAGCCTGAGCAGAATCGCGATCAGGCCCTTGACGATCAGCGCGTCCGAATCGCCGCGAAACCTCAATACCTCGTCCGTCTGGTCTTCGCGGACCAACCAGACTTGGCTGGCGCAGCCGCGCACCTTGTTGGCGTCGTTGCGTTCGGCGTCATCCAGCGGCTCAAGCGAGCGGCCCAGGTCGATCACGTGCCGATAGCGTTCCTCCCAGTCGCCCAGCAGGTCGAATTCGTCCGAAAGCTCGTCCAGTTCTTGGTCTATCGAGGTTGTCATTTCCGCTCGGTCGTGGGCGTCAGGCCGGGACTTAGGCGGCCGCGACCCCATGAGCAATCCGTGCGATGCTCCCGGCGCCCTTTTTGCATCGACGATTCGACCGAAACCATCACTGCTCCAGATCGGCGAGCGCGAATACCGGTGGGTCCCGTCATCGCGCGGGGGGCGAGCCGGCTCGCGGCTGTCAAACGGCGGTGATAGCCTGAAACCTTGATATGACCGGTGAGATATCCTCGAACTTGACCCATTCCCCGCAAGCCGCGCCCGACCCGATCGCGGCCAATGACGGGCGGGAGGTCTGGCGTTGGCACCTGGTCTGGGCGATCGGCCTCGCGGCGGCGGGGCTGGCGCTGGCCATGGGGTCGCGCCAGGGCCAGTGGGCGTTCGCGCCGGCGCTGGGCGTGGGCCTCCTGCCGGCGGTCGGCGCCTGGGTGCTGGCCGAGCACGATAGCGCGCGCGGCCGGGACCTGCTGCTGACCGGCTGGGCGGTGGTCGGGGCCTTGGCCTGTTGTCTCAGCGGCGGCGTGTCGGGCCCGCTCGCGGTCTGGTGCGCCATGCCCATGGCCGCGGCCGTTATATTAGGCGGCCCGCACCGGTTGGCCCAGGGCGCTGCCCTGTCGCTGCTCGCCGTCGCCGTGGCGGCGCTGGCCGAGCTGGATCGGATGGCCGCCGCGGCCCCGTCCGGCCTCGTGGGCGTCGGCCTCGGCCTGATCGGCGTCGGTTCGACGGCCGTCGGCCTGGCCGCCGCGATGCTGGCGGCGCGGAGACGCGCGGCCCGAGCGGATGAAACCCGGATCCAGGCCGGCGAAGCGCTGCGGCGAACGCTCGGCCGACAACCTCACCTGATCCTCACCCTCGACCAGGCCGGGCGGATCGACGGCGCGTTCGGCGATGAGTTTCAGGCTCGCTTCGCGCAATCTTGCCCGACCGGGGGACAGTTGGTCGGCGAACCGATCTCGGTGGTTGGCGCGGCCTTGGAACAACCGGCTTTGGAAGCGGCCCTTCAGCGCGCGAGCGCCGATGGCTACGCCGCCCTGACCTTCCGCGCGCCCGGCGCCGATCCGGCCTGGTTCGCCATCGATCTTCGCCGCCAGCCCCATCGCCGGCTGATCGCGACCGTGCACGACGTCACCGCCGCCCGCGCCCACGAGGCCGCGCTCGAGGAGGCGCGCGCCGACGCCGAGGCGCTCAACCTCGGCAAGTCCCGCTTCCTGGCCAATATGAGCCACGAACTGCGGACCCCCCTGAACGCGATCATGGGTTTTTCCGATGTGATGCGGCAGCGGATTTTCGGCGAACTGCCGGGCCGCTATGCCGAATACGCCGACCTGATCCACGACGCGGGCTCGCACCTGCTGGACCTGATCAATGACGTGCTCGACATGTCCAAGATCGAAGCGGAGCGCTACGAGCTGGCCCTGGAGCACATTGACGCGCGCGAACCGGTCCAGGCGGCGCTGCGCCTGATGCGGTTGCAGGCCGACGAGGCCGGCGTCCAACTACGCGGCGTCCTGCCCAATGGCCCCTTGAGCATTGAGGCCGACCCGCGCGCCCTGAAGCAGATCACGCTGAACCTGGTCTCGAACGCCCTGAAGTTCACGCCAAGGGGCGGACTGGTGACGGTGTCGCTGCAGGGCTTCCCCGGCGCCCTCGAACTGAGCGTGGTCGATACCGGCATCGGTATCGCGCCGGAGGATCTTCAGCGCCTGGGCCGACCGTTCGAACAGGCCGGCGATCTGGCCCAGCAGAGCAAGGGCACCGGCCTTGGCCTGTCGCTGGTCAGGGCGCTGTCGGAGTTGCACGGCGGCGAGATGGCGATCGAAAGCCGGCTGGGCGAGGGCGCCGCCGTCACGGTCAGGCTGCCCGTGTCCTCGCGGGCGGAACCGGTCGCGGCCGAACTCGCCGAGGCCGACGCTCAGCGCTGAGCGGTGACCAGGAAGGCCCGTCCGGCCGCGAAGTCCCCGATCTCGACATAGGCGGTCCGGACAACGTCGCGGGCGCCGTCCGCGAACAGGAATTCGATGGCGATGGTCTCGCGCGGATCGAGGTCGGCCAGGCTGGCCGCCGCCGACGCCGGAAACCGAAACGCCCAGCCCGACCGCGCGCCGGCCGGCAGCAGGGCCTGGTCGGCCGGCGCCCGCGCCTCCGCCAATATGCCCCGTGTCGCCGACCGCGGCGGCGTGCGCGCCTGAAGCGGCAGGATCCGGCCCGGGTGGGCCTGAATCCCGTTCAGAAAGGGCTGGGGCGCCAGGGCGACGTCGCGCAGGATTAGGCGCGCGGCGTAGGGCTGGGCCTGGTCAGGAAATTCGGCGACCGCCACCAGCGCGCCGCCGTCGCCCCGGCCGGCCAGGCCGAACACCAGCGCGCCGCCGTCGAAACGCACCGACTGGGACAGTTTCCAGACCGGCGTGACCCGGGAGCTGGTGCGGTTGGCCAGCCACCCGGCGCTGTCGCCGGGGAAACTCATCTTTTGCAGGCGACTATAACCCTCGAAGGCGCCGCGCACGCGGTCGGCGGCCTTGGCGATGTCGGGCGAGGCGCAGGGGATCGCGCCGACCTTGCCCCAGGCCCGTTGGGCGGTCAGGGCGAGAACGTCTGAATTGACGCCGGATCTCAGCGCCGCGCCACGCGCCTGGGCCTGGGCGGACGCCAGGGCGGAGGCGAGTTCGGGCGTGAAGAGGCCGCACCGCTGATTCGCGGCGGTCATCACCGACCGCTCATAGAACGCGCCCAACGCATCCGCCCGCGCCGACAATGGCGCGCCGAGGATCAGTGTGGCCAGAACGGCGGCGGCCCGTATCAGGGCGTAACGTCCAAATCGCGGGTGCGGCATGCGCTGGCGGATCTCGTCAGGGCGGGAAGGTGAGATCATGCTAGCGTGTTGGCCTTTCCGGACCCTTAGCGGAGCCGAACTTTGTTGCTGTCCACGGACATTTGGGTCGCCGCGTTAATCCGCCGCGTCGAAAAGGGCGGCGCTTTCGCCATGGTGCTGCGCAAGGGCGACGCCCGGGCCGGCGCGGTGCTGGTCAAACTGCTCGACCGCCGCGCCGGAACCACGCGGCTGTTGGCCGAGGCCACGCGCGGCGATGGCGAGCGCGTGTGGATGCGCCCGCTGCGCTCGACCGACGAACAGGACCTGGACGGCTATATCAAACGTACGGTCAGGATCGACCCGGACGTCTGGGTGGTGGAGATCGAGGACAACCGCGGCCGGCACTTTCTGGTCGAGACGGTCGAGGACGATCCGCAAGGCGGGTGACAGCGACGGCGCGGCGGGCTATCGCCCCCGGCCATGAGCCAATCTCCCGTCCTGGAAGCCGCGCGCCGGCGCACCTTCGCCATCATCTCCCATCCCGACGCCGGCAAGACCACCTTGACCGAGAACCTGCTCCTGGCCGGCGGTGCGATCCGGGCCGCCGGCGCGGTGCGCGCACGGGGCGAGCAGCGCCGCACCCGCTCGGACTGGATGAAGATCGAGCGGGAACGCGGCATCTCGGTCTCGGCCAGCGTGATGACCTTCGACCACGCCGGCCTGATGTTCAATCTGCTCGATACGCCCGGCCACGAGGACTTCTCGGAAGACACCTACCGCACCCTGACCGCCGCCGACGCCGCGGTGATGGTGCTGGACGCGGCCAAGGGCATCGAGCCCCAGACCCTGAAACTGTTCGAGGTCTGCCGCCTGCGCGACATCCCGATCGTCACCTTCATCAACAAGATGGACCGCGAGGCGCTGGACCCGTTCGAGCTTCTCGACGAGATCGCCTCCAAGCTGGCCCTCGACCCGGCGCCGCTCTATTGGCCCGCCGGCTCCGGCGGACGGTTCAAGGGCGTCCTGGACCTGCGCCAGCAACGATTCCTGCCCTATGCCAAGAAGTCCTCGACCAGCGAAGAGGGGCATCCGGCCTCGGTGGCGGTGAAATCCAACGCCATGGCCCTGTACCTGGACGCGGACGAGCAGGCCGAGGTCGAGGAGGGCGCCATGCTGGTTTCCGAGGCCGCCAAGCCGTTCGATCCGCAGGCCTTTCTGGAAGGCCACATGACCCCGATCTTCTTTGGCTCGGCGCTGCGCCATTTCGGCGTTGACCAGCTCCTGGAAGGCCTGGGAACCTATGCGCCGGCGCCCAAGGCGGTGAAGGCCGCGCGCGCGGGCGACGAGACCCATGTCGCGCCCGGCGATCCGGAGGTCACCGGGTTCATCTTCAAGGTCCAGGCCAATATGGACCCCAATCACCGCGACCGGATCGCCTTCCTCCGGCTCTGCTCGGGCGAGTTCAGGCGCGGCATGAAGCTGAAGGTGCAGAACACGGCCCGGCAACTGTCGGTCAATGCGCCGATCATGTTCTTCGCCTCGGACCGCGAACTGGCCGACGACGCCTTCGCCGGCGACGTGATCGGCATCCCGAACCACGGCGTGCTTCGGGTCGGCGACAGCCTGTCGGAGACCGGCGTGGTGCGCTTCGCCGGCCTGCCCAATTTCGCGCCCGATATCCTGCGCCGGGTGCGGGTCAAGGATCCGCTCAAGGCCAAGCACCTGAAGAAGGCGCTGGAAGGCCTGGCCGAGGAGGGCGTGACCCAGCTCTTCCGCCCCCTGTTCGGCGCCGATTTCATCGTCGGCGCCGTCGGGCAGCTACAGTTCGAGGTGATGGCCGACCGGCTGAGCGGCGAATACGCACTGGACGTGGTGTTCGAGCCGGCGCCCTACGCCGAGGCGCGCTGGATCGCCGGCGAACGGGCCGACCTCGAGGATTTCAGCGACAAGCACCGCAGCGCCATGGCCGACGACATCGACGGCAAGCCGGTGTTCCTGGCCAAGTCGTCCTGGGAGATCGGCTACGTGACCGAACGCTTCCCGAAGGTGCGGTTCCTGCGGACGCGGGAGCGGGGTTAGGGAACACCAGGTTCTCGCCGCTCAGCGCCGCCTCATCCACGGCGCGAGTCCTTCCGGTTCCGCCCAAAGACCGTCACCATCAGGCTTGTCCCGGTGGCCCATAGACCCAATCCCCGCCGAACGGGCTTCGGCGATCGGGCGGCGCCGCCTGAGTTTATGGGTGGCCGGGACGAGCCCGGCCAGGACGAGTGTTTGGTGGAACAAGCGGGCCGAATAGGCCGACGTCGCGCCGCCAAAACGTTAATTCCTGTTTACTTTTCCGGCTTCGACCTTGCTGAATGAGATCTAAAGCCGCCCCGAACGTCCCGGGCTGGCACGCTGGCGTCTGGAGTGGGTGAATGTTCGAATTCGGCCGGGAGCTGAAGCGCCTGTTCCAACCCGACGCCCCCAAGGATGGGCTGACCGGGGGCGACGCCTCTCTGCTCGAGCTTCTTGAACTGGACATGTTGTGCGCCGAGGCCCGGGCGGCCGATATCGCCGCGGGCCGGATCAGCGCCACCGATCCCGCCGAACGGCAACTGGAGGCCGCCCTGGTCTGGCGCGAGATCGCCCGGCGCACCGGCGACGCCCTGGCCCTGCGCAAGTCCGCCGCCGCCGCCGAATCGTCGGCGAACAGCTTCGGCCGCGTGAGCCGCCCCCAGGGTTGGGCGCGGGCGCGCTGCGAGCAGGGCCGCGCGGCTATGCTCGGCGCCGCGCTATTCGGCGACCGGGGCTTGGACGCCGCCGCCGAGGTCGCGTTGAGGGAGGCGCGGGCAAGCTTCGCCAATGCCGCCGGCGCGGCCCAGGTTGATGCGGCCCAGGCCGTGATCGAGGCGCGCAAGGTGCTCGGCGCCGGCGACCGCGCGGCGGTGATCGCCGCGGCGCGCCGGTTCGACGCCCCGATCGCGGCGCTGCTGACCCGCGGTCGGCGCCGCGCCATCGACCGGCTCTGGGCCGCGTCGGCGAGCGCGGATCGGGCGGACCTGCTGGCCGCCGCCGGCGCGCGCTTGAAGGATCCGATGCTGCTGCGCATGGCCCTGGACGGGCTCGCCTCGGCGTTGGAGCGGCTCGACCCGGCCTACGAACCCCTCACCTGGGCGATCTTGGCCTGCCTGCGCGCGACGACCCGTAGCGCCCTGGCGGAACTGGACGCCGACCTTAGCGAAGCCGCCGGCGCCGTGAACGATCTGGTCGACGTGCTGGACCGGGTTGGCAAGGACCACAGCCCGCTCGACTGGGCGCGGGCTCAGCAGGCCCTGGCGGACGCCTTGCAGATCATGGGCGAGGTCGCCGACTGCGACCGCGCCTTCGAGCAGGCCTCGGCCTGCTACAAACGCGCCATGACCGTGTTCGCCGGTCAGCCCGGCTTGGTCGAGGGGCCGGCAGCGCTGCACAACAGCATCCAGTGCCTGCTCCGCGCGGCCGAGCTGCGCGGCGATTTGGCGGCGCTTGACGAGGCGGAGGCGGCGCTGCGGACTGATCTGGCGGCGTCCAATCCGGCCAAGGACCCGGTCGCCTGGGGCGTGCGCCAACTGAGCTTCGCGCGGGCCTACGAATCGCGCGCCAATATCGCCGGCCGGGACACGCGCCGCGAAGCGGGCGCGGCCCAAGCGCTCACGGCGGCGCTGGAGGTGTTCGGCGAGCACGGACGGCGCGATCTGGCCGATCTGGCGGCGTCGGGACTGGCGCGCCTGCGGGTCCGCGAGGGGCGCCGCCGGCGCGTCTGATCCCGTCGCCTCGACGCGACGCGGTTGCCAATCCCGCCACGGCGGGATTGGATGAACGCTGTCTTGGAAAAGGTGACCGCATGGCCGTATCGATTGTCGTCCAATTGCTCGCTTCAGCTCTGATGGCCTCCGCCGCGCAGGATTCCGGCGCCCCGGCCGCCGCGCCGCCGGCGCCGGCCTGCGGCTCGCCGATCTATGATCCGAAACACGACTGCCGCGTCATGGAGGCGGGCTCGGCCAAGCTGCTGTGCACGGTGTTGGCCGACGGCACGCTGCATGATTGCACGGTCGTTTCCGAAGACCCTCCGGGCAAGGGGTTCGGCGAGGCCGCGCTGGCTTCATCCTCGCACACCAAGGTCAGGGCCGACCCGAACCGTCCAGCGGCCGGCATCAGGGCCTCCATCCCCTTCAACTTCAAACCTGACCAATAAGACGGCGCCTCTGCGACCCAACCAGCGTCAGGCGGCGGCGACGTCTCCGCTCTGACGGCGCATCCGCCAGAAGCGGAGCGTGCGGGCCGCCGCGTCGCGCGGCAGGTCGGCATAGAGTTGGCCGTATTCACGCGCGCGGCCCATGGCGTTGTCGTCCCGGCCCAGCACCAGGACCGCGAAGGTCAGAAACAGGGCGCGGTCGAAATCCGCCGCCTTGCAGATGATCGCCAGGGCGTCGAGTTCGCGGCGGTCGAGGATGCGTTTGGCGGTGTGGAAATCCACGTCGGCCAGCTCCGACAACGCGACCAGGAACTTGGTGGTTTCGCCATTGCGCAGGAACGCGGCCAGGTTCGCCGGGCCAATCCCGCCGGCGGCCTTCATGGCGCCCACGGCCGCTTCGGCCGCGCCATAGTCCGGCGGCAAGGCCCCGTCCCGGGTCGCCACGCGCTTGCGGCTGCGGGCCAGCGCCGCGTCGAGCTTGGCCGGGTCCATTTCGGCGTTCTTTTCGAGGATCTGGTCGCGCAAGCGCGCCTCGACCACGAAATACATCTCGTTGAGCAGGTCCGGCGGCAGGGCGTGGCGATCGACCACCGCCTCGTGCAACGCCGGATTGACCGTCGCGCGGTCGACCGCGGCCTCGTGGGCCGCGCGGGACAGTTCGGCGCCGTCGTTGCGCAGCAGCACGCCCAAGGTGTGGTCGTCGCCGCGCTCGACGATGGCGTCGGACACCACCTCCGACACGGTGTCGCGCTGCGAAATGGCGCGGAGGTGATCCTGGCCGCGGGTGCGCGCGACGTGCAGCAGATCTTCGTCGGTCAGCGCCTTCGAGCGGGTCAGCACCGGCTGCGCGACCGCGAGCGAATCGCCAGCCAGCCCGCGCAGCAGCCGGCGCGGCGCGGCGGTCGAATCGGCCATCCGATCGGCGAGTTCGACACGGACCACCTCTTCCATTTCGCTGGAAAGCTGGGTCAGCACATCGTCGAACAGGGCCATCTCGGCCGGCGCATGGGCATCCGACCCGACGAAGAACAGGTCGGTGACCTGGCGCAGCAGTTCGCGGCGGCGCTCGCTGGAAGGCTCTTTGGCAAGCTGGATCAGGTCGATGAGTTTGGACGTCGTCATGATCTAGTTCGCGCTGTCCGCTGTTTCGAGTTCCACTTCGCGGGCGCGATTGGAGGCGGTGTTGGCCGGCGATGTCGCGGCCTGGGTTCCAGGAACCGGATGCGGGTCCAGCGGTGGCGGCGGCGCGGCCAGATCCGGCGAACCGCCGGCGAAAAACTGCCTGGGCAGGGGGATTGGGTCGGGACTCAAGCCGAATTCGCGATGCACCGAGTAGAAATGTGGGGGCTGCTGCCCGACCCTGGCCTGCTGAGTTGGGGCCTGCTGAGCTGGAGCTTGCCTCGCCGGCGCCGGCCGCGCGGAACGCGCCGGGGTCCAGGGCGCGGGGCTGGAGTCCCCACGCGGCGCTTCCGCGTTAGCGGCGGGCCGGGGCGGCTCGTAGTGTGAATAAAGGCTGGTGGGCAAACTCGCCGTGGCCACGCGTTCGGGTTGAGTTTGACGCGGAGCCGGCGCCGCCGCGACCGTCTGGGCGGCTGGCGATGATTGGGCGGGGATAGGCATGGGCGTGGTCGCCTTGCCTGACCAGTTCAACCAACCAGAGATGGGTTCCGCGGCGGGCTTCGCGACCGCATCGGTAGCGGGGGGCGTGGTCGCGACATGGCGCGGAGGCCCGTACCGATCTTCCGTGGCGGCCGCCCGCGCGCTGGCCGCGGGCGCGACGAGCACGGTCAGGAGGATGAGGGTCGCGGCGCGTGGCATGCGGGCTCCGGCATACGACTCCGACGGGCGGACTCGTAACATCATTAATGCTGCCCGGCTTAATCCGCGACTAACGTCCGCGCCATCGTCGAAGAATGATTTGCTCTAAAATCTGCAGCGCGGCGAACAGCACGACGCCCATTAAGGCGAGCACGAACAGGGCGGCGAACATCTCGGCGGTGCGCAGCCGGTTGGAGGCTTCGAGGATGCGCCAGGCCAGCCCCTGGGCGCCGCCCGACCCGGCCACGAACTCCGCCACCACCGCGCCCACCACCGCCAATCCCGCGGCGACCTTGTGGCCTTCCAGGACGAACGGGACGGCGGCCGGCAACCGCAGGCGGAACAACCGCTGCAACCGGGTGGCGCCATAGAGGTCGAACAGCCGCTCGAGGTCCGGATCGGCGCCCTTGAGGCCGGTCAGGGCGCCGGAGAAGATCGGGAAGAACGCGACCACCGCGGCCAATCCGACCACGCCGCGCTGGGGGTGGTCCAGCCCGGCCCAGATATTGACCAGTGGCGCGATCGCGACGATCGGCGTGACCTGCACCACCACGGCCAGCGGCCGGACGGCGTCCTCGATTAGGGAATGGGTTCCCACCAGCAGGGCCAGGCCGCAGGCGAACAGGCTGGCCGCGAGCCACGCCAGCACCGCCATGGAGAGCGTGTTCCAGGCCGACGCGGTCAGCAGCGGCGCGTTGCGCACGATCGCCAGGGCGATCGCCGACGGCGGCGGCAGGATGAACGGCGGCACCGAAAGGGCGCGGCACACGCCCTCCCAGATCGCCAGCAGGATCGCGATCAGCACCAGCGGCGCGATGAAGGAGGCCCGCCGGTTCATGCGGCGCTCATGGCCACGGCCAGGTCGTTCGAGACCTTTTCGGCGGCCTGGCGGAACCCGGCGGTGGTGCGAAAGCCAGCCGGACGCGGCAATGGCGCCTCGATCGTCGCCCCGCCGGCCGCCCGGCCAGGGCCCGAGGTCATCACCACCACGCGGGACGCCATATAGACCGCCTCCTCGACATTATGGGTGACAAACACGATGGCCGGCTTGGATTGCAGCCAGAGCTGGTGGACGTCCTCGGCCAGGGCGCGCCGGGTGATCTCGTCCAGGGCGGCGAACGGCTCGTCGAGCAGCAGGAGGCGGGGCTCGATGACCAGGGCCCGCGCCAGCGAGACCCGCATGGCCATGCCGCCGGAAAGCTGGGCCGGCTTGGCCGCGTCGATCCCGGCCAACTTGACCCGCGCCAGGGCGGCGGCGGAGCGTGACCGGGCCTCGGCCCTGGGAACACCGGCCAGCTCCAACGGCAGGGCGACGTTTTCCACCGCGCCCGCCCAGGGCATCAGGGTCGGGGCCTGGAACACCACCGCGGTCTCGCCGCGGCCGGGGACGCGCTCGACCCGCCCGCGCGTGGGCGCCTCCAGCCCCGCCAGCAGCCGCAGCGCCGTCGACTTGCCGCAGCCGGACGGGCCGACCAGGGCGGTGATCTCGCCGGCCTGGAGTTCGAAATCGAACGGCCCGAGCGCGCGGCCGCGGGGATAGTCGACCTCGACGGCCGCGAGACGGGCGATCGGCGCGCTCAAGCTAGTCAGGCCTTCGCACCAGGAACCCTTCCCCCTCGATGGGGGAAGGGCAGGGTTGGGGGTGAGCGCACAAGGTTGGGGCGAAGAA
>DATAYD010000082.1:0-18213 GCA_036272715.1 Caulobacteraceae bacterium | reverse complement strand
GCCCCGCCGACTTCGAACTGCGCGTGGTGACCCGCGACAGCAGCCGGTCGCGCAAAAACGTGTCGAAGCCGTGCATGTCGCGGGTGACCACGCGCAGCTCGAAGTCGGCCGGGCCGGTGACCGTGGCGCACTGGACCACCTCGTCCCAGCCCAGCGCGGCGGCCTCGAACTTCTCCAGGTTTTCCCTGGTCGGCAGGGACAGCTTGGCGGTGCAGTAGACCTCGAAATTCAGGCCCAGCCGTTCACGGTCCAATATGGTGACGCGCCGCTGGATCACGCCCACGTCTTCCAGCCGCCGGATGCGCCGCCAGCACGGGCTGGAGGACAGCCCGACCTTCTCGGCCACTTCGGCGACCGACAGGCCGGCGTCATGCTGGATCAGGTCGAGAATCTTCGCGTCCACGGTATCGAGCGCATCGGACAAATTTTATTCCCCTCAAGCGAAATCGGCGCGCGATTCTTGCCGCCGCCCCGCCAAACGCGCGGCGTTCGTAGCGGATAATTTCGCCGGCCTTGATCGGTCTTGCAAGCGGGGTTGATCCGGGAAGCCGTGTTTGCCATGAGCGGGTGGCGCGGATTTGAAGAAAGGGACCTGGCTTGGGCCAAGCGGCGAGCGCTTTCGACTTCGACGCCGTGGTGGTGGGCGCCGGCGCGGTGGGCTTGGCGTGCGGCTACGCCCTGGCGCGGCGGGGCCTTGCGATCGTGGTGCTCGAAAAGGAGCACGCCATCGGCCAGGGCGTCTCCTCGCGCAATTCCGAGGTTGTTCATGGCGGGCTCTATTATCCGACCGGATCGCTGCGGGCGCGGCTGTGCGTCCAGGGGCGTCGCCGGCTCTATGGCTTCCTCAGGGACCACGGCGTCGATTTCGACCGTTGCGGCAAGCTGGTGGTGGCGACCGAGGACGCCGAGGTCGCGCGGCTGGAGGCGATCGAGCGCCAGGCCATCGCCAATGACGTCGAGGGGATCGCCGTCCTGAGCGCCGCCCAGGCCCACGCGCTGGAGCCGGAACTGAAGGCGGTGATGGCGCTGATCTCTCCCGAGAGCGGCGTGTTCGACAGCCATGGCTATATGCTGGCCCTGCGCGGGGAGATCGAAGACCGGGGCGGGGCGGTGGTGGTCGATACGCCGTTCGAGGGCGCCGAGCCGCTGCCGGGCGGCGGTTTCACGGTGCGCGCCGGCGGGGCCGAGCCGACCGCGCTGACCTGCCGCCTCCTGGTCGCGGCGCCCGGGCTGGGCGCCCAGGACGTCGCGGCGCGGATCGAGGGCTTTCCCAAGGACGGCATTCCCGCCGGCCATTTGGGCAAGGGCGTCTATTTCGCCTATCATGGCCGCGCGCCCTTCACCCACCTGATCTATCCGCCGCCGGTCCCAGGCGCCCTGGGGGTGCATTACCGCCGAGACCTCGGCGGCCAGTCGCGGTTCGGGCCGGACCTCGCCTATGTCGACCACGAGGATTACAGCGTCGACCCGGCGCGGGTGACGGGGTTCGAGACCTATATCCGCCGGTTCTGGCCAGGCCTGCCGGATGGCGCCCTGACCGCGGATTACGCGGGCATCCGTCCCAAGATCCACGGCCCGGGCGAGCCCCAGCCGGACTTCCGCATCGATGGGGCCGAGCGCCACGGGATCGAAGGGCTGGTCGCGCTGTTCGGCATCGAGAGCCCAGGCCTGACGAGTTCGCTGGCGATCGGCGATGCGGTGGCGGAGCGGCTGGGGTTGCGATAGAGGGCTTCGACACGCGCCTTTCAGGCGCTACTCAGCCTGACGAACTATTTGGAATGTAATAATTATTTGTCACCCTGAGTAGCCGGCGAAGCCGGCGTGTCGAAGGACGCACGGCCCCGCCGCTTCACCCTTCCAGCAACCTCGCCAGCGCCTCCTCCGGCGCCGCGCCTTCCAGATGGATCGCGTGCCAGACGGCGAAGAACAGCAACGGCCAGCGGCTGGCGGCGTGGCGATCGTCCGCGAACGCCGCGCGCACCGCATCCACATCGCACACCGCCCGGATCCCCGGGCTGGCGGCTACTCGCGGGCCGAGGTCGCGGACGCGGGGCGCGATCCACGACGCGACCGGCACGGTGAAGCCCTGTTTGCGGGCCCAAGGCTGGGCGGCCGGGCAGACCCGCTCCAGCCATTTCCGCAGCAGCCATTTGCCGTGACGGCCGCGCACCTTCAGCCGATCGGGCAGGTTGAAGGCGAAGGCCGCGACGTCGCGGTCCAGGAACGGGGTGCGGCCTTCCAAGCCATGGGCCATCAGGCAGCGGTCCAGCTTGAGCAGCAGGTCATTGGGCAGCCAGGTCTGGATGTCCGCCCATTGCGCCCGCTGCAGCCGCGTCAGGCCCGCAGGCGCCGCGCCGGCCGCGCGCCATCGGGCCAGGGCGCCGGCGCCGCCGTCCTTCAAGAACGGCGCGGCGACCTGGGGCTCGGCCGGCCGGCCGCCCAGCCAGGCGGGGCGCAGCGCCCGCCGATAGCGGCCATAGCCGGCGAACAGTTCGTCGCCGCCCTCGCCCGTCAGCACCACGGTCAGGGTCCCCTTGGCGGCCTCGGCCAGCTTATAGGTCGGCAGCGTCGCGAAATCCGTCGTCGGATCATCCAGCGCCCAGGCGATCCGGGGCAGGACGCGCCAGAAATCCTCTTCGCCGAAACCGATCTCGCGCCAGTCGAGATCGAGGCTCCGCGCCACGCGCTCGGCCGGGGCCCGTTCGTCGGCCGCGCCGGGCGCGTCGAAGCCGCAGGTGAAGGCGACCACCGGCCGTTCGTTCAGCCGGCTCATCAGGGCGGCGATACTGGCCGAGTCGATCCCGCCGGAGAGGAACAGGCCGTAGGGAACGTCCGAACGCTGATGGACCCGGACGCTGTCCTCCAGAATGGCGTCCAACTGGCGGATCGCGTCGTCCTCGGACGTGAACGCCCCAGTGGGATGGCGCGTGCGCCAGTCCGGTGCGGCTGGCAGGGGCGCCATGCCGTCGCCCTGGTCCGCCAGGGCCTCGCCGGGCGCGAGCCTGTCGACGCCCTGGAAGATCGTCTTTGCCCCCAGGGTGTAGTTCAGGGCCAGAAGGTTCTCCGCCTGCTCGACCGACAACACGGCCTTGGCCTCGCCGCCCGCGAACAGCGCGCGCGGTTCGGAGGCGAAGGCGATGCGACGCCCCTGGCGCGCCGTATAGAGCGGCTTGATGCCGAACAGGTCCCGGGCCAGGACGATCCGGCCGTCGGGCTGGACCAGGCAGAGGCCGTACATGCCCCGGGGCAGGTTCAGGGCCTCGATTCCACGCGCGGCGACGAGATGCAGGAGCGGTTCGAAGTCCGAACCGGTGGCCAGGCGGGCCTTCAGATCATGCTCGGCGGTCAGTTCGACATAGTTGTAGATCTCGCCATTGCCGATCACGGCCGCGCCGGCGGCGTGCAGCGGTTGCCAGCCGCCCTCCAGGTCGATGATCGACAGCCGGGCGTGGGCCAAGGAGCGGTTGTCGCCCTCCTCGATCCGGATTCCGTCGGGGCCGCGATGGGTGAGCGCTTCGATCATGGCCCGCGCCGAGCCGGACCCGTTCAATATGCCGGCTATGCCGCACATCAGGCCGCGCCATACCGGGCGAACAGCGCGCGCCACTGTTCGACCACGGCGGCCGGGGAGAATTCCCGGTCCAGCCGCGCCTGGCCGCCGGCGATGGTCCGGGCGCGGAGCGACGGATCGGCCAGCAGCGCGCGAACCGCGTCCGCCAGCGCGTCCGGGTCCTCCATCGGGATCAGCAGGCCGTCCTCGCCGGTGTTCACCAGCGCCGCCGGGCCCTTGCTGGCGGCGGCGATCACCGGGACCCGATAGGCCCAGGCCTGCAGCACGACATTGCCCAACGGCTCGATCCGCGAGGGAAAGACGCAGATGTCGGCGGCGCGGTAAAGGCTGGCGGCGTCGTCCCGCCAACCCAGGAACCGGACGCGCTCGGCCACGCCCAGATCGCGGGCCAAGCCCTTCAGCTCGCTCTCCAGCGGCCCGCCGCCGGCGATCCACAGGAAGGCCTCGGGCAATCGGGTCAGCGCGCGCAGGCTAATGTCATGGGCCTTGTCCGAGTGAAGCCGGCCCATGCCGATCAACAGCGGCGCGCCTTCGGGCGTGTCCAGGCTGGCCCGGTCCAGCGGTTCGCCAGGCCCGGCGACCGCGAAATTGGGGATATAGAGGGTCTGTTCGCGCGCCCAGCCCTGGGCCACCGCCCAGTCGGCGATCTCGCGGGTGTTGGCGACCATCACATCGAAGCCGCGGAAATATTTCGGATCGTAATAGCCGCCCAGCCTCCCGATCCGCGTCCAGGGCCCGGCCGGCGTGTGGGCGCCGGCGCGGCTCATCCACGCCACCAGCACCCTGGCGTCGATCTCGCGCGCCAGCGCCGCCACGCCGCGTTTGGTCGCGAAATCCAGGGCCGCGCCGAAGCCCAGCACCCGGGTTGGCGCGCCAAGCTCCGCCAGGGCCCGCTCGCGGCCGGCATGGGCGCGCAGGGCCGCGCCCTGGGCGATCCCGCCCTGGTGCAGCGCGCCGATCAGGTCGATGAAGTATTTCTCGGCCCCGCCATCGTCGGCCGAGCCCAACAGGTGCGCCACGCTCATGGCGGCGGAAACTAGCCGCAAGCCTGGCTATACCCAAGACGCGATTGAAGCATCGCCATGATCGGCTTGAAGCGCGGGCGCCGAGCCCCTATAACCCCGCGCTCGCTGGAGCCTCCGCCGCGCATGGCTGGGTAGCTCAGATGGTTAGAGCGGTGGATTCATAACCCACAGGTCGGCGGTTCGATCCCGCCCCCAGCTACCAGCGGAATCTCACGGGTTTTCCGAGAGACGTCGGCAGGGCAGGATCAGACCCAGTTTTCCGAGCGGACCCCCGGCATGCGGGTGAATTCGCGCATGTTGTTGGTGACGACGATCAAGCCTTCGCTGCGGGCGTGGCCGCCGATCTGCATGTCGTGCGGACCGCAGGGCGTTCCCGCGCGTTCGAGTTCGGCCCGTAGCTGCCCGTAGTGCGCCGCCGCCTTTTCGGCAAAGGGTAAGATTTCCAGTCGCGCCGAGAAATGTTCGATCGCGGTCAGGTTCTCGGCATGTCGCGCGGATTTCTCCGCGCCATAGTGGAGTTCGCCCAAGGTGATGCTCGAAATGCAAAGCTGTTCGGCGAGGGTGTTGAATTTTTCCACTAGTTCAAGTGGATAAATCTTCATGACATAAATGCAGATGTTCGTGTCGAGCATATAGGCGAGCATCAGAACGGCTCGCGCGCCTCGATCTGGGGCTGCTCGCGTTCGGCCATGAAATCGTCGCTGACGCGCGGGCCGGTCAAGAACAGATCATCCCACCGCCTGCCTTGGGGCACGATCACGCGACTGCGGCCGATCTTCAAGATGTCGACCTTATGGACATCTTCTGGAAAAGCGACGGGCTTCGGGAGCCGGACGGCCTGGCTGCGGTTGCTGGTGAACACCGTGGAGCTGGTCATGATGAATCCTACGTATATCCCCGATGAATATACGTAGGGCGGCAATCTTGATGCTGCAAGTGCATTTATGCAGCCATGTGCGACAAGCTGCCCGCCTCGCGCCTTCGTTCGATTGACAACTTGAGCGGATTTGGCGGTTCGATCCCGCCCCCAGCCACCAGCGTTTACCGCGCCTGCCCGAACAGGTCGTCCTGCGCCCAGCGGCGTTCGTTCTCCAGCATCCGCAGCTTCAATGAACGGCCGCCCGTCGCGGAAAAGCCGCCCAGCTTCTGGCCGGCCGCGACCACGCGGTGGCAGGGGACGATCGGGGCGAAGGGATTGCGGCCCAGGGCGCGGCCGACCGCCTGGGAGTCGGTGACCGCGCCGATCTGGCGGGCGATCTCGCCATAGGTCGCGGTCTGGCCGGGGACGATCCCTCGGGCGATCTCATAGACCCGCCGTTCGAATGCCGGGACTTCCGACATGTCGAGGTCGAGGTCGCGCAGGTCGTCATCGGCGCCTTCGATCAGGGCGCGGACGCGGGCGATGGCGGGCTCGAGCCAGGGCTCCGGCGGCGCCTCGGCCGCCTCGGGATGGCGGCGGCGGAAATGGGCGCGAACGCGGTCGGGCGTTTCCTCGGGCAGGAGGGCGCCGCGAATCCGGCCCTCGGCGCCCGCGATCCCGCACCAGCCGAGGCCGGTCTCGAACAGGCTGAAGGTCTGGGCCATGGGTTCAAGATGGTATGGTTCCCCGTCGGGTTCCAGGCCCCCGCCTATTCTCGCGACAGGTCGGCCTCGCGCTGGCGGAACCATTCGAGGATGCAGTCGCGGTCCTGGCAGCCTTCGCGGGCGGCGCGTTCGGACTGGGCGACGCGGCGCACCTCGCCAGTGTCGTCATTGGCGAGCGCGGAACGGTACAGGATCGCGATGCGCCGGTCCTCCGCCGCCAGGGCCGGGTCGCCGCAGATGGTCCGGTCGGCGTAGCTGCGCGCCCATTGGCAGCGGGGCAGGGGCGGCAGGTCCGCGAACCGGTTCGCCAAGCCCGGGGGTGGCGTGCGCCTGGCCATGACCAGCGGACGCGGCGCGGGGAACGAGGACGAAGCGCCCAGTTCGGCCGGCAAGGTGGGCTGAGGCGCCGGGATGGGCGCCGGCGCGGGCGCCGTCGGCGGGACGGCGCTGGCCATGGCCGGAACGGGCGCGCCCTCGGCCGGCATGCCGGCGGGCTGGAGCTTCGAAGCCCAATCGGTGATGTCCGCGCCCGCGATGCCGCTGATCAGGTTGTCGGCGCCCATGACCTCATAATCGGAGCCGACCCGGTCCTTGGCCGGCCCCGCCGAATATTTGATCGCCGCGGTCAGGTCGCTGGTGTCGCCCAGATTGCGCACCGCGCCGGATGGCAGGCTGATGTGCAGTTGGCCGGAGCAGGTGGTCTTCTTGGCGGCGGCGTCATAGGCGTCCAGCAGCGGCGCTTCGATGCGCAGATTGGCCTGCTTGGCCAGTTGGGACAGGGCCAGGCGGTTGGAGGCGGGGGTCTGTTTCTCCGCCAGTTCGAAGATACGGTTCTTGATCTCGGCGGCGGTGTCCATGGCCGCGCAGGTGGCGCTGGCCTGGTCGGTGTTCAGGGCGTCGGTCTTGATCTGGGGTCCGCAGGCGGCGAGGGCGAGGGTGAACCCCGCGGCCAGTCCCGATGCGCAAACCTTGATCCCGGCGCTCAAAGGTTTCGCTCCGTTCGACACATCCGCGCCATGCTGCCCCGAAGCGGCCGACATTGCCAGTACGGCGGGGGCCGGCGAACTGGATCAGGCGCCGGCGGCTGGCCCCAGCCATGGGCGTCGCCGTTCCAGCTCCAGATGGCCGGCGAGGCGCCGTCGTTCTTCGACGCCCCCATGGCTTTCGGCGCGCCGACCGACGCCACCCTGTCCGAACTGGCGGTTGAGGCGTTCTTTCCGGTCGATGCCGAGACCGCGACCTGGGTCTGCGCCCAGGCTGATTAGTCCGTCCGCGCGGAGGCGCGCTGACGATCCGCGTCGCGACAGTGCGGACAGAGAATACGTGAATCTGGCAAGTTTTCACCGGGCCGGACCGGCCCATAAAGGGGTAAAAACCCGCTGCCTTCGCAAGCTGAGCAGCAGCTTTTATCTAAGGTAAATTTGGGTTTAACCAGTACTGTCACGATGAATACTCCCCACATCGATGGAATTACATACGCGCGTGGCCGTAAGAAATCCACACCTGTCAGGCGAGGGGTTGCTCACTGTACCGTGAGTCTCCGCGTCGTTAAGGCTGAAACGACGGGACCATCTTCCAGGTCATCGATCCGCTGCACGCGGCGCGGCAATCTCTCGTTCATAGGTCCAGAAGCGGGCCGCCGCTGGAACGAGGCGGCATGGTCAGCCACGCCCCCTCCACGCCGCGCGCGATCCCCCTCCCCAACGGGCGAGGAATTGAACCGGCCTGACCCTAATCCGCGACCGGATGGCCGACGCGGGCGGAGACCGCGACGTCGTGGGTCACGGCCGTAGTCGGGGGCGTGGGCGCGGGAACCGGGTCGGCGGCCCGGGGCCGATCCAGCAATGTGATGGCGTCGCGGACGAATTCGGCGTCGGTGACGATGCCGATCTCGAGGCGCTCATTATTGAGCTCGACCTGCTGCGTCAGCATGCCGGCGATGAACTGGACGTCCGGATGCTGGGCGTCGCCGACGAACACGGGGCCGCCGGAATTGCCTGGGAAGACCCGGAAATCGAGCAGGAAGGTCGGGTTGATCGCACCCGCCTCGATCGGCGAGGCCACCCGGCCAGCCCGCAGGATCGGAAAGCCCGCCGAATTGGCCGACAGCCCTTGCGGATAGCCCAGCACCATCATCTCGTCGCCCGGGCCGACGCCGTACTTGGTGAACACGTCGCCGCCGGCCAGCCAGTTCAGCGGGATCGCCGCCTTGGCGAAAGCGGGTGGGGCCTTGACCTCGATCACCGCCACGTCATGCGCGGGGTCGTGGCGCCAAAGCTCGCCCTTGGTGTCGCGGATCGTGATCGGCTGGGGGTCATAGCGCCAGCCCCCGTCCTTGTCCTGGATGCGGTAGCCGATATGGGCCTCGGCCCCGGGCATGCGCTCGAATACGTGGTTGGCGGTGACCAGCACCGTGCGCGGCTGGCCATCCGGGGTCGGATCGCTGATCAGGAAGCCCGTGCCGATGGTGTGGCGCCCGTCCGGAAGCGGGGCCTCCACCTCGACAGTGGCCGACATCATGTTCTGCGGCAGGTCCCAGGCCATGGGCGGAAGATCCCCCGACGGATCAAGAATTTGACGGATGCGGCGCGGCGGCGGCAAGGTCACCAAATCGCCAGTCTTCTTAAGGACTTCTACCCTGATGACCTATCCGCCGTCGAGTGGGACGAACCGACGCGGGGACGCCCGTCGCCTGGTTTTGATCACGGGCGCCTCGGCTGGAATCGGCGCCGCTTTCGCCAGATCCTACGCCCGGCGGGGCCTTGACCTCGCTCTGGTTGCGCGTCGAGGGGACCGGCTGGAGACCCTCGCCGCCGAGTTGTCCTCCGCACACGGAATCGAAGCCTTCGCTGCGCCGTCGGATCATAGGCTTGGGGCGACCGCCGCGACCTGAACGGCGGCATCGCCGGTCGTCTTTTCGGTCCGATTTCCCTATAATGGTGAAACCGCGGCCCGATGGCGCGTCCCGAACGGGGCGCATCATCTCGCTCGCGGAAACAAGGCGGACTTCAAGAACCGCTGTTCACATATGGAGAAGGACGTTGAAATATCTTTTGATCTGCACAGCGGCGCTCGCCCTGGGCGTGCCGGCGACCAGTTTCGCCGACTCGGTCAAGGTAAGCTACCGCGATCTTGACCTGAGCACCCCCGGCGACGCCGTGCTCATGCTCCACCGACTCGAAGCGGCCGCCACCGAAGCCTGCGGGGCCGATAGAACCAGCCTGCGGGAGTATCGCCTGACGGTCGAGCGCTCCACCTGTCACCGGACGAGCATGGACAAGGCCGTGACCGCCCTGGGCGCGCCGGCCGTGACCACGATCTACGAAGACCGCGTTCAAGCCGCGAACAATAACTGAGACTAGCAGGACCGATGCTCGCCATCGCTCCTTGGAAGACCAGACTGATGGAGGGCCCGGCTGTCATGCGGCTGTCGGGCCTTTTCGCGCGTCTCTCCCCTCTTGAACTCCGCCGTCCGGCTTGCGCATGCTGATGCGGGCGGAATGGGAGCGGGACGATGGCGAGCAAGGCGGGTGAAGCGCCGGCGGCGCGGTTTCGTTGGTATGAGCTGCATACGACCGACCGTGCGGCGGCCGAGGCGTTTTATGGCGCGGTGGTGGGGTGGCGGGCCGAACATATCGAGCCCTACACCACTTTCAACACCGACCGGGGCGCGGTCGCCGGCATGGTGAGCCTGGGCGAATCCGAGGGACCGGCGCGCTGGATCGGCTATGTCGCGGCCGATGACGTGGACGCCAGCCTGACGCGGATCAAGGCCGCCGGCGGGACGGTGCGCCGCGCGCCGGTCGATGCGCCGGGCCTGCCGCGCTTCGCCGGGGTCGCGGACCCGCAAGGCGCCGCGTTCGGGGTCTATAAGGCCATCGCCGCCGAGGGCCCGCCGATGGGCGGCTCCGGGGAGGCCGGCTATGTCGGCTGGCATGAGCTCTGGGCCAGCGACGGCGTCAAGGCGTTCGATTTCTACGCCACGATGTTTGGTTGGACCCGGACCACCACGTTCGATATGGGACCGATGGGGGTTTATCAGCTCTGGACCGACGGGCGCGACGGCGATGCCGGCGGCATGATGACCCGAATGGAGGGCGCGCCGGGGCCGGTGTGGAACTATTATTTCCAGGTCGATTCGGTGGCCGCGGCGGTGGAACGGATCGCGGCGGCCGGCGGAACGGTCATCAACGGCCCGCACCAGGTCCCGAGCGGCGACTGGATCGTCCAGGGGACCGATCCGCAGGGCGCCGCCTTCTCGCTGATGAGCGGCGGGGCCTAGAGCCCCTTCACCCAGCTTCGTGGCTGCTAGCTGCTCCCCCTCTGGGGGAGCTGTTGCGAAGCGACGGCGGGGGCTGTCCTGTCGCGCCATAGCGGCGGCGGCCCCTCTACCATTTCGTGGTCCTTCTCCCCGAAAGGGTGGAGATTGGAGCGAGTTCCAATCGGCCGCCCGTTTTCAGCCGCTCTTGTCCGCCGGCTCCAGGGCGGACCAGTCCTTGTCGGCCCGGGCCCCGTCGCGCGGGCTGGATCAGTTTTGCCCAGCCTGCGCCGTCATGGAGACCGCGATCCGCCGATAGGGCGCGGCGGCCGGGATCGGCTTCATCACCGGCTCGATATGCAGGTGAGGGCCCTGACCGCCATGGGCCGCTTCGGCGACGACGCGCGCGAGTTGAACCGGCGCATGCTTCAGTTTGGCGGCCGCCAACTGTGGCGTCATGCCGTCGACGACGATGTCATAGGCGCCAGGCGCGTTCGGGTCGCCCATCGAGTGGTGCGAGCGTTGGCCGAGCGGCACGACGCCGGCGCCTTGCCGGCGCAGCGCATCCTCCTGGGCCACGGAGCGATAGCCGCTGGTCTCGCGCCAACGGCCGGGGCCGAACACCCGGTCCATCATGGCGTGGAAACGCGCGGCGGGTGGGCCAGAGGCGCCGACGTCGCGCTGGAGCAGGCCCAGGGCGGCCGCGGCGCCGGCATAGTCATGGGCGGCGGCCTTCTCGTACCAGCCCGCCGCGGCGCCGTCGTTTTTCGCCACGCCCCGTCCGGCCTGGTAGAGGCGCCCCAGAGCGAATTCCGCGCCCGGATTGTCCTGGTCGGCCGCCTTGCGATACCAGGCCAGCGCCATGGCCGGGTTCGCCGGCGTCCCCTGGCCCTGGCGATACATCTCGGCCAGGGCGAACTGAGAGGGCGCATCGCCGCGCGAGGCGGTGTTCTGGAAGATGCGCAAGGCTCCGGCGATGTCCGAGCGGTCCAGGGCCGCCACGCCTTCCGAAAAGGTCTGAGCCGCGGCCTGTCCCGACAGGGCCAGGGCGATCAGGCCAGCAAGCGGCCACAGTTTCAGCGGGGGGCGGGTGCAACGCATCGATCTCAAACCTTCCGATGGGCGGGAGCCCGAGCCTGGCTCCGCCGCCGATCAGCCCCGGGGCGCTATCCAGCAGGGTCCGGGGCGCGAGGCCAGCCGAATCATCCCTGACGCGAGCGTTGCCGTGATTTCAGCGGAGGGTCGGCCCCGTTTACGAGCCTTGGGCGGATTCCCTGATGTTTAAGCCGCCACGGCGGCGAAGCTGAAGTAACCGACGCCGCACGGCAACAGATTTCGCGAACGTCACCTCTGGCGGCGTCCGTGAGAGCATCCCTTCGGGCCATTTGAAACTGAGCGGGCGACGTTGGACGCCCCCGGCGCCGTGATGGAAGCTTCAGGACGGCAGTGGAACGGCGCCTAGCCGAGTGCGTTAACCTCAACACTTATCCATGAAGGTAAAAAACAATGCTTGGCATCATCGCCGCCGTTCTGGTCGTGCTCTGGTTATTGGGCTTCTTCGCGTTTCACGTCACCGCTGGTTTCATCCATCTGGTGCTGGTCGTCGCGCTGGTTTTGCTGGTGCTGCACTTCGTGATGGGTCGCAGGGCGCTATGACGGCGGCCCGTGACGCCGTGGTCGCGGGAGCGCTTGTCCTCTTGGCGCCCATGGCGGCCTTGGCGGCGGATAATGAGGCGGGCGTACCCTTGACGCCCGCCGAAGCCGCCGGCGTCTGGACGCTGGAGTCCGGCGGCCGGTCGGTCTGCGTACTCAACCTCGGAACCCGGAAGATCGCGTCCATCGGCTATGACGCCCAGGTTCCGGAGACGTGCGGCGACACCTTGCAGGGGGTGAAGGCCTGGGCGCCCGCCGCGGGCGGCATGAGCCTGGTCCGGGCCGACGGCCAGACGGTGATCGGCTTCGGGCGCTGGAGCAACAGCCTGTTGGTGTCCCATCGCTCCAGCGGCGTCGATATCCAACTCAAGCGCGGCGGGCCGGGCTCCTAACGGATCAAGACCTTCGGCGCTGCCTGCATGACGAAATTGGATGGAATGACGAATACTTCGTCACCCTGAGCAGGCAAAAATCCGGTCGCCACGCCCTCACAAATCCCGCCGCCGCCGCCAAGATTGACATTGGCGCCCTGGCCGAGCCCCCTGATAACCGCTGGCGGAAACCGGGGAGCAGCGATGTTCGCGGGGTGGCAGACCTTCTACCAGATGACCGGCGGGGCCGCCGCCACCCTGACCGGCCTCCTGTTCATCGTGGTCTCGCTGATGGCGGGGCGGCAGAGCGGGCCGACGCAACAAGGCGTCGCGCTCTTCACCACCCCGACCATGTTCCATCTGGTCTCGGTGCTGGTGATCAGCGGCCTGGCCCTGGCGCCGGAAAAGGACGGCGCCGCCCAGTGCCTGATCATGATCGCCTGGGCGATCGGGGGACTGGCCTACAGCCTGACCCGCGCGGCCGGCATCCGCGGCATGACGGTGATCCCGCACTGGACCGACATCTGGTGGTACGGGGTCGGACCGACCGCCGTCTATCTGGCCCTGGCGGGCGCCACGGCCACCGCCTGGCTGCGCGCGCCGCACGGGGTCTACCTGCTGTCGCTGTGCGTCACCGCGCTGCTGGTGCTGACCATCCGCAACGCCTGGGACCTTGTCACCTGGCTGGCGCCCCGCCGCGACGATATGTTCGGGCCGGCCCAGGATCAAACCTCCGAGGACGAGACCGGATCATGATCATCGTCTCGGGCGAGGCGACCGCCGAACCGGACGGCTTCGAGGAACTGCGCCGGGAAGGCCTAGCGCCTGGTGTTCTTTGAGAAATGGCGCGACCGGGCGGCGCTGGAAGCCAATTTCAAACAGCCCGGCTCGATCGCCTTCATGCGCGTCGTTCGCGCCCTGAACATTGGGCGCGAAGCGATGGAGACCTGGGAAGTGGTCTGAGTTGGAGGCGGCCCCTCCGCCACGCTTCCACCGCGTCCGTATATCGCGCCTCGGCGGTCTTGGTCTCGGGCTCGTCGATGCTGAGCTATAGGAACTTGGCGAGTCCCAGAATGTTCGACGCCAAACCCCTCGCTTCCATCAAACCCTTGCTGGTCAGCGTAAGACCGGCCACAACTGTTTGGTGCAGTGAAGCTTGCACGACCTGGGGACTAAGATGAAACGTGTAGGCGCGGTCGCTTGGCTGTTATTTTTCGCTGTCCAATTCAGCTTGACGACCGGTCTGCAGGCTATGGCGACGGAAACCGCCACATTACCGGCTGGCACGCGGCTGTACCTAATTCTAGATGAGAACGTCTCTAGCGCGCGTGGCGGCGATGATGTGGGGACGATCGTGCGGTGTCGCGTCTGGCGAGACGTCGAGGCGCACGGCGTCGTCTACTTCAAAAGCGGAACACCTGCTAACTGCCGCGTCGATAAGGTCTCTCGTCGCAATATTGGCGGCTTTGAAGGCAAGGTGTCGGTTGCCGGCGTCGATACCAAGTCCGCCGACGACCAGACGGTCATGCTCGCCGGTGGCTACAACAAAGAGGGG
The DNA here is from genome assembly GCA_036272715.1 of Caulobacteraceae bacterium. Classification (GTDB taxonomy): domain Bacteria; phylum Pseudomonadota; class Alphaproteobacteria; order Caulobacterales; family Caulobacteraceae; genus Poindextera. Next base: position 4,196 of record DATAYD010000082.1, on the reverse strand, counting down.
TCTGGCCATAAAGCTGTCGTGCTGACGGTCGGCTTGCTGCTGTTGTGGCCGGTTTTATTTGTTCCTGGTGGCAACGCTGAGCTTCCTCCAGGGACCGTCTTTGACGTCTCCACCGTAAATGACTTGAGGATCGATGTTGGTACGTTGGCTGACGCCCCGGCCGTTGTTGATCTACGCAACATGGCTGGCAGCCTCTCAGCGGAATTTATGCTCGATGATTTCATCAGCCAGCCGAAGCACGATGTGTTCCGCATCAAGGTCGCCAAGGACGGGCAACTCCCCGATAAGTTGTTCATAGACAGTGTTAATGGAAAACCAGTGGATGCAATCGCACTTATGGTGAAGGGCGCCACCAGTAAGGATGGTAAATCCTCCGGTGTGATTGAGGTCAGTTCGAAGTTGCTGGCAAAGTATTTCGCCAGAGGCATCAATCACTTTGATGTCGCTTACACCGAAGACGGGCAGCGTCAGGCGACCGAAGTGATCATGGACGTTCAGATGTAAGCAGATCGCTTACGTTTCATTGGGGATCATCGAAGCGCAGCGACCGGCCGTTTTCGCCAAATTCTCTCTTTTGAGATGCCTCGGACTGGGCTTTTAAAGAGCCTGACGCATAAGCCAAGGCCGCCACTGCATGAACCAAGACGCCGAAATCGCGCGCCAGGTCACCCTGCGCCCCATCGCCGAAGTCGCCCACGACGCCGGGGTCCCGGCCGACGCCGTGTTCCAGCACGGTCGCTACATGGCCAAGCTGGACGGCGAGTTCGTCGACGCCTTGCGCGCCCGGCCCGACGGCCGGCTGGTGCTGGTCACCGCGATCAATCCCACGCCGCCCGGCGAGGGCAAGACCACCACCACGATCGGGCTCGGCGACGCGCTGAACCGGATCGGGCGGCGGGCGGTGATCGCGCTGCGGGAGCCGTCGCAGGGGCCGGTGTTCGGCCGCAAGGGCGGGGCGACCGGCGGCGGCCGCGCCCAGGCCGCGCCGATGGAGGCGATCAACCTGCATTTCACCGGTGATTTCCACGCCATCACCGCCGCCCACAACCTGCGGGCCGCCCTGCTGGACAACCACCTCTATTGGGGCAATGCGCTGGATATCGATCCGCGCGCGATCGTCTGGCGCCGGGTGGCGGACGTGAACGACCGGGCGCTGCGCCGGATCGTCGTGGGCCTGGGCGACGGCGACAACGGCGCGCCGCGCGAGACCGGTTTCGATATCACCGTGGCCTCCGAGGTGATGGCCGTCTTGTGCCTGGCTGGCGACCTCGCCGACCTGCGGGCGCGGCTGTCGCGGATCGTGGTGGCGCGCGACCGCGCCGGCCAGCCGGTCACCGCCGGCGACCTGGAGGCCGACGGCGCGATGGCCGCCCTGCTGCGCGACGCGCTGCAGCCCAATCTGGTCCAGACCCTGGAGGGCAATCCGGTGCTGGGCCATGGCGGCCCGTTCGCCAATATCGCCCATGGCTGCAATTCGATCATCGCCACCCGCACCGCGATGAAGCTGGCCGAATTCACCGTGACCGAGGCCGGGTTCGGCGCGGACCTGGGGGCCGAGAAGTTCTTCGACATCAAGTGCCGCGCGGCCGGTTTCGCGCCCAGCGCGGTGGTGATCGTCGCCACCCTGCGCGCGCTGAAATACCAGGGCGGCGCGCGCCTGGCGGCTGTAAACGCGCCGGATAGCGGCGCGCTGGACAAGGGCCTGGCCAATCTTGGCCGGCATATCGAGAATATCGCCAAGTTCGGCGTCCCGGCCGTGGTCGCGATCAACCACTTCAGCGGCGATACGGACGGGGAGTTGGCGATGGTCGCGCGCTATTGCCAGGACAGGTTCGGCGTGGGCGCGATCGTCTGCCGGCACTGGGCCGACGGCTCGGCCGGCGCCGAGGCCCTGGCCCGCGAGGTCGCCGCGCTCTGCGACGCCGCGCCCGCCGCGCCGGTGCTGGCGCCGCTTTACGGCCTGGACCTGCCGTTGAAAGCCAAGCTCGAAACCGTGGCCCGCGAAATCTATCGCGCCGAGGGGATCGAACTGTCGCCCCGCGCCGCGCGGGACCTGACGCGGTTCGGACGCGAAGGCTGGGGCGGTTTGCCGGTCTGCATCGCCAAGACGCCCTATTCGTTCACCGCCGACGAAAAACGCCTCGGCGCCCCGACCGGCCACACGCTGCCGGTGCGCGAGGTGCGGCTCGCGGCCGGCGCCGGCTTCGTGGTCGCCATCTGCGGCGATGTCATGACCATGCCCGGCCTGCCGCGCACCCCCGCCGCCACGACCATCCGGCTGGACGAGAAGGGCGGGATCCAGGGGTTGTCTTAATGGGACTCCACGGGAGCGGCCGGCGGCGCCGCCGCCTCCACCACTTCGTGGCCCCCCGCTCCATGCCGCGCGCGGGGGAGGAATAAAACGTGCATGGTCCCAATTCTCCCCCGCTATGCGGGGGAGGCGTCACGGCGCATCGGCGCCGTGACGGAGGGGGCCACGCCGCCGCCCCGTTACCACAGCCGCACTCTTTGATCAGGCGGCAGATACAGCGGGTCGCCGGGTTTGATGTCAAAGGCCTGGTACCAGGCGTCGACATTGCGCAGCGGGCCGTTGACGCGGAAGTGGCCGGGGGAGTGGGGGTCGGAGACGGCGAGCTGGCGCGCGGCGTCGTCGCGGATTTTTTCCCGCCAGACCTGGGCCCAGCCCAGGAAGACGCGCTGGTCGCCAGTCAGCCCGTCGATCACCGGCGCCGGCCTGCCGTGCAGCGAGGCGTGATAGGCGTCCAGCGCCAGCAGCACCCCGCCGAGATCGGCGATGTTCTCGCCCATGGTCAGTTCGCCCTTCACATGGGTTCCGGGGACGGGTTCGAACTGGGAATATTGCGCGCCGAGCCGGTCGGCCTGGACCTTGAACTGGGCCGCGTCGGCGGGGGTCCACCAGTCGGCCAGGCGGCCGTCGCCGTCGGACTTGCGGCCCTGGTCGTCGAAACCGTGGGTCATCTCGTGGCCGATCACCGCGCCGACGCCGCCATAATTGATGGCCGGATCGGCGTCCGGGTCGAAGAACGGCGGCTGCAGGATCGCGGCCGGGAAGACGATCTCGTTATTGGTCGCGTTGTAATAGGCGTTCACCCGCTGGGGGTGCATGCCCCATTCCAGCTTGTCGACCGGATCGTGCAGGCGGTGGACGTCGCGCGCCCATTCATAGGCCTGGGAGCGGGCGGCGTCGCCATAGAGATCGTCGGCGGCGATGCGCAGGGCCGAATAGTCGCGCCATTTGGCCGGATAGCCGATCTTGACCGTGAACTTGGCGAGCTTGGCCTCCGCCTTGGCCTTGGTCTGCGGGCTCATCCAGGCGACCTTCTGGATGCGGGCGGCCAGGGCGGCGCGGATATTGCCCACCAGGGCGTCCATCTTGGCCTTGGCCTCGGGCGTGAAATAGCGGGCCACGTACATGCGGCCGAGGGACTCGCCGACCGTGAAATCGACGAAATCGACACCCCGCTTCCAGCGCGCGGTTAGCTCCGGCTGACCGGCCAGGGTCTTGTTGCGGAACTCGAATCGGGCCTGGACGAAGCGGTCCGAGAGGTAGGGCGCGGCGTTGTCGACGAGGTGGAAGGCCTGCCACGCCTTCAAGGTGTCGATCGGGGTCTTGGCGTAGAGGCCGGCGATCTTCGGGAAGGCGGTGTTGGTGGTGACGATCACCCGGTCGACGCCGCCCAGGTCCGCGCCCTGGAGCATGGCGGCATAGTCGAAGCCGGGCGCATAGGCGCTGAGCTCGGCGATCGACATCGGATTATAGGTCTTGTCGATGTCGCGGCGTTCGGCACGGGTCCAGCTCGCCTCGGCGACCTGGGTCTCGAAATCCACCACCGCCTGGGCCGATCCTTGCGGTTCCGGCCAGCCGATCATGCCCAGCATGTGGGCGACATAGGCTAGATAGGCCGCCTTCTTCTGCGCGAACTGAGGCTGGAGATAGTAGTCGCGGTCGGGCAGGCCGAGGCCGCCGGCGCCGGCATAGACGGCGTAGCGGTCGGGGGCCTTGGCGTCGCCTTCGATGGCCAAGCCGAACAGTTGCTCCTGGAAGCCGCCGACGCCGCGCCCCATCAACGCGGCGATGTCGTCTCGGCCGCGCTCGGCGCGGATGGCGTCCAGGTCGGGCGCCAGGGGGCGGGCGTCGAACTGGTCGACCCGGGCCTGGTCCATGAAGGCCTTGA
>DATAYD010000081.1:0-64607 GCA_036272715.1 Caulobacteraceae bacterium | reverse complement strand
GCCCGCCTCCGCGCTTCTGATCCGTCGCTAGGGCCGGCGGCTTGGACCTCTCCCATTATCGACCCAATGTCGGGGTCGTGCTGTTCAACGCCCAAGGCCAGGTCTGGTACGGCCATCGCTCTGGCATGGCCCAGGATATCGGCTGGCAATTTCCCCAGGGCGGGGTTGATCACGGCGAGGCGCTGGAGACGGCGGCGCGGCGCGAACTGGCCGAGGAGACCGGTATCCGCTCGGTCCGGATTCTGGGCCGCACTCCGGACTGGCTCGTCTATGACTATCCTGCGGACATGCGCGGCTCGAAGGCGGCGCGTGGCTGGAAAGGCCAGAAGCAGGTCTGGTTCGCCTTGCGCTTCGAAGGCGACGAGGCGGAGATCGATCTGGCCGCGGACCAGCACGTGGAGTTCGATACCTGGCGCTGGGGCGCCCTGGCCGAGGCGCCCGACCTGATCGTCGCGTTCAAGCGCGATGTCTATGTCCAGGTGGTCCAGGCCTTTTCAGGCTTGGCCAGCCGAGCTTGAACAGGCCATAAGCTTCCGCATGCAGCCGACCGCGAGCGATCAACGATGAGTCGGCCGCCGGTCGTCATGGTCCACGGCGCTTTTTGCGGCGGCTGGGCGTTCGATCCGTTCCGCGGGCCCTTCGAGGCGGCGGGCTTTGATTGCCTGACGCCCGATCTGCGCGGCCACGGCGAAGGTGAGCGCCGCGGCTCGGTCGCCGGGGTGTCCATGTCCGACTACGCCGCCGATGTCGCGGCGCTGGTCAGGGCCCAGGACGCCCCCCCGATCCTGATCGGGCACTCGATGGGCGGATTGGTGGCCCAGATGGCCGCGAACCGCGCGCCGGTCCGCGCCCTGATCCTGTTGGCGCCGTCCCCTCCCTGGGGCATCGCCGGCGGGAGTCTCGAGGAGGCGGGCTCGGCGCTCAGCCTCTACGCCCTGGGCGCCTTCTGGCTGCAGGCGATCGAGCCGGACTATGCGGCCGCCCGGCTCTACAGCCTCGACCGCCTGGACAAGGTGGAGCGCAAGGCGATCTTCGCCCGCATGGTCCCCGAAAGCGGCCGGGCCATGTGGGAGACGTTGAACTGGTGGCTGGATCCGTTCATGACCACCAATGTGAACCGGATCGACGCACCGGCCCTGGCGGTGTCCGGCGGCCGCGACCTGATCCACCCGACCTTCACGGTCAAGCAGACCGCTGAACGGATCGGCGCGGCGACCCTGGGCTTTCCGGAGATGAGCCACTGGCTGCTGGCGGAACCCGGCTGGGCGGCGGTCGCCCAGGCCTGCCTGGAATGGCTGGCGACGCTGGACTGAAGCGGCCGATAATAACGGCCTCTATTTCTTCTTCGCCGGCGTGGTGGTCGCGGGGGATACCGGCGCGCCCTTCTGTTGCGCCTGGCTGACCAGGGCCACGCAGTCGGCGTCGTGGTTCAGGCCGGCGTCGACGAACGGCAGCACGACCGCGACCGGGCCGAGCGCGACGCCGAGGGCCGCGGCGGCGGCCAACTGAAGCGGCGCGTTCCCCGGTTTCAGGCCGAACTTGGGGCTCTTCAGGTGACCGGTCACGCTGATCGGCGTGTGGATGTGGAACAGGCGGAACTTCTTGGGATGACCCTGGATCGTCAGGTTCAGGGTCTCGTCGCCGAGATTGATGTCGCCCTGGCCGACGGCGGCGACCACATCGGTGTCGATGACAAAGGTCTTGGCCCGCAGTACGCCATGGACCGCGTGGAAGTCCGCCACCGCGCAGCGCACCCCGGTGTCGCGCTGGTCCTTCGAGAACAGCAGTCCAAGGCCGTTGGCGACATTGACGCCCATCAGCTCGGCGAAGGCCTGGCGGATCGTTCCGCGCGGAACCACCACGGTGACCGTCCCATCGGCGGTGGCGGCGGCCTTGTGCACCGAATCGCCGACGCCGTGCAGCACCGCGCGCGCCTCGAACGCTCCGTTCAGCGGCGCCTGGTCGGGCTTCTTGAAGAAATCCTCCAGATGAACGTGAATGACCCGAAGATCGATGTCGCTGCGCGGCGTCGCTCCGCGCGCGTCGACGCGGATCTTTCCGCTCAGCTCGCCCTTGGGCATGATGAACGAGATCGGATCGAAGCTCATCACGCCGTGATCGAGGGTCAGGGTCAGCTTGACCTGGCGCAGCGGCAGATTGTCTGGCGCCGTCACCGCCTCGGCGCTGTAGTTCAGGCGCGCGTCCATCTTGCGCACCCGGCCCACGTTCAAGGTTGCGTCGGGCAGGATGCGGTTCTCGGCCTTGAGCTTGGCGGCCTCGGCGATCTGCAGCGGCGTGATCCGCGCGCTCGGCGGCGGGGCGCCGACCAGCGAGCCCAGGTCCTTGTAGTTCAGCCGCCGCGATCGCAGGTCGGCCTTCAGGTCCGGCCGTCCGGTCGTATCGTTGACCATGAACCGGCCTTCCACGTCGCTCTCGCCGACCCGGCCGGTGACGTCGCGGAAGTGATAGACCTTGCCGTCGCGGATGAACCGGCCTGTCAGGCTGTAGGGCGGCGTTTCCGGCAGGGCCAGGTCGGTCATGTCGGCGAGGTTGGCGAAATTATCGCCGCTCACGGTCAGGGCGGTGTCGACCTGACCGAAGTCGAAGGGTTTCGGCAGCACGCCGTGGGCGACGATATGGGTCGCGCCCGCGTGCAGATCCGCGTCGAACGCGTAGGGCCGGTCACGCCGCACATTGATCAGCGGCCCGCCGGTCAGGTGGAGGGTGAAGCGGTCCGAATTGATCGTCCCCTCGCCGACCAACTCGAACGCGCCGGCGGGATGGGCGCCTGTACCGACATTGGTCTCCCGGGTCTGGACCTGGCCGGTCAGGATCATGTTCCTCTTCAGGTCGACCAGGCGGACACGGCCATCGGGCATGACGAAGTGCTCGATCGGCGGCAACTTCAGGGGGGTCCGGTTGTTGGGATCGACGCGCCAGTTCTCGCGGCCGCCAGCGTCGCGGACCAAGCTGATATCGGCCTGTCGAAGGCCCAGCAGCGGCAGGTCGACATGGCCCGTGAGCAGCGGAAGGAGCCGGATCGAGATGTCCAGCTCACCGATCTCGGCGAGCCGTCCGCCATGGGTCCAGGCCGGGTTGCCCACGAACACCCGGCGCACGCTCGCCGATGGCGTCCAGGACAGCGGATGCACCTTCAGGTCGCCATCGATGCGCACGGGCCGGTGGCTGACCCGCGAGGCCTCGGCGGCGATCGGGCCGCGCAGCAGGTTCCAGTCGAAGAACAGCGCGAACAGGACGACGCCGATCACCACGGCGCCGCCGACGCCGCTCGTCCACCACGCCCAGCGCGGAATGCGTCTCTTGCGGGCCGCCTCGGTCACGCCGCTGGAAACCTCCCGCACGATCTTCTGAACCTCGCCACCCTAGAACGCTTCTGGGCGCCTTATTCGTTCCGCGCGTTCACCGAGGGATGTCGTGGGCTTGACCGCCAGCCCCCAGGCTGCTCCCGAGCTTAGCGCGGCCGCTCCGCGTGGTCGGCGACCACTTGCGCGACCACGCCCGAGACCTTCTTGCCGGTCGGCAGGTGCAGGAATTCGTTGGGGCCGTGGGCGTTGGAGTGGGGGCCCAGCACGCCCGTGATGACGAACTGGGCGGCCGGATATTTCTCGCCCAACATGCCCATGAACGGGATCGATCCGCCTTCGCCCATCATTGCCGCGCCGCGCCCGAAGGCGTTTTGCGACGCCCGTTCGATCGAGGCGGCCAGCCAGGGGGCCAGCGCGGGGGCGTGCCAGCCGCTGGTCGCCTTTTCCGTGGTGAAGCTGACCTTGGCCCCATAGGGCGGATCGCGGGTCAGGAGCTCGCTCACCAGCCGGCCGGCGGCGTCGCCGTCCAGGGTCGGCGGCAGGCGCAGGCTGATCTTGGCGGCGGTATAGGGGCGCAAGACATTGCCGGCGTCTCCCAGGGCCGGGATCCCTTCCATGCCGACCATCGCCAGTTGCGGACGCCAGGAACGGTTCAGGATCAGTTCGGCCAGATCGGTCGTGACGGGCGCCATGCCGCCCACGAACGGGAAGCGGGCGTACATCTCGGTCCCCAGGGCCTGGGCCGCGGTCCTGGCCTGCCGCACCCGTTCATCGGGGATGTCGGCGTAAAGTTCACCGGGCCGGATCTCGCCGGTGGCTTCATCTTCCAGGCGCGAGAGCAGGGCGCGGAGGATCCGGAAACTGGATGCGACCACGCCGGAGGCGTCGCCGGAATGAACGCCCTCGGTCAGGACCTCCACCTTCAACACGCCGGCGATCATGCCGCGCAGCGAGGTTGTCAGCCATAGCTGGTCATAGTTGCCACAGCCGGAATCCAGGCACACCACCAGGGACGGATCGCCGATCCGCGCCGCCAGATGCTCGACATAGAAGGGCAGGTCATAGCTGCCGCTTTCCTCGCACGCCTCGATCAGGATCACGCAGCGGGCGTGGGCGACGCCCTGCTCGCGCAGGGCCAGCAGCGCCGACAGCGCGCCGAACATCGCATAACCGTCGTCGGCCCCGCCGCGGCCATAGAGCCGGTCTCCCCGGATCACCGGCTCCCAGGGTCCGAGCCCCTCGGACCAGCCATGCATCTCCGGCTGCTTGTCCAGGTGGCCATAGAGCAGCACCGTGTCGTCCACGACGCCCGGAACCTCGATCAGGATCACCGGCGTGCGGCCTTCCAGCCGCACGATTTCCAGGGCCGCGCCCGGCAGGCCCGGCAGCCGTTCCCGCGCCCAGGTTTCCAGAAGCGCGGTCGCCCGGTCCATATGACCCCGCGCCGCCCAGTCCGGGTCGAAGGCCGGGGACTTGTTGGGGATGCGGATATAGTCGACCAGCGCCGGGGTGACGGCCTCGTCCCAGAGATGGTCGATGAAGGTTTGCAGGCGGGCCGCGTCGGTCATGGGGCGTCTCCTTCGCGCGCGAGAGACGACGATATCGGCCGGCGCGCAAGGGCGTTCGGGGCGCCGGACTGGGCTTTGCGGCCGGCTTCAGGCCCTCGAAAGCGCCCCGGAATCGACGCGGAACAGCGCTTGGATCCTCGCTTTGCCTTTAATCCCGACGCAGAAATCATATGTTTTGGCGCGCCAGGCGCGGCGATCTTGTGCTAGGGGAACCTGTCCGATCGTCGATCCGCGCCGCGTTTCCGACTGGGCTCGAAAGGGACGTCATGTCCAGGTTGGTCCAGCCCTCGCCTACGCCCCGCAAGAACCTGCTCGACCCGCGTTCCACCGGCGCGACGGCTCCGGTGCGGCGGTCCGATATCCTGGCGTTGCGGGGAACCTTCAAAAGCGGGCGTTAGCGCGCTGAACCTTCTTCAGGAGGCCGGTGAGTTGACCCTCTCCAGGACACAACTGGACACCCTTCGCAATCTCGCGCGCAAGAAGGCCGGAGGCGAGGTTGGCTGGGTCGCGATCGCCGAGGCGCGGGCGCTCACGGCGTTGGGGTTGGCCACGCGCAACCGCAGCGGTTGGGAGATCACCGCTGACGGCGAGATCGCCCTGGGATCGCAGGCTCCGGAAGACATCGGCGACAATGGAGTCGGTGTGCTGCCCTTCCCGCCGCGTGACCAAGCCGGACGACTGTAGCCTCGGCGGCGTTCCAGCACCCCCGGATCTCCATTGAGCGTTGAATGGCGCACTCGACAGGATTCGAACCTGTGACCTCAGCCTTCGGAGGGCTGCGCTCTATCCAGCTGAGCTACGAGTGCGTGCCGACGCGGGTGGTCCGTCGCGGGGCGGGATGATTAGCCGAAAGCGGGGGCGGGCGCAACGCGGGGCGAGGGCTTCGTCGCGGTCTTGGCCGCGTCATCCCGCCAGCGGGTCGGCGGCGTCGGGGGAGGCGTAGGTCAGGGCCATGAAGACGTCTTCCAGGTCCGGGTCCTCGGTGGCCAGGTCCTTGATGGCGACGCCGGCGTCGCGCACGGCGCCGAGCACCTGCTCGACCCCGGCCTCGGCGGTCTTGAAGGTCACGGCCAGTTCGCCGCCGGGTCGAAGCGTCGCGGTGAAACGGCCGAGCTGGGGGACGTCGGCCAGCATCTCCTGGGGCGTCACCACCACGGTGCGGGTGTCGAGCCGGCGCAGCAACTGGCTGGTCGGCTCGCAGGCCACCACCTCGCCGCGGTTGACGATGGCGATGGTGTCGCACAGCTCCTGCGCCTCCTCCAGATAGTGGGTGGTCAGGACCACGGTCACGCCGCGCTGGTTCAGCCCGACCACATAGGTCCAGAGCTGGCGGCGCAGTTCGACGTCGACCCCGGCGGTGGGCTCGTCCAGGATCAGGATCGGCGGGTTGTGGACCATGGCCTTGGCCACCATCAGCCGCCGCTTCATGCCGCCCGAGAGCTGGCGCACATAGGCGCCGGCCTTGTCGGCCAAGCCGAGGGCGCCCAGGATCTCCATCGAATGACGCTCACGCTTGGGCACGCCGTACATGCCGGCCTGGACTTCGAGCGATTCCAGCGGGGTGAAGAAGACGTCGGCGGCGATCTCCTGGGGCACCACGCCGATGGCGGCGCGGGCGTCGCGTGGACGATGGTCGATGTCGCGGTCCCAGATCTTCACCTTGCCGCCGGATTTGCGCACCACCCCGGCCAGGATGTTGATGAAGGTCGACTTGCCCGCGCCGTTCGGGCCCAGGAGGCCGAAGATCGAGCCGCGCGGGATCTTGAGGTCGATCCCGTTCAGCGCGGTCTTGGCGGGCGTGGTCTTGGTGGCGGCATAGGTCTTGACGAGGCCGCTGGCCTCGATCGCGTAGTCGGGAAGGTCCATCGGTTCCGTTTCGTGGAGCCGTCGGCAGCGACCGAATTGACGCTGATCGGGCTGGCGGCATAGGTATGCACGGCGCGCCGGTTTGCCAAGCCGGCGGCGTCCGCTTTGGGAGAGCCGCCCGATGTCCGATCCCGTCCAGACCGCCGCCCAGCCCGCGGCGTCGCCAGAGCTGGTGGTGGTGAACAGCCGGCGCATCGCCTGCGACGGGATCGGCGGGGCGCTCGGCCATCCGCGCGTCTATCTGGAGATGGGCGCCGAGCCCTACGTCGAATGCCCCTATTGCGACCGCCGCTTCGTCCTGCCCGGCGGGGTCGAGGGCCACGAGAACGAACAGGCGGCCCCGGGGGTCTACGAGGGCTCGCACGGGCACTGAGGGGCGTTCGAAGAACGCACGGACGCCGTCGTCAGCCGATCCGCTCCAACCGCACCGCTGCCGGGCGGCCGAGCTCCGCGCCCATGGCCACGATCGGCAGGTCGTCGAGGGCGCCTTGCGCCGCTTCGCCGACGGCCTTGGCGACCGCTCCGACCGAGCGAGCCAGGGCCTGCTCTTCCGGCATCCCCTCGATCAGCGCCGCGGCGAACAAGGCGGTCAAAAGATCGCCGGTCCCGTTGGGCGCGTGCGCCATGCGAGCGTGGGACGCCAGCCAGGCCTGGTCCTGGTCCGCGTAAACGACCCCGATCTCGTCCCCGCGGGGAATGGACGAGACCAGCACGGGCTTGCCGAGCGTTCGGGCGGCCTTCACCGCCTCCGCCGCATCGCCGACCGGCAGGCCCGACAGCCGTTCCAGCTCCCAGGCGTTCGGCGTGAGCAGGTCGGCGCGCGGGAGCAGGTCGCCGGCGATCGCTTCGGCCACCGCCTCGGCGACATAGAGCCGGCCGCCGTCGCCCATGATCGGATCGACGATGATCCTGGCCCGGCCGGCCGCCCGCGCCGCATCGATCATCCGCGCCGCCATGCGGACCTGACCGACGCTGGCGAAATAGCCGGTGATGATCAGATCGGCCCTGGCCAAGACGCCGTCGGCCTCGATCCCGGCCAGCACGCCCTCGAACATCCCGTCGATGACCGCGCCGCCGCCGGGGGCGCCACGGCCAGGATGCCGGCCGAACAGCACCGTCGGCGCGACCACCGGATCGATCCCCAGTGTCGCCAAGGCCAGCGCCTGGGCCATGCCGCCGACGCGGCTGGCGGCGACGTAGCTGGAAAGGATCAGCGCGAGCGGCATGTCGCGCCGATCCCTATCATTCCTGGCGCCGGCTCTAAACCCAATGCATCAGAGCATTTTCTGACGACGAACCGGTGTCCGCTTCGTCGGAAAAGGCTCTAGTACCGGTAGTGTTCCGGCTTGAACGGGCCTTCGACCGGCACGTCGATATAGTCGGCCTGCTCCTTGTCGAGCACGGTCAGCTTGGCGCCCAGCTTGCCCAGGTGGAGCATGGCCACCTTCTCGTCCAGGCGCTTGGGCAGCGTATAGACCTTGGTCTCATAGGCGTTGCCGTTGGTCCAAAGCTCGATCTGGGCCAGGGTCTGGTTGGTGAAGGAAGCGCTCATCACGAAGCTGGGATGGCCGGTGGCGTTGCCCAGATTGACCAGCCGGCCCTCGGACAGGACGATGATCTTCTTGCCGTCCGGGAATTCCACATGGTGGACCTGGGGCTTGATCTCGTCCCACTTGAAGTTGCGCAGGCCGGCGATCTGGATCTCGCTGTCGAAGTGGCCGATGTTGCAGACGATGGCGTTGTTCTTCATCGCCCGCATGTGCTCGACCTTGATCACGTCCTTGTTGCCGGTCGCGGTCACATAGATGTCGGCCGTGGCGGTGGCGTCCTCGAGGGTGCGGACCTCATAGCCCTCCATCGCCGCCTGCAGGGCGCAGATCGGATCGATCTCGGTGACGATCACCCGCGCGCCGCCCTGGCGCAGCGAGGCCGCCGAGCCCTTGCCGACGTCGCCATAGCCACAGACCACCGCCACCTTGCCGGCCAGCATCACGTCGGTGCCGCGGCGGATGGCGTCGACCAGGCTTTCGCGGCAGCCATAGAGGTTGTCGAACTTGGACTTGGTCACGCTGTCATTGACGTTGATGGCCGCGAACGGCAGCTCGCCGCGCGTCGCCATCTGATAGAGGCGGTGGACGCCGGTGGTGGTCTCTTCGGAGACGCCCTTGATGGCGTCGCGGATCGCCGAATAGAAGCCCGGCTTGTCCTTCAGATAGCGCTTCATCACCGCGTAGAGGGCTTCTTCCTCCTCATTATTGGGATGGTCGAGCAGGGTGGGGTCCTTCTCGGCCTTCGGGCCCAGGACGCAGAGCAGGGTGGCGTCGCCGCCGTCGTCCAGGATCAGGTTCGGATAGCCGCCGTCGCCCCACTCGAAGATCCGGTGGGCGTAGTCCCAGTATTCCAGGAGGTTCTCGCCCTTGAGCGCGAACACCGGCGTGCCCTGGGCGGCGATGGCGGCGGCGGCGTGGTCCTGGGTCGAGAAGATGTTGCACGAGGCCCAGCGCACGTCGGCGCCCAGGGCCTGCAAGGTCTCGATCAGGACCGCGGTCTGGATGGTCATGTGCAGCGAGCCGGCGATGCGGGCGCCCTTCAGGGGCTGGTCCTTGCCGAATTCCTCGCGGATCGCCATCAGACCGGGCATCTCGGTCTCGGCGATCTCGATTTCCTTGCGGCCCCAATCCGCCAGCGCGATGTCTTTGACGATGTAGTCGGCCACGAGCGGCTCCTTGCGTAGTGAGGCCTGCTCTATAGCCGCGCCCCGACGGTGGAGCAACGAAGATATAAAGATATCTTTATATCAGGATGGAGAACAAGGAGGAGTCCACCGGCCACAATCAAAGGCCGTTGGTATTACCAGAACGATTCGGCGTCCTTCAGCAGCTTGTGCGCCTTCACCGCGGCCTTCATGCGCTTCTCGGTCGGGGCCAAGGCCTGACCGGCCAGGACGCCGGCGGCGAAAGCGGCGCCCGCATCGCCGCCCTGGTCCAGCGCCGCCACCCGCTGGGCCAGATCGCGGCTGAAGGCGATGTCGTTCAGGGCGCCCAGGCTATCCTGGAGGTCGCGGGCGGCCGTCGAAAAGGCCTTCTGGTCCTTGGCCGCCTGGCCCGAATAGAGGCTCTCGAAGAACCCGCAGGCATAGCGCAGCCGCTTGACCCGGATGCGCAGCTTGTGCCGCTCGGCGGGCGCCATCGTCTCCAGGCGCCCGCCCGCCTTCACGATCTTGTGGCGGCGCCTCTCGAACTCCTCGGCCGCCAGGGCGGCGGCGGGTCGCTGGCGTAGGCCGGCCAGCATCGGATCGTCACCGAGCGTCCAGTCGCCGGCCTCGATCCAGGCCAGAACCCGTAGCGCCAGCGCCCGGAACCGCGCGCTCCCGATCGCGGCCTCGGCGCGGTCATAGGCCTGCTCCCGCGCGGCCGCGAGCCGCTCGCCAAAGGCCGCGAGCCCCGCGAGTTCAGGATCACGCCGCAGGGCGGGGCGGAACACGTCCTCGGTGAAAACATCGAGGTCCCGACCCTGGTCCAATTCGCCGGACAGCCACTTCAGTTCGGTCTTGATCGCCTCGAACGCACCGTCCGCCAGCACCGGGCGGAATAGCGACATGGCGCTGCGCAGCCGCCGCACGCCCACGCGCAACTGATGCAGAACCTCGACGAGCCTCGCCCCACGTAGCGTGCGGGCATTGTCCACGACTTGGCCGAGCGCCGCGCCGGCGATCGCGTGGAAGGCTTCACCGGCCGTGGCCCCGGGGCCCAGTCCCGGATTGCTGGCGGACGTCGCCGCCGGCTCGGCCTCGTCCAGCAGCGCGAACCCCCGGGCGGCCTTCGAAACGAAGCAAAGCTCAATGGCCGCCATCGATGCGCAGTCGCTGGCCAAGGCGAACAGCGCCTTGGGCGAGCCCGACTTCAGCTCCAGCTCGATTTCGCTGATCGGGGCGCGACGCTCCTCGGCGCGGGCCCAGCCGCGGTCCAGGGCCAGTTCGATGACCGCGCCGTCGATCTCCAGGCCGCGCGTGATCCGCTGGAGTTCGACCTCGAACACCGGGCGGACGAAGGCCAGTTCGCGGCGGTTCAGGATCTCGCCCAGCGGCGTCCGGATCGCCACGTCCAGGTCCGGCGACAGGTCGGGCCGCCCTTCGAGCCGGTGCTCCCATTCGCCCCGACGGACGCCGTTGGCGCCGGTCGGGGTCTGTTTGACGGCCTGGACGCGATGTTCGCCGTCGTCGCGGACGCGAAGGACAAAGCCGTGATCGCGCAACTCGGTCTCCGGCGTGTCGTAATAGATCGATCTCAACGCGCGCGACCGGCCGAGCGAGGCCAGGTCGAAGCGCTCGCTGAGCGCCTTGGCGCCGGCGGCCGTGATCTCGAATTTCAGCTCGGTTTCCAAGTCGCGTTCCACGCACGGCGCCCGGCGGGGCTTAGGGTCGGAAGGGCTTCATCGCCTGATCAACCGCGCGGCCGCGCGGCCGGTTCCAAACGTGTCGGGTGCAGGCGCCTTTCCGCCATTCCAAGCCCGCTTGATCGAAGCGCAATCCGGCCCGCGACACAACCGTGGCCGGGCGATTAAAATCCGTCTTTGTACTGATCTTATCGAAGCGTGCATGATCGTCTCTGGGTTTTTCGATAGGCTTGGGATGACGCTAACGGCCTGGGCGCGCTGGGCGCCTTCACCAGCGCGTCGCCAGAGTTCCGGTCACGACCGTCGCGCCAAACCGGTCCCAGGCCATCATGGCGGGGGGCAGGGGCGGCAAGGGTTTGGCGTCCGCCGGCCATTCATGGCGATAGACCGCATAGCCCAGATGCGCCTGGCCGGGACCCGAGGGTTGGAAGGTCAAGGTCAGCCCCGTGGTTGACGGCGCCCATAGGATGAAGATCGGCGTGTTCGGCTTCGCGGGCAGGGCGATAGGTTTGCCGTTCAGGGTCGCGCCGTGGATCGCCGCGCCGATCGTCAGGCTCAGGTCGGCGGTCTGTTCGCCGTCGGCGCGCAGGTGGAGCGTGACGGCGCCGTCGGGACCCTTCGAGAGGCTGACCTGGGGAACGATCACTGGAACAGGCTTGGCCGGCGCCGCCCAGACCGGCCCGCGATAGGTGGGCAGCGCGCGCCTTTGGATCGCGCCGCCGTCGTCGCCCAGCACCATGCGGACCCAGGAATTGGGCTTGTACGGGCTGACCCGCCAGGTCCGGCCGCCGTCCTGGTCGAACACGTAAAGCGGCATGACCGCCTCGGGATGACGCGGCGAATAGGGATCGGTGAAGTTCAGCGCGAGGGCGAAGGCCAGGCCGCCGGCCAGCAGCGCGGCGCCCGGGGCGAGGGCGATGGCGCCGCCCTGGCCGTCCTCGGGCTGGACCAGGGGCCAAAGGCAGAAGGCGGCCATCCAGACGACCAGGGCCGGCAGCTCCGGCAGGTCCAGCCCCTGCAGCAGGTTGTGGAACAGGCCGCCAAGCCAGGCCAGGGTCAGGGCGGTCAGAACCATGGCGAGGATCAAGGCCAGCGGCCGCCCTCCGATCGGCATCGCCAGCAGCGCCGCGCAAGCCGCCCCGACCGCCAGCGGCCAGGCGATGGTCAGGGCGGCTGTCGGCGCCCAGATCTGCAGGGCCAGGGCGGCGACGAGGCCCAGGGCCAGGACGCCGATCCAACCGCTGGACAGTTTCGCGGGCTTTCCGAACAGCAGGAGGGCCAGAACGGCCGCCGCGCCGCCCTCGCCCAGCCCGACCAGGTCCAGGCCGCCGAACAGTGACGACGCGGCGCCGATCGCCAGGGCCAGGATCGCCGCGGCCACGCGCATTGGCCCGCGCGCCAGGCCCAGCGCGACCAGCATCAGCACGCCGAGGCCGACCACGGCCATCAGGACTTCATAAAAGGCGAAACGGGCCAGCAGCGGGCGTCCGGCCATCCAGCCGAAGCCGTAGCCGGTGGCGTGGCGCGCCAGATGCAGCGCCGCCGCGCCGCCGACGAGCAACAACAGGCCGGCGCCCGCGCCGCGCGCGACATCAGCCCAGGACCAGTCCTCGCCCCGCCGCGCGCCGAAGGCCGCGACCGCGATCAGGCCGGCGATGACGATCAGCAGCGCCCATCCGCCCCAGGCCGGATAGGCGAGCATGAAGCCGCCGGGCGCCTGGCCATAAACGGCGTCCGGCGCCGGTTTCGGCAGGGTGGGTGAGAAGGCCAGCGCCCGAGCCGTGCCCAGCACCTGTTCGCCGATGTGCTGCACGGAGCCCTGGTCCAGGGCCGCGACCGTTGAACTGGGCGAGTGATAATCGAATTGGCGGCCGATGAACGCGTAGTTCAGGCCTGGAACGCCCTTGGCCTTGGCGATGGTGTAGTCGGTGTCGTTGGGCAGATGCTTATAGACGAACGCCAAGAGCGAATTGGCGTCGGGCTTCACCGCCGTGCGCCGATAGAGGTCGATCGCGCCGCCATTGTCCGCGCCGGTCTCGAACATGGCGGCGCGGCCGCCGCCGCCGCGCGATTCCAGGTTCATGATGAAGCCGACATGGCGGGCCAGCGGGTTATCGGCGAAGAAGGCGCTGGCGCCCAGGAGGCCGGCCTCCTCGCCATCGGTGAAGACCAGCATCACGTCGCGCGCCGGGGCGCCGCTGGCCTCGATGGCGCGCAGGATTTCCAATTCCGACGCCACGCCGGTGATGTCGTCGGCCGCGCCGGGCGAACCTGGGACGCTGTCATAATGCGCCATCAGGGCCAGGGCCGGCAGGGCGCGGTCGCGGCCGGGCAGGACCCCGACGATATTCTCGACCTGGCCGCCGGCGATATAGGTCGCCCCGCCCAGGCTCTGATCGACGCGGCCCTCGTCGCTCTGGACGGTGGGCGACAGGCCCAGGGCGGTCATTCTTCGGATCAGATAGTCGCGGACCTGGGCGTTGGCGGGCGAGCCGATCGGGTGCGGGACCTGGGCCATCACCGCGATATCGACCAGGGCGCGGCCAGCGGCGAACTGGTCGGCGGGCGCGCTCGCGGGGACCGGCGCGGGGCTACGCGCATCGGCGTAGAACAGCGCGAAACCCGCCGCCAGGCAGATGAACAGCATCCGAAGCTTGCTCATGGTCGCGCTTCCCAGGGCCGGCGGATTGGCTCGGCGGGGACGTTCGGTGATTTGGCGCGGCCTGTCACCTCGCCCCTCTGTTGAAAATCTTTCATCAAGAGACGATTGCGCTTTGAGCGGAGCGCGCTAGAAGAGCGCGCCATGAAGGATACTTTGAAGACCGGCTTCAACGATCGCCTGACTGCGGCGGCCGAAGCCAAAAAGGCCCAGTTGGCCAAATTCCGACCCAAACCCGCTGTCCAGGACCCGGCGTTCGAAGAACGCAAGGCCGAACGCGCGGCCGCTCTGGAAATCGTCCGCGCCGAACGCGCCGCGGCCAAGGAAGCCGCGCGCCAAGCCTCCGCGGCTCGGCAGGAGGCCATCGAGGCCGCCAAGCGGCAGGGCCGCAAGGAACGCAAGGCCCAGGAGAAGATGGACGCCCGCTCCCGACGCGAGGCCCGCTTCGAGGCCTACAAGTCGCTGCGGCCCGCGAGCAGCCAGTCCGCCGAATAGGCGGACCGGCCGAAACCTAGGCTAGCGCTGGGTCGAGCTTCGCTGGCGCGGTTTCCCGCAGCGGCGTGATCGCGGCCAGGCCCATCGCCGTCGCGCCCATCAAGAGGTAGGCGGGCGCCAGACCTCCGCCGGCCGTGTGCAGCAGCCAGGCCAGGATCGGCTGGGTCAGGGCGCCGAACACCGCCGCCGCGCTGGCATAGATCACCGACAGGGCCAGGCATCGCGCCGACCGGGGCAACGCTTCGGTGACCGCCACGAGCGCCGCGGCGCCGGCCGCCTGGCTGAGCGCCGCCAGGACGGCGGTCGCGGCCAGCAGGGTCATCGTGTCGCGACGGCGCGCCACGAGCCAGAACGCCGGCGCGGCGATCAGCAGCAGAGCCAGGCGGGGCCAGATCATGACCGCCCGCCGCCCGATCCGGTCGGACAGTGCGCCGCCGCCCAGGCTGAAGGCCAGGGTGCAAAGGCCGAACATGATCGGCGCGCCGAACGCGGCGGCCGGCGTCATATGCAGCGTCGTCGTCGCATAGGTCGTCATGTAGGCCAGCACGTAATAGCTGACATTGATGTTGCCGATGATCAGGAAGGCGAGGCCGATCATGCGGCCGTGGCTTCGCAGCAGCGCGCCCAGCGGCGTCTCGGTCGCGGCTTCCAGGGTCTCCGGCATGCCGCGCCGCAGCGCCAGGCCGAAGGGCAGGATCAGGGCGCCCAGCAGGAAAGCGGCGCGCCAGCCCCAGGCTTGCAGCGCCTCGGGGCCGGAGAGGCGGGTGACGGCCAGGCCGACCAGGCCGCTGGCGACGGTCGCGACGCCCTGGGTGGCCAGTTGCCAGGCGGTGGCCAGACCGCGCCCCGACGCCGGCGCGGCCTCGAGCAGGTAGGTGGTGGTCGATCCGATGTCCCCGCCCATGGCGAAGCCCTGGGTCAGGCGCGCGGCCAGCACCAGCAAAGGCGCGGCGACGCCGACCCGCGCATAGGTCGGCATGCAGGCCATCGCCAGCATGCTGACGCCCATCAAGGTGAAGCTGAGCAGCATCGCCGGCTTGCGACCGACGCGGTCTCCCAGGCGCCCGATCACCACGGCGCCCAGCGGGCGGCTGACGAAGCCGGCGCCGAACGTGGCCAGGGAGAGCATCAGGCTGGCGAAGGCGGTGTGGCCGGGAAAGAAGGCCCGCCCGATCTGCACCGCGAAATAGGAATAGACGATGAAATCGTAGCACTCGAGCGCATTGCCGATCACCGCCGCGGCGATATGGCGGACGCCGCGGGGCGCGTGTTCAAGGCTGGCCGCCATCGAACCGGGGGTCTCCTCCAAACCATCGCCGCCGAACCGGCGGGCGACCTGGCCGAGGGTTTGGCGGCTGCGGGCCGTCGGAACAAGCCCCTTTTCTGGGCAAGGCGAAGGCGATCACTTCGTCGCCGCGTTTGGTGTTGCTCTTGGAATGGCCGCCGGGGACGAAGCGGCCGGCCGCCCAGGTTTCCGTTCGAGTTTTCAAGATCATGTCAGCGCGGCGCCAGAGATCGCCGCTATACTGGCGCCGTCTCGGCGCCGTTTCAGGCGCTTCATCCGGATGGCCGATTGTAACGATGCGCATATTGCTGGTCGAGGATCACGACGCGCTGCGGCGCATGACGGCCGACCATCTAGTCGGGGTCGGCTTCGTCGTCGATGCGGTGGGCTCGGTGGACGCGGCGTGCGCGGCCCTGGATATAGCGCGCTATGACGCCATGGTGCTCGACCTGGGCCTGCCGGACGGTGACGGCGTCGGCCTTCTGACCTCCGGTCGGCGCGGGCGGCCCAGCCCGCCGGCCCTGATCCTGACCGCGCGGGACGGGGTCGCGGAGCGCATAGCCGGCCTGAACGCCGGCGCCGACGACTATATGATCAAGCCCTTCGATCTGGCCGAACTGGAGGCGCGGTTGCGCGCCGTGCTGCGCCGTCCCGGCCCGCGCGCCGAGATTTCCCCGAGCCTGGGCCGGCTGGTCTATGACACGGTGTCCCGCGAAGCCAAGGTCGACGGCCGGCCGATCGCGCTGCGCCGCCGCGAAACGCTCCTCCTGGAAGCGCTGATCTCGGCGGCCGGGCGGATCGTGGTGCGCGATGTGCTGGAGGAACGCCTCTATGGCTACGACCAGGTGGTGACCGCCAATGCGCTGGAGGCGGTGGTCTCGCGGCTGCGCAAGGCGCTGGACGACGCGGGCGCCGGGGTGCGGGTCGAGACCCGGCGCGGGATCGGCTACCTGCTGCGCGCCGAGGCCGCCAACCCGTGAAACTTCGCCTCGGCAGCCTTCGCCAGCGCTTGCTGGCCTGCCTGCTCCTGGTCTGGGCGCTCGGCGCGGCGGCCATGGCGGCCTATTTCCAGAGCCACGCCGTGACGCCCGAAGAGGTGCTGGAGGACGCCAGCCTGGCCACCCAGGCGCGGATCCTGGTTGGGGGTTTGCGGTTTTCCCCGTCCGGCCGGTTCGAGGCCCTGCGGATGCCGGCGCGGTGGCGCGCGGTCTACGCCGCGTCGGAGGGCGGGTTCTATACGCTCTATGATCCGGCCGGCCGGGTGGCGGCGCGATCGGCGAACCTGGCGGCGCCCTTGCCGCTGATGACCCTGCCCGCGGGCCAGTCGGTCAGTCGGCTGAGGCTGGTGGGTCCGGATCAGGAACTGGCGGTGTCGTCCCGCGCGCCCCACGGATTCTGGCTGATGGTGGCGCGGTCCAATCCGACCCTGGTCGACGCGACCCCGGCCGACGAACTGGAGGGCCTGACGCCGGGCCTGATCTTCGCCGCCGCGGCCCTGCTGGGCCTGGTGGTCGCCTGGCTGGTCTCCAAATGGAGCCTGCGGCCGCTCAAATTAGCCGCCACCGAGGCCCGCGCCATCGGGCCGGATAGCCCGCTGCGCCTGAGCGCCGAACGCCTGCCCGCCGAGGTCCAGGGCCTGGCCAAGGCGGTCAACCGCGCCCTGGACCGGGTCACCGCCGCCTATGCCAACGAAAAGCGTTTCACCGCCGAGGCCGCCCACGCGCTGCGCACGCCCCTGACCGTGCTGGACCTGCGCCTGCAGCGCGCGGAGGCCGAGGGCCAGATCGACTGGACGGCGGTGCGGGCCGACCTCGCCGAGCTGACGCGGCTGATCTCCGGGCTCCTGACCCTCGCCCGCGCCGATCGTTCCCAGGCGTTCAGGGATAGCGGCGAGGTCAATCTGACCCGCCTGGCGCGGGAGGCCGCCGCTTCGATCGCGCCGGCCTTGGACCGGGCCGGCCGCTCGATCGAGTTCGCGGGCCCGGACGGGCTGACCGTGCAGGGCGACCGCGGCGAGCTGTTCGAGCTGGTCGTGGCGCTGCTCGACAACGCGCTGGCGCACGGGCGCGGCCATATCCGGGTGGAACTGGCGCGAACGGACTCCAAGGCGCGGCTGCGCGTGGTCGACCAGGGCGACGGCGTGCCGGGAGAGGCGCGCGAGAGGGTGTTCGAGCGCTTCCACACCCTCGACGCCGCCGGGCGCGGGGCGGGTCTGGGCCTGGCCATCGTGCGCCAGACGGCGCGGGCCCACGGCGGGGAGGCCCTGTTCCTGGATGGCGCGGTGGTCGAGGTGGTGCTCGGCGCCTGAGCGCCCGCGCCATTGTGCGGCAAGGCGCATCGGCCTAACGACGCGGCGGCCCAACGACGCGGGGCCGACGAGCGATGGAGGCGGGTTTGGCGGGTTGGACCTTGGGCGTGATCGGCGGATCGGGCCTCTATGATATCGAGGGCCTGCATCACCAGCGGTGGATGCGGATCGAGAGCCCCTGGGGCCAGGCTTCCGACGAGGTGCTGATGGGCGAGATCGAGGGCGTGCCCCTGGTCTTCCTGCCCCGTCATGGCCGCGGCCATCCGACCCCGCCCAGCCGGATCAATGCGCGCGCCAATATCGACGTCCTGAAGCGGGCCGGCTGCACCGACATCGTCTCGTTCTCGGCGGTCGGCTCCCTGCGCGAGGACCTGGCGCCGGGGGACTTCGTGGTGGTCGACCAGTTCATCGACCGCACCTTCGCCCGGCCAAAGACCTTCTTCGAGGACGGCTTCACGGTCCATGTCTCGATGGCCCATCCAACCTGCCCGCGCCTCTCGGCGCTGGCCCTGGGCGCCGGCCGGGCGGGCGAGGGGCGGATCGTCGAGGGCGGGACCTATCTGGCGATGGAAGGCCCGCAGTTCTCGACCCTGGCCGAAAGCAAGCTCTATCGCTCCTGGGGCTGCGATGTGATCGGCATGACCAATATGCCCGAGGCCAAGCTCGCGCGGGAGGCGGAGCTGCCTTACGCCTCGGTCTGCATGGTCACCGACTATGACTGCTGGCGCGAGGAGGTCGCCCATGTGGAAATGACCGACATCCTGGCGGTCATGCACGCCAATGCGGCGCGGGCCCGGCGGCTGCTGGTCACGCTGGCGCGGGGGCTGAAGGGCGAACGGCCCGCCTCGCCGATCGATACCGGGCTGGACGCGGCGGTGATCACCGACCGGGCCTTCTGGGATCCGACCCAGGTCGCCAAGCTGGACGCGGTCTGCGGGCGCTATTTCAAGGCCCGCGGCGCGTAGTCCTTCGCCTCGCGGAAGGCGGCTTATGGGTTCTTTATGCCGGACGGCTGGAACGCCGATCGATCCGTTACGGCCGGGACATAGTCCTCGACATAGGCCAGGCCGCTGGACATGCGCAGGAGCAGGTCGAGGGTGATCGCGCCGCGCGGATCGTCGCCGCCGCGCCATTCAGGAACGCTCGCCGGGGCGTGGATATCCAAGAGGCCGTCGCCGACCGCCAGGCCGACCAGGGCCTGGGTGACGCTCTTGGCCATCGACCAGGACGGCAGGGTCCGGTCGGGCCGGCGTCCCGGCCCGTAACGCTCCAGCACCAGCCGTCCGCCCTGGACGACCAGCACGGCGTGGGTTTCGCCGAGGTCGTCGGCGCGGGGCCGGCCGAGGGCGCGATCCAGCAGTTGGTCCAGCCGCGCGCGGTCCGTGTGCGCTGGAAGCTCGCCGATCGGCCAATCCTGGGTGGGCCAGGGGACGCCGGCTGGTTGTGCGGGCAGAGGTGGGAGAGTCATGGCGGTTCTGAGCGGCGTTTTGACCAATATACCGGAGCATTCCATGTGTAAGCCATCGCTGGCTGGTGGCGTTCTTCGACAGGCTCGACCACCCTCTCGAAGCATCCACGATCCCAACGCCGCATAAACCTCCCGATCGGCGTCTTTATGTTTCCTTTATGTCCCTGTCCCGCCTTGGGCGCCGAACCTTGATGGGCCATGCGGTTATAAAGACGGCTCCAGATATCGGAGCCGCAGATGGATCTCGTCTTCATCGCCCTTGGCGCGGGGATTTTCGCCCTGTTCGCCCTCTACGCCGTCCTGTTGAGGCGCGTCTGAGCATGCTCGTCGCCGGCCTCTACATCGCCGCCACCGTCGCGGTGACCGTCTACATGCTGGTGGCGCTGCTGCGCCCCGAAGATTTCTGATCAGGCGAATTCCATGAACATCCAAGGATGGGCCGAGATCGTGCTCACGATCGGCCTCGCCGTCGGCCTCGGTTGGCCGCTCGGCGTCTATATGGCGCGTGTCTGGCAGGGCCAGTCGACCTGGCTCGACCCGGTGCTGAAACCCCTCGAGGCGGGGTTCTATGGCCTCTCGGGCGTGGATCCGAAGAAAGGCCAGGGCTGGCTGGGCTATACCTTCTCGTTCCTGGCCTTCTCGGCCGCGGCCTTTCTGTTTCTTTATGCGATCCTGCGCCTGCAGGACCATCTGCCGCTGAACCCGCAGGGTTTCGCCGCCATGTCGCCGGACCTGGCGTTCAATACCGCGATCAGCTTCGTCACCAACACGAACTGGCAGTTCTATTCCGGTGAAAGCGCCGCCAGCCATTTCTCGCAGATGGCCGGCTTCACCGTGCAGAACTTCGCCTCCGCGGCGGCTGGCATCGCCGTCGCCGCCGCATTGGCCCGAGCCTTCGCCGCCAACAGAGGCGAGACGATCGGCAACTTCTGGGCTGATCTGGTGCGCATCACCCTCTACATCCTGCTGCCTTTCGCGATCCTGATCGCGCTGGCGCTGGGTGCGCTTGGCGTGCCGCAAACCCTGCTGCCCCATGTCGACGCCCACACGATCGAGGGCGCCAAGCAGACCATAGCGCTGGGCCCGGTGGCGAGCCAGGAGGCGATCAAGCAACTCGGCACCAATGGCGGCGGTTTCTTCAACGCCAATTCCGCTCACCCGTTCGAAAATCCCAACGCGATCAGCAACCTGATCGAGATGGTGATCATGAACATGCTGGGCTTCGCCTGCGCGGTCGCCTTCGGGCGTGTCATTGGCCTCAAGAAGGAAGCACGCGCCCTCGTGATCATCATGGCGCTCATGGTCAGCGGCGCCGCGGCGGCCATCTATGCCGCCGAGTCCCAGCCGACGCCCGCCTTGGTCGCCGCTCATGTGGTCACGACGCCGAACATGGAAGGCAAGGAGGTCCGCTTCGGCGCGCCGTCGACCGCGGTGTTCGCCGCCATGACCACCGGCGCCTCGGACGGCGCGGTCAACGGCATGCACGAAAGCTTCACGCCGCTGGGCGGGGGCATGGCCATGTTCATGATCCAACTGGCCGAGATGCTGCCGGGCGGCGTCGGATCAGGCCTCTACGGCATGATCATCATGGCGCTGATCTCGGTGTTCGTGGCCGGCCTGATGGTCGGTCGCACGCCCGAATATCTCGGCAAGAAGATCGAGGCCCGCGAGATCAAGCTCTGCATGCTGGCTTCCCTGATCCTGACGGCCTCGATCCTGGGCTTCGCGGCCGTGGCCATCGTCCTGCCCCTGGCCATGAAGACGGTTTCGACGACCGGCGCCCATGGCCTGTCCGAGGTGCTCTACGCCTACACCTCGGCGACCGGGAACAATGGCTCCGCGTTCGGGGGGCTCAGCGCCAGCCCATATTGGAACATCACCATGGCGATCGCGATGTGGCTGGGCCGGTTCGGCTACGCGGTGCCGGTGCTCGCCATCGCGGGCGGCCTCGTGGCGAAGCCCCGGCTGCAGCCCACCGCGGGCACTTTGCCGACGCACGGCCCGCTGTTTATCGGCCTGGTCATCGGCGTGATCCTGATCCTGGGCGGCCTGCAATACTTCCCGGCCCAGGCCCTGGGCCCGATCGTCGAGCATTTCCAAATGCTCGCCCTCACCTCGCACTGATTTCAAAGGAAAGCTGATCCCATGGCTTCCGCCGTTTCCGCCGAAGGCGCGCAAGGCCAGATCCTGGCCCGCGCCGGCATCGACGCGCTGATCAAGCTCGACCCGCGCAAGCTGGTCGGCAACCCGGTCATCCTGGCCACCGAGGTCGTGGCCGTGCTGGCCACGGTCTCGATGATCGACGCCTTCGTCCATCACGCCTCGCCGCTGTTCGCCATCCAGATCGCCGCCTGGCTCTGGGCCACCGTGCTGTTCGCCAACTTCGCCGAGAGCGTGGCCGAGGGTCGGGGCAAGGCGGCGGCCGACGCCCTGCGCGCCGCGCGGGTCACCACCATGGCCAAGCTGATCGTCGATCCGGCGGCCGGCGCTGTGGTCCCCACCGCCTCGCATAAGCTGGCGGTGGGCGATGTGGTGCTGGTCGAGGCGGGCGACGTGGTTCCCGCCGACGGCGAGATTATCGAGGGCCTCGCCTCGGTCAATGAGTCGGCCATCACCGGCGAGTCCGCGCCCGTGATCCGCGAAAGCGGCGGCGACCGCTCGGCGGTCACCGGCGGCACCACCGTGGTCTCGGACTGGATCAAGGTCCGGGTCACCGCCGGTCAGGGCGACAGCTTCCTCGACCGCATGATCGCCATGGTCGAGGGCGCCAACCGCAGGAAGACGCCCAATGAGATCGCCCTGGCCGTGTTGCTGGCCGGCCTGACCCTGGTGTTCGTGGTGGCCGTGGCGACCCTCCTGGGCCTTGGCCAATATTCCGGCGTCAAGCTGGACCCGATGGTGCTGGGCGCGCTCTTCGTCTGCCTGATCCCGACCACCATCGGCGGCCTGCTCTCGGCGGTCGGCATCGCCGGCATGGACCGGCTGCTGAAGGTCAATGTGCTGTCCACCTCCGGCCGCGCGGTCGAGGCGGCGTGGGATGTCGACACCCTGCTCTTGGACAAGACCGGCACCATCACCTACGGCAACCGCATGGCGACCGAAGTGGTCCCCGCGCCAGGCGTGCCGGCCGACAGCGCGCTCTGGGCCGCCCTGATGGCCTCGCTGGCGGACGAGACGCCCGAAGGCCGTTCGATCCTGGAGCTGGCGCGCGAGAAGTACGGCCTGGTCGAGACCCTGCCCCAGGGCGCGGCCGCCATCGCCTTCAGCGCCGCCACCCGCGTCTCCGGGCTCGACACCGACAAGATGAGCTGGCGCAAGGGCGCCGTCGAGGCGGTGCTGAGGATCTGCGGCCTGACCGCCCAGACGGCGCCGGCCGAGGTCTCCGCAGCGGTCGACCGGATCGCCCGCGCCGGCGGCACGCCCCTGGCCGTGGCCGAGAACGGCAAGCTGATGGGCGTCATCCACCTGAAGGACATCGTCAAGCCGGGCGTGAAGGAGCGGTTCGCCGATCTGCGCCGCATGGGCCTGCGCACGGTGATGATCACCGGCGACAACCCGGTCACCGCCGCCACGATCGCATCGGAAGCCGGAGTCGACGATTTCCTGGCCGAGGCGACACCCGAGGACAAGCTGCGCCTGATCCGCGAGGAACAGGCCAAGGGACGCCTGGTGGCGATGTGCGGCGACGGCTCCAACGACGCGCCGGCCCTGGCCCAGGCCGATGTAGGCGTGGCCATGCAGACCGGCACCCAGGCCGCCCGCGAGGCCGGCAACATGGTCGACCTGGACAGCGACCCGACGAAACTCATTGAGATCGTCGAGGTCGGCAAACAGATGCTGATCACCCGCGGCGCCCTGACCACCTTCTCCATCGCCAACGACGTCGCCAAGTATTTCGCCATCATCCCGGCGATGTTCGTGGTCGCCCTGCCGGCGCTGGGCGCGATCAACGTCATGCGGCTGCATAATCCGCACAGCGCCATCCTGTCGGCGGTGATCTTCAACGCGCTGATCATCGTGGCCCTGATCCCGCTGGCGCTGCGCGGGGTGAAGTACCGGGCGATCGGCGCGGCCAACCTGTTGTCTCGCAACCTCTTGATCTACGGCCTGGGCGGGGTGATCGCGCCCTTCATCGGCATCAAGGTGATCGACGTCCTGATCACCGCCGTC
This sequence comes from Caulobacteraceae bacterium, assembly GCA_036272715.1. GTDB lineage: Bacteria > Pseudomonadota > Alphaproteobacteria > Caulobacterales > Caulobacteraceae > Poindextera. The sequence continues at coordinate 41,067 of DATAYD010000081.1, read as the reverse complement.
CACCTGGCCTGAAGGATACCTTCCGATGATCCAACATATCCGACCCGCCCTGGTCATGATGGTGCTGTTCACCCTGCTCCTGGGGCTCGCCTATCCGCTGGCCATGACCGGCGTCGCGGGGGCGGTGTTCCCCGCCCAGGCCGGCGGCAGCCTGGTGCGGGACGCCTCGGGCCAGGTGATCGGCTCCTCGCTGATCGCCCAGGCCTTCGCCAAGCCGGAATACCTGCATCCGCGCCCGTCGGCGGCCGGCAATGGCTATGACCCGACCAGCTCCGGAGGCTCGAACCTCGGCCCGCTGGACCAGAAGCTGATCGACCGGGTCAAGGGCGACGCGGCCAGCATCCGCAAGGACGACGGTCCGGGCGAGATTCCAGCCGACGCGGTCACGACCTCCGGCAGCGGCCTGGACCCCGATATTTCCCCGGCCAATGCGCACCTGCAGGCGGCCCGGGTCGCCCAGGCGCGCGGCCGGTCGGTCTCGGAGGTGCTGTCCGTCGAGGACGCCCAGACCGAAGGCGCGTTCCTCGGCTTCATCGGCCAGCCTCGCGTGAATGTGCTGGCGGTCAATCGCGCCCTCGACGCGCGCTATCCGGTGAGCCACCTTAAGGCCCCATGACGCCCGACGAGCCGTTCCGCCCCGACCCCGAAGCCCTTCTGGCCGAGGCCAGGCGTCAGGGGCGTGGCCGGCTCAAGGTCTATCTCGGCATGGCGCCAGGGGTGGGCAAGACCTATGAGATGCTCACCGCCGGCCAGCGCCGCGCCGCCGAAGGGGTCGATGTGGCGGTCGGGGTGGTCGAGACCCATGGCCGCAAGGACACCGAGGCCCTGACCGAAGGCCTGGAGGTGATGGCCCGCCAGCCGATCGAGTATCGCGGGCGCCGGCTGATGGAGTTCGACCTCGATGGCGCCCTGGCGCGCAAGCCCAAGCTGCTGCTGGTCGACGAATACGCCCACTCCAACGCGCCCGGCTCGCGCCATCCCAAGCGGTGGCAGGACGTCGAGGAGTTGCTGACCGCCGGGATCGACGTCTGGACCACGCTCAACGTCCAGCACCTGGAAAGCCTGGTCGACGTGGTCTGGAAGATCACCGGGGTGCGCGTGCGCGAGACCGTGCCCGACTCCGCGCTGTCCGCCGCCGATGAGATCGAGGTGGTCGACATCACACCCCAGGAGCTGCGCGAGCGGCTGAACGCCGGCAAGGTCTATCTGCCGGAGACCGCGCGCCTGGCGGGGGATAATTTCTTCAAGCCCGAAAACCTGACGGCCCTGCGCGAACTGGCCCTGCGCCGCGCCGCCCAGACCGTCGACGACCAACTGGTCGGCGCCATGCGCCGGCAGGGCATCGAGGGGCCGTGGGCGGCGGGCGAGCGGATCCTGGTGCTGGTCGCCGGCGACGCCATGGCCGGCTCGCTGGTCCGGGCGGGCCGGCGCCTGGCCGACCTGATGATGGACGCGCCCTGGACCGTCGCCAATGTGGAGCGGCCCAACCGGCCCAGCCGCGACCCCAACGCCGGCCGTCGGGTCGCCGAAGCGGTCAAGCTGGCCGAGCAACTGGGCGCGGCCACCATCGTCCTGACCGGCGACGACGTGCCCGACACCGTGCTGGCCTATGCCCGGCGCAACAATGTCACCCAGATCGTCATGGGCAAGTCCCGCGATAGCCGCCTGCGGATCCTGGCCGGGCGATCCCTGGCCCACGCCCTGCTCCGCCGCTCGGGCGGGGCGGCCCTGCATTTCGTCAGCGCCGGCGCGCCGGAGACGGTTCCCGATCCCGCCGCCTCGGTCGCGAAGCCCTGGAGCTGGCGCGCCGGGGCCGGCTATCTGGGCGCGGCGGGGCTGGTGGTCGTGGCCAACGGCCTGGCCTTCCTGTTCCAGCGCTATGGCGGCGGGGGCGGGGACCTGGCCATGATCTTCCTGGCCAGCGTGCTGGTCAGCGGCCTGACCCTGGGCCTGCGCCCGGCCCTGGCCGCCGGGGTCCTGGCCGCGCTCACCTACAACTTCTTCTTCCTCGAGCCCCGATACTCGTTCCGGATCGGCCACGCGACCGACGTCTTCACCTTCGTGGTGCTGATTGCGGTCGCCGCCGTCACCGGCTGGCTGACGGGCCGGGTGCGGGACCAGGCTATCCTGTCCGCCAACCGCGCCGCGGCCGTCAGCGCGCTCCTGGCCGCCAGCCGCCGCCTGTCCGCCGCCTCGACCCAGGCCGAGACCGCCCAGGCGCTGGCCGAACAGGCCTCGGCGGCGGCGGGCGGCCGCGCGGTGGTGCTGCTGCCCGCCGAGGAGAGCGGCCAGTTGGCCGAGGCGGCGGGCGCGCCAGGCCCCGTCGGCCTGAACACCGGCGCCATGGCCGCCGCCCGCTGGGCTTGGGACAAGGGCGAGGCCTCGGGCGCCGGCACCGGCACGCTGCCCCAGGTCGGCTGGACCTTCCGGCCGCTGGTGGGCCTGCGGGGCCGGGCGGGCGTCGCCGGCGTCGAGGTCGCGGCGGGCGACGCCCCTGACGAGCGGCTGGTGATCGCGCTCCTGGACCAGGGGGCGGTGGCGCTGGAGCGGGCGGAGCTGGCCTCGGCCACGGTCGAGAACGAGGCCCTGCGCCGATCGGACAAGCTGCGGGCGGCCCTCTTCAACTCCATCAGCCACGACCTGCGCACGCCGTTGTCGACGGTGCTGGGCTCGGCGACCACCCTGATCGACTTCGGCAAGACCCTGAAGCCCGACGTGCGCGCCGATCTGCTGATCAGCATCCGCGAGGAGGCCGAGCGGCTGAACCGCTATGTCGGCGACCTCCTGGACATGACGCGGCTGGAGGGCGGGGCGCTGAAGACCCGTTCGGACCGGACCGACGTGCGCGACGTGCTGGCCGCCGCGATCAAGCGGGTCGAGCGGCGGCTGGGGTCGCGGACCCTGGTGCGCGATTTTCCGCCCGAACTGACCACGGTCGAACTGGATCAGGGGCTTCTGGAGCAGGCCCTGGTCAATATCCTGGAGAACGCCGCGGCCTACAGCCCCGACGGCTCGCGGATCGAGGCGGCGGCCTATGAAGACCGCGCCAATGTGGTGATCGCCATCGATGACGAGGGGCCAGGCATCCCCAAGGCCCATATCGAACGCGTCTTCGAGAAGCTGCGCCGGCTGGAGGAGCCGTCCGACCGCGCGCGGGGCGATCCGGTCAAGGGCGCGGGCCTGGGGCTGTCGATCGCCAAGGGCTTCGTCGAGGCCATGGGCGGACGGATCGCCGCCGTCAGCCCGATCCATGGCGATCCCATTCGCGGCGGGTATGGCGCGCGCATCGTGATCAGCCTGCCCAAGGCGGTCGCGACCCACCATCTGTTGCTTTGAAAGTATCGGCATGTCCGCCCACAAGCCCCGGATCCTGGTGATCGACGACGAGCCCCAGATCCATCGGTTCCTCGGCCCCGCCCTGGAGGCCGCCGGCTATGAGCCGGTTCGCGCCGAGACCGCCGCCAAGGGCCTCGCCGCCATCGCCCAGCGCCCGCCGGACGCGGTGATCCTGGACCTCGGCCTGCCGGACTTGGACGGCAAGCAGGCGCTGGTCAAGGCGCGGGCGTTCTTCGACGGGCCGATCCTGATCCTCTCGGCCCGCGACATGGAGATGGAGAAGATCGACGCCCTGGACCTCGGCGCCGACGACTATGTCGAAAAGCCGTTCCATGTCGGCGAACTCCTGGCCCGGCTGCGCGTGGCGATGCGGCACCGGCTGGCGCGCGCCGGCGCCGCGCCGGTAATCCGGTCCGGCGATGTCGAGATCGACCTGATCAAGCGGCTGGTCACCCGGGGCGGAGAGCCGGTCCGCCTGTCGCCGCGCGAATACGACTTGCTGGCCCGCCTGGCCGAGGGCGGCGGCAAGGTCCTGACCCACCAGCAGCTCCTGACCGCCGTCTGGGGGCCGGCCAATGTGGATGACGTGCAATATCTGCGCGTGTTCGTCGGGCACCTGCGCCAGAAGCTGGAAGCTGACCCGGCGACGCCGAAGCACCTGATCACCGAGGCGGGCGTCGGGTACCGGTTTTTGGTGGATTAGGGCCGGCGCGGCGTCTGTCGAAACACGTACACCGCTTGCCACGCTCGGCCGTCCCTCCTAGCGTCGCGCCGGATTTGAGAAGGGCGGCGCATGGCGGTCGAGGCGGTGATCTGGGACTTCGGCGGGGTGTTCACCACCTCGCCGTTCGAGGCGTTCAACCGCTATGAGACCAGCCGGGGCATTCCCCTGAACCATATCCGCGCCATCAACGCCACCAATCCTCACGACAACGCCTGGGCGCTGTTCGAGCGTTCCGAGATCGACGCGGCCGGGTTCGACACGATGTTTCTCGAGGAGTCCAGGGCGCTGGGCCAGGACGTGCGCGGCGCCGATGTCTTGCCGCTGCTCTCCGGCGATGTGCGGCCGGCCATGGCGGCGGCGTTGAAGACCTGCAAGCGGCGTTTCAAGGTCGGCTGCATCACCAACAATGTCATGACCGGCACGGGCGCCGGGATGGCCGCGACCACCGACAAGGCCGCCCAGGTGGCCGAGATCATGGGTCTTTTCGATGCGGTGATCGAAAGCTCCAAGGTCGGGGTGCGCAAGCCTGATCCACGCATCTACCGGATGATGTGCGAGCTTCTGGACGTGAAGCCGGACGCCTGCGTCTATCTCGACGACCTGGGCGTGAACTGCAAACCCGCGCACGAGCTCGGCATGGTGGCGATCAAGGTGGAAAACGAGGCCCAGGCCCTGGCGGCCCTAGCCAAGGCGACGGGGCTGGCGTTCTAGGTTTTATTGTCACCACCGGGCTTGTCCCGGTGGCCTATAGACTCAAACGGTTGGAAACGTCGCTCCGGCGCGCGCCGTGAAAACCTTACAAAACCTGTGGTTATGGGCCACCGGGTAGTAGTCCCCGATCGCCGAAGGCGTGGGGAGATGGCCCGGTGGTGACGGAAGTTGGGGCCACGGCTTGTGTTCAACGATCCGAAATGTTCCACAAACGACGTGATTTCATCGCGTTGTGAACTTTGGCCCACGGCTCAACCGGACAGCCGTGGGATGAACCCGGCCATGACGACTGGAAGGTGGATGAACATGCCCAAGCCTGAAAAGATCGGCGTCGACGCCGCCCTGGCCCGGCTCTCCGGCTGGACGGCCGTGGACGGCCGCGACGCGATCCAGAAGACCTTCAAGTTCAAGGATTTCAACGCCGCCTTCGGTTTCATGACCCGCGCGGCCCTGGCCGCGGAGAAGGCCGACCACCATCCTGAATGGTTCAATGTCTACAACCGCGTCGAGGTGACCCTGACCACCCATGAGGTCGACGGGGTCAGTGAACGCGACATCGCCCTGGCCCAGATCATGGACGCGGCGGCGGCCGGGGCGCGTTGAGCGGGCTTGGGGGCCGGCGTCAGTTCACCAGGATGGCGCCGAGCAACAGTTTCGCGCCCGGCCCGCCCAGCACCTTGTCGGTCTCACGTTGCAGGGTGCGGCTGATATAGTCCGCGTCGGGCGGATAGCCTGCGCCGAGGCCGGAGGCATAGGCCTGCAACACTATCAGGTAGGCCGCCCGCAGGCGCGGCTGGGAAATTTCGGCGCGGGTGCGCAGCGCGGCGTTGCCGGGGACGTCGACGCCGGTCTCGACGGTCATGACGCCGCGGCGGCCGTCGCCCCGGATGATCGTCGCGGTCAGGGCCGGCAATTGGATATAGTCGAGCCCGCCGCCCTTTTTCTTGGCGTCGGCCGCGTGGGCGCCCGCCGGCGCGAAGGCCAGGGCGGCTAAAAACGTGATCAGGAGTCGGCGGCCGATCATGCCAGCGCTCTAGCGCGGATCGCGCCGCTACGCCATATGGTGGAACATCCGGAGGGGCGACCCATGGCGCAATCCAATTTCATGACCGGCCTGCTGCGCGGGTTCAGCGAGCATTGTCCCGAATGCGGCGAGGGCCGGCTGTTTCGCGCCTATCTGAAGGTCGATTCGCCCTGTGCGAACTGCGGTCACGACAACGCCCAGTATCCGTCGGACGACGCGCCGCCCTATTTCACCATCCTGATCGTCGGGCACCTGATCGTCGCGCCGGTCCTGTGCTTCTCGTTCATCTGGACCTGGCCGATCGGGATCGTGCTGGCCATCACCCTGCCGACCCTGTTGGCCGCGACCATGCTGCTGCTGCCGCGCGTCAAGGGCGCGGTGATCGGGGCCCAGTGGGCGATCCACCGGAATGAAGGCGTGGTCGCCGGCGTCGACGACCCGGCCTCGCCGGTTCAGCGCTACTAGCCCCAACGCGTTAGCTAATGTGAACGGCGGCTAAGCGCGCCGGTTCAGGGTCAATTCAGCGGGCGTTTGCCATCTTGGCGCTGTTCGATGGCGGCCGCGTTGGGCGGCCCTCCCTCGGACGAGGTGTTGAGAGGAACTACGTCATGAACATGAAGAAAACCGCGCTGATGGCCCTGATGGGCGTGGTGCTGGCTGGCGGCGCGGTCACCGCGGCTTCCGCTGAAACCCCGTGGCAGGCCAATCACCCGGCTCGGACTGAAGTGAACCATCGCCTGGCGAATCAGGCGATGCGGGTCCGGGCCGAACGCCGCGACGGCGTGATCAGCGCCCGCAAGGCGGAACGGATTCGCATCGCCGATCGCCACATCCTGCGCCAGGAACGCCGGATGGCCGCGCGCCATGGCGGCCACCTGACCCGCGCCCAGGCCCACCGGCTGAACCGCGAGGAAAACCACGTCAGCCGTCACATCGGCTGAAGGTGAACTCGAGCCGGCCGGAAGCGTCCCCCTTCCGGCCGGTCCCTTATGGGTTCAGGTCTCGATCACGTCCTTGCCGATCGGCGCCAGGGCGATCGCCGCCAGCTTCAGGTGCTGGACGCCGAAGGGGATGGTGATGATCAGGACCAGTTGGACCACGCCGAGCACCAGATGGGCCAGGGCGATGTACCAGCCGCCCAGCAGGAACCATACGACATTCAGGAGCAAGCCCAGCGGGCCGGTTCCAAGATCCTCGCGCCCGGTCATCGCGCGGCGCGATACGACCTGCCTTCCGAACGGCATGAAGGTGAAAAGGCCGATCCGGAACGCGGCCTGGGCCCAGGGCAGGCCGACGATGGTGATGGCCAGCAGAAGGCCGGCGAACAGCCAGGCCAGGCCCGCGAAGAAACCGCCGAAGATGAACCAGAGGATGTTCAGTAAAAGGGTCACGCCCGGTGCTCTCCCTAACGCGTCCGCTCAACCTCGATATAGGCGAGCGTGGAGCTTTGGTGTAGCGGCGCTCGGTGTTCACGTTTCGCCATTCGATGGTTACGGCGTTCACATATTTCACCGGAACTCACTTGATTCTAGCTGCTTCCCCTTTTTGGGGGAGCAGCTAGAATCAAGCGGATTTCAATGCGATGTGGCCTCAAAGAGCGCGGGCGAGGGTCTATGCCCGCGACCCCTTCGCCGCCGCCCGCGCCCTCGCCAGGCGCCGAACCGCCTCGTCCAAGGTCTCGTCCCGCTTGGCGAAGCAGAGCCGCGCCACGCTGGTCACCGCATCCTGTTCATAGAAGGCCGAGACCGGGATCGAGGCGACGCCGTGGTCCTTCACCGCTCGGAAGCAGAAGGTCCGGTCGTCCTCGATGATCCCCGAGCCTGGCAGGTCGATGTTCAGGAAATAGGCGCCCTGGCTCGGCAACACTTGGAAACCCTCCCGCGTCAGGCCGTCGCTAAGCCGGTCGCGGGACCGGGCCAGGCCCTCCGGCATGGCGGCGAACCAGTCGGGGCTGTTCTCCAGGCCCCAGGCCACCGCCGCCTGCAGGTTGGGCGGCGTGGTGAAGGTCAGGAACTGGTGGGCCTTGGCCACGACCGCGGTCAGCGCCGGGGCGGCGGATATGAAACCGACCTTCCAGCCGGTCAGGCCGAACATCTTGCCCGCCGAGCCGATCTTCACGCACCGCTCGCGCATGCCCGGAAAACTCAGCAGCGAGCGATGCACCCGGCCGTCGAACACCACCTGCTCCCAGACCTCGTCGCAGACCGCGACGGCGTCGTGGGCGATGCAGAACTCGGCCAGCAGCGCCAGGTCCTCCTCACCGAACACCACCGCGGCCGGGTTGAGCGGGCTGTTCAGCACCACGACGCGGGTCTTCGGGCCGAACACCGCCTCCAGCATGGCCCGGTCGATCCGCCAGTGCGGCGGCCGCAGGCTGGCCAGGCGCGGAACCCCGCCGGCCTGGCGGATGATCGGCAGATAGCTGTCATAGGCCGGCTGGAACACCACCACCTCGTCGCCGGGGCGGATCAGGGCCAGCAGGCTCGCCGCCAGGGCCTCTGTCGCGCCGGAGGTGATGGTGACCTCGGATCGCCAGTCCAGGTCCAGGCCCTGGTGACGCTGGTAATGCGCGGCGACGGCCTGGCGCAGCTCCGGCAGGCCGGCCATGGGTGGATACTGGTTATAGCCGTTCAGGACGAGATCGGCCGCCTTGCGCCGGATCGGCTCGGGTCCCGGATCGTCGGGAAACCCCTGGCCGAGATTGATCGCCCCGCTCTCGCGCGCCAGCCCTGACATAGTCTCGAAGATGGTGGTCGGCAGATCGGCGAAGATCGAATTGGGCATGATCGTCGCTCATAGCAACAGAAGCCGGAGCCGTCTCGGCCGGTTCGGGCTTCGACACGTGACCTGCGGTCACTACTCAGCCTGACGATGAAAGTGGAACCCCAAAACACTCGTCATGCTCTGATTAGGCAGCGCAAGCGGCCGTGTCGAAGCACGCACCGGCCGAATATTTTACGCGTCCTCGCGCATCCGCTTCTTGCGGAAGCTGGGGTTCAGGACTTCCTTGCGCAGGCGGATCGCCTTGGGCGTCACTTCCACCAGTTCATCCTCGGCGATATAGGCGATGGCCTGTTCCAGGGTCAGGCGGCGCGGCGGGGTCAGGCGGACGGCCTCGTCCTTGCCGGAGGCGCGGACATTGGTCAGTTGCTTGGCCTTCATCGGATTGACGTCCAGGTCGTCCATCCGGCTGTTCTCGCCGATGATCATGCCCTGATAGGCCTTTTCGCCGGCGCCCACGAACATCACGCCGCGCTCTTCCAGGTTCCAAAGCGCGAAGGCCGCCATGTCGCCATCGGTGGTGGAGACCAGGACGCCGTTGCGGCGGCCCTCGATCGCGCCCTTGTGCGGCTCATAGTGCGAGAAGACCCGGTTCAGCACGCCCGAACCCCGCGTGTCGGTCAGGAATTCGCCCTGATAGCCGATCAGCGCCCGTGACGGCGCCTCGAGGGTCACCCGGGTCTTGCCGGCCCCGGACGGGCCCATGTCCTTCAGCTCGGCCTTGCGGGCCGACAGCTTCTCGATGACCACGCCCGAATATTCGTCGTCGACGTCGATCACCACGTCTTCGATCGGCTCCAACCGCTCGCCGTTCTCGCCGGTGCGATAGACCACGCGCGGCCGGCTGATCGACACCTCGAAGCCTTCGCGGCGCATGTTCTCGATCAGCACGCCCAACTGCAGTTCGCCGCGGCCGGAAATCTCATAGGCGTCCTTGTCGGCGGTCTCGGCGAACTTGATCGCGACATTGGATTCGGCCTCGCGCATCAGGCGGTCGCGGATCACCCGGCTCTGCACCTTGTCGCCATCGCGGCCGGCCAGGGGGCTGTTGTTGACCGAAACGGTGATCGAGATGGTCGGCGGATCGATCGGCTGGGCCGGCAGGGCCTCGGTGACCTCCATCGCGCAGATGGTGTCGGCGACGGTGGCCTTGGACAGCCCGGCGATGGCGACGATATCGCCAGCCTCGGCCTCCTCGATCGGCTGGCGCTTCAGGCCGCGGAAGGCCAGGATCTTGGTCACCCGGCCGCGTTCGATCTCCTTGCCGTCGCGCGAAAGGGCGTGGACGCTCATGCCCGGGATCAGCTTGCCGGCGTTGACGCGGCCGGTCAGCAGGCGGCCGAGGAATGGATCGCTTTCGATCAGCACCGCCAGCACCGCGCCCGGCTCGCCGAGGCGCACGAGGGCCGAGGGCGGCGGCACATGGTCGACGATCAGGTCATAGAGCGGCGCCAGGCTTTCATGTTCGTGGCTCATTTCGGTGACCGCCCAACCCTGCTTGCCCGAGGCGTAGAGGTGCGGGAAATCGAGCTGCTCGTCGGTGGCGCCCATCGAGGCGAACAGGTCGAAGGCGTCGTTCAGCACCCGGTCGGGATCGGCGTGCGGCCGGTCGACCTTGTTCAGCACCACGATCGGGCGCAGGCCCATCTTCAGCGCCTTGCCCAGGACGAACTTGGTTTGGGGCATGACCCCTTCCTCGGCGTCGACCAGCAGCACGCAGCCGTCGACCATGCCCAGGATCCGCTCCACCTCCCCGCCGAAGTCCGCGTGGCCCGGCGTGTCGATGATATTGATCCGGGTCTCGCCCGCCTTGCCGTGCCACAGCACCGAAGTGCACTTGGCCAGGATGGTGATGCCGCGCTCGCGTTCCTGGTCGTTGGAATCCATCGCCCGCTCGACCGTGGCCTCATTGGCTCGGAACACGCCGGACTGGGCCAACAGTTGGTCCACGAGGGTGGTCTTGCCATGGTCGACGTGTGCGATGATGGCGATATTGCGAAGCGACATGGTCGGAGCGGACCTAAAAAAGGGTGCTGAGATAAACGGGACGCGGCGGCTTGTACGCGAGGGCGGGCTGAATCACCAGCCTAGGCAAAGGTTTGGCCGTCCGGTAAAGCTTGGGTTTTTGGGGGTCGCGCCGACCCGGATGGTGCGGCGCAACATTATTTTCAAACCTACCCCTAGGCTGAAACCGCCTGTTTGGTCAAGGAATCTGAGAGTCGCAGGAGAAAAACTTCGCCTACAGGATCTGTTTAGGCTTGCAGTTTTGTGCGCCGCACCGTAAATAGACGACGTGGGGCGTCCTTGACGCTCCTGCCCTTCCTGGGCGTTTCCTCCCTATTAACTGGCCGCGCCTTCGGGCGCGGCCGTTTTTCATTTAGGGAAATCGTGGCCGTGGCGCCACCCGGCCGATGGTCAGGCCAGGCCGCGCGCCACGCCTTCGGCCAGCGCGCTGAACACTCGCTCCAGATCGCGTTTCAGCCGGGAAAACCCTTCGCGCGGCTCCAGGCTGGCCTCTTCCAGATAGAGCCCGCGATTGATCTCGATCTGCAGGGCGTGGGTCCGGCGCGCCGGCTTGCCGTAGAATTCGGTGGTGTAGCCGCCGGCATAGGGCGCGTTGCGCGCCACCCGGTAGCCCATGGACTCCAACTCCCGCTCGACCAGCATGGTGATGGCCGGGGCGCAGGCGGCGCCGAATCGGTCGCCGAGCACCAGGTCGCAGCTACCCGCCCCGCTGATCCCGCCCCGCCCGGCGTCTCCGCTCTGGCCATAGGTCCGCGCCGCCGCCGAGGGCATCGAATGCCAATCGACCAGGACCGCGATGCCGAACACGGCTCGGGCCTGGGCCAGCAGCCCCGCCAGGGCGTCGTGATAGGGCTGGTGCACCAGTTCGATCCGCCGCCGCGCCTCGGCGAAGGTCAGTTTGCGCGAATAGATCTCCTGGCCCTCGGCCACGATCCGCGCGATCGAGCCCAGGCCCGCCGCCACCCGGGCCGAACGCCCGCGCGCGAAGTCGGGCAGCTCGTCCTCGAACATGCTGGCGTCGAGTTCATAGGGCTCGCGGTTCACGTCGATATAGGCGCGGGCATAGGCCGCGGCGATCACCGCCGCGCCGTGATCCACCGCGCCCAGGATCAACTCATCGACATAGGCGTCCTCGGAGAGGCGAATCGCCGCGGCGTCCAGCAGCGAGGCGGCCATCATGTCCGACGGGTAGTGGCGTCCGGAGTGCGGCGAGGCGAACACCAGCGGTGAGCGAAGGCCGGACGGCTGCCGATGCACCACGAATGGGGCGTCGGTCAGCCCGACCATGGCCAGAGGCGTCGCCGTCGGAGCGTTCATCTCTTCACTATCAGCGCGGGGAAGCATCAGGGTCAATGCGCCGCTCCACGTGCGCGATTTTATCGCCGGTTTACATATCGGAGCCTATGCTGTGATCTCCGTATGATCGCCGATGGACGCAGATGACCCAAAGCCCGACCCGCATCCTTTTGGCCGAAGACGATGACTCCCTGCGCGGATTCCTGACCCGCGCCCTGGAGCGGGCGGGCTATGCGGTGACGTCCTGTCCCGACGGTGAGACCGCCGTCGACGCCCTGCACGAGACTTTCGACGTGCTGTTAACCGATATCGTCATGCCCGGCATCGACGGGATCGAGGTGGCGCGCCGAGCCGCGGCCGTGCAACCTCACCTGCGCATCATGTTCATCACCGGCTTCGCCGCCGTGGCGCTCAGCGCCGGCGACCGCGCCCCGGCCGGCGCCAAGGTCCTGTCCAAACCCATCCATCTGCGCGAGATCGTCGCCGAGGTGGAACGGATGATCGCCGCCTAATACCACCCCCTTTTTAAATTGACCAAAGAGTTCAGTCTGAACGGTTGTTGATATAAGCGCGCGCCTTCACCGGAGCGGCTTGCGGAACTTCAGCACGAACCGGCCGATATGGTCGCGAATGGCCGGATCGGCTTCTCGTGCTAGGTCCCGCGCCTCAACCGCGTTCGCGTTCGAGGATCGCGCCGAGGGTCACGGCCTGGTGGCCGATATCTTCCGCCACCCGGCGGGCGAGTTCGCGCGCGCCGACTCCATAGGCCTCGCCGCCCCCCGCGATCTCCGCGGCCAGGCGTTGGGTCTCGATCAGGCTCTGGTGCAGCATCTCGACCTGCTCGCGGGCCAACGCGCGGGCTTCGTTGCGCAGATCGCGGATGCGCTGGCCGATCGCGTCCGCCGGAAGCGGGGCGTGCGGGGTATCGGAAACAATGGCGAGGTGGGAAGCGGACACGGGCAGGACTCCTGAACCGACGTCGATAGGCGCCGTTCCAGGGATGTAGTGCGGGCCAGGTTCCAGGTTAGAGCCCAAGCCGGCGAAATCTCGGAACGATGCACAGGCGCAACACCCCTGCAAGCAGCGGGCCAGTAAAGGACCCACGGTTATTTGAACCTCACCCCGCGCTCACCGCCCGGAGCGCCGCATCCACCTGTTCGACGGCCCAATCCGCTTCGCCGCGGGTGATGACCAGCGGCGGCGCGATCCGGATGGTGTGGTCGTGGGTCTCCTTGCACAGAAGACCCAGGCGCTGCAGATGCTCGCACACCCGCCGCGCGCCGCCGGCTTCCGGATCGAGCTCCACCGCGATCATCAGGCCGCGTCCGCGCACCGCCTTCACCGCCGGCGAGGCCAGGCCGCGCAAGGCCGTCAGCATGTGCGCGCCGATCGTCCCGGCGTTCTCGATCATGCCTTCCTCGGTCAGCACCCTCAGCGCCGCGCGGGCCACGGCGCAGGCCAGGGGATTGCCGCCGAACGTGCTGCCGTGCTCGCCGGGCTTCAGGACGCCCAGAACCTCGCTGTTCGAAAGCACCGCCGAGACCGGGTAGAAGCCGCCGGACAGCGCCTTGCCGATCAGGGTCAGGTCGGCCTCGATGCCCTCATGCTCCTCGGCCAGCAGCTTGCCGGTGCGGCCAAGGCCGGTCTGGATCTCGTCCAGGATCAGGACGACGTTGCGGCGGGTGCAGATCTCCCGCACCGCCTTCAGATAGCCCGCGGGCGGGATGATCACGCCGGCCTCGCCCTGGATCGGCTCGACCAGGAAGGCGGCGGTGTTGGGCGTGATCGCCGCTTCCAGCGCCTCGGCGTCGCCGAACGGGATCACCTTGAAGCCCGGGCTGAACGGGCCGAAACCGTTGCGGGCGCCCGGATCGGTCGAGAAGCTGATCACCGCCAGGGTGCGGCCGTGGAAGTTCTCCGAACAGACGATGATCTCGGCCTGGCCGTCCGGCGCGCCCTTGACCTGATAGGCCCATTTGCGCGCGACCTTCAGCGCGCTCTCCACCGCCTCGGCGCCGGAGTTCATCGGCAGCGCCTTGTGCGAACGGGTCAGGGCGCACAGTTCTTCATAGAAGGGGCCCAACTGGTCGTTGCGGAACGCCCGCGAGGTCAGGGTCAGCTTGGCCGCCTGGGCGGTCATGGCCTCCAGGATCTTGGGGTGGCAATGGCCCTGGTTGACCGCCGAATAGGCCGAGAGCCCGTCCAGATAGCGGCGCCCTTCGACGTCCCAGACCCAGACGCCCTGGCCACGCGCCAGGACCACGTCCAGGGGTTTGTAGTTCTTGGCGCCGAAGCGGGTCTCGGTCTCGATCAACTCGGCGGCGCTGCGGACCCGCGCGGGGGCCGGCGTGGCTCTTTCGCGAACCTCAGCTTCCAACAAGGACGTCATGGCGGTCGGCCTCCTGGGTGTGGGACGGGTCTTGGGGTCCGGAGCGGCGATCGAGGCGCAGGCTCATGCAATAGGCGCCGCCGCCGGAGAGAATGAAGGGCGAGAGGTCGACCTCGCTCAGCCGATAGCCCAGCCGGCCCAGCAAAGCGCGCATGCCCGCCGTGGCGCGGGCCATCACGATGCGGCGGCCTATATTGACCGCATTGATGCAGAAGGCCGCGGCGTCCTCGGCCGAGGCTTCGAACAGCTTGCCGGGCGCGACGTGGCGGCGGATGCGCTCGCGGGCCACCGCGGTGAAAGCCGGCGGATAATAGATCACCTCGCCGCCGCCCAAGGGCAGGAAACAGGTGTCCAGGTGATAGAAGTCGTCGGTGGCCAGTTCCAGGGCCACGACATCCTTGCCGAAGATCTCGCCCATGGCGCGCGGGCTGCCCGCGTCCGAGCGCGGCCCGAAGCCGGCCCAGAACAGCCGGCGGCCGGCGTCCCAGATGCAGTCCCCGGCGCCTTCCTGGAACCGGCCCTTGGGCAGTTCGATCACATTGTCGAGCACGCCGCGCGCGCGCAGCCGCTCGAACGCGGCGGCGAACACCGCCTCCTCGCCCTGACGTTCGGGGCAGCGGAACCGGGCCATCACCGCGCGGCCGTCCAGCACCACCGCGGCATTGGCCGGAAACACCAGGTCCGGCAGGCCGGCCGCGCCGGCCAGGGTCTCGACCCGCGCGCCGGCGGCCTCGAAGGCCGTTACGAGAGACTCGAAGCTGGTGCGCGCGGCCGCCCGGTGCGCGGCCGGATCGGCCGACCAGGCGCCCGGCCTCATCCACGGATTGATTGCGTAGGAGACCTCGAAATGCGTCGGATCGGTCACCAGCAAATGGGGTCGTTCACGCATCAGGCCCTCCAACAGCGCCCCACGCGCCTGATCAGAGGGTCTCAAACGGCTAGGCTAACGTATAGCCGGATTTCCGTCAGATTTGACGCTATGATATGCCATAAAGTCAGTATCAGGTTTCGATTTGACAGGCTGCGGCCATGGATGACCTCGACCGCCGACTCATCACCTTGCTGCGGGCGGACGCGCGCCAACCGGTCGCGGCCTTGGCCCAGGCGCTGAAGGTCTCGCGCGCCACGGTGCAGAACCGCATCGACCGCATGACCGCGCGCGGGGAGATCGCGGGCTTCACCGTGCGCCTGCATCCCGAGGCCGAGGCCGGGCGCGTGCGGGCCATCATGATGATCGCCGTGGAGGGCGAACGCGCGATGGCGGTCCAACGCGCCCTGCGCCAGCGGCCCGAAGTCGCCAGCGTCCACACCACCAATGGCCGCTGGGACCTGGTGGCCGAACTGATCACCCCGACCCTGGCCGAGTTCAGCGGCGCCCTGGACGCCATCCGCCAGATCGAAGGCATCGGCGCCAGCGAGACCAGCATCCTTTTGAAAACCGTCGCCTTCTAGAGCATTTTCGAGTGAAGCGGAAACCGGTTCGCGTGGAGGAAATGCGTAAAAACAAAGGGATAATGGAGCACTATCGATTCAACTCGAAGCCGTGGCGCTCTAGCCGCGGGCTCCGCCGGCCTCTATCCTGGGCGGAGCATCGGGAGTTCTGATTTGGCGGCGCAAACCACGGACGCGAGCGTGAAGACCGAACCGGCGCGGGCGGCGCTGTTCGACCGCGACGGCGTCCTCAATATCGATCGCGGCTATACGCACCGGCCCGAGGACCTGGAGTTCACCCTCGGCGCCATCGCCGCGATCCGCCGCCTGAACCAGGCCGGCTGGCGCGTGATCGTGGTCACCAACCAGGCCGGAGTCGCGCGGGGCCTCTATGACGAGGCCGCGGTGGAGCGATTTCACGCCGCGATGAACACGGCCCTGGCGGCGGAGGGGGCGCGGATCGACGCCTTCTATCACTGCCCGTTCCACCCCAAAGCCGAGATCGACGCCTATCGCCACGCCGATCATCCCGACCGCAAACCCAATCCCGGCATGGTGCGAAAGGCGCTCCGCGATTTCGGCGTCACGCCGGAAAACGCCTTCCTGATCGGGGACCGCGACAGCGATCTCCAGGCCGCCGAGACCGCCGGCGTGAGCGGTTATTTCTATGCGGGCGGCGACCTCGACGACCTGGTCCAGCGGGTGCTGAACGGCGGGCGCCAGGAGGCGGCGCCATGAGCACGATCCACACCGAACTCGCCGCCGTTCGGGAGGACCTGCTCGGCTGGCTGATGGACGACGCCCTGCCGATCTGGTGGCGGGTCGGGGCGGATCACGCCGGCGGCGGCTTTCATGAGACGATCGGCCTGGATGGCCGCCCGATCCTGGCCGACCGTCGCGCGCGGGTCCAGGCGCGGCAGGTCTTCACCTATGCGACGGGCGGCGGCCTGGGCTGGACCGGCCCCTGGCGCGAGGCTGTCGCCCATGGCCTGGACTATTTCCTGGACCGTTATCGCCGGCCCGACGGCCTGTTCTGGAACGCCGTCACCGCCGCGGGCGCGCCCATCGAGGTGAAACCGCACCTTTACGAGCAAGCTTTCGCCCTTCTCGCCCTGGCGACGGCGGCCGGCGCCGCGCCGGAGCGACCGCTGGCGGCCATCGCGATCACCCTCCGGGATCGCCTGCTCAGTGAAAGGCGCGGCGCGGCGGGCGGCTTCACCGGTTTCGTCGACGACCGAATCCACCAGTCCGACCCCCACATGCACCTGCTCGAAGCCGCCCTGGCCTGGGAACAGGCCGCGCCCGGCGATCCAGCCTGGGCGCGACTGGCCGACGAGGTGGCGGAGCTTGGCCTCGCCAGGTTCGTCTCCCCCGATCGAGGCCTGCTCCTGGAATATTTCGAGCCCGACTGGTCCCCGGCCCAGGGACAGGCCGGCCGCCTGGTCTGGCCCGGCCACCAGTTCGAATGGGCCGGCCTCCTGGAGCGCTGGGCGCTGGCCCGGGGGCGCGAGGACGTTCGGGCCGTGGCGCGTCGCCTGTTCGGCATCGGCGCCCATCACGGGATCGCACCGGACCGCGGCGTGGCGGTGTTCGAACTGCTGGACGACCTCACCGTCCATGACGCCAAGGCGCGCCTGTGGTCCCAGACCGAGTGGCTGAAGGCTTCGCTGATCCTCGTGGCCTCGGAGCCGGATACGGACCGCCAGGAATTCTATCTGGCCAACGCCCTGGCGGGCGCCCGGGCGCTCAAACTCTATCTGGACACGCCGGTCCCCGGCCTCTGGCGCGACAAGCTGCTGGGCGACGGGACCTGGGTCGACGAGCCGGCCCCGGCCAGCTCGTTCTACCACATCATCGACGCCCTGAAGGCGCTCTCGGCCTGGAGAGGCGGATAGGGCGCTTGCAGTCCCCGGGCGGCCTGCACTATAGGTGCGCGCTTCCCGAAGGGCGGACGCGTAGCTCAGTGGGAGAGCACCTCGTTGACATCGAGGGGGTCGCTGGTTCAATCCCAGCCGCGTCCACCATGGTTTGGTTTCCCGATAGCCAAAGGGCCCTCGCGCGCGGGCGCGCATGAGGGCGGTCGACTGACCGACCCGCGCGATGATGGTCATCTCGCCTAGAGACCTTTCCGAGCAGATCGAATCGATCTGATCGGATAAAAAGGGCTCTAAACCCAATGCATCAGAGCATTTTCTGACGACGAACCGGTGTCCACTTCGTCGGAAAATGCTCTGGCCGACGCTGATCACCGCCGCGACGCGATGACCACCGGACTGCCCGCCAGACCGAGATAGAAGCCGATGTCATAGGCGACGCCTTCCGCCTTGGCCTCGTACAGGTGGGCTTTCCATGGCAGGGCGTGGGGGGCGAACCGGTTGACGATCTCGACGATCAGCGTGAACGGCCCGATGACGCCGTGCCAGAGCCCCAGCAGGAACTGAGCCACGAAGCCGCCCGACGCCGCGTGCGCGGACTCGCCGGACCCCGCGACACAAGCCGAGAGCGCCAGCAGAACGACCACTCCAGCGGCGATCTTCGCTGCCTGTTTCATATATGTCTCCCTTGGCGACGTGATGCGGCGCCGACGGCCGCTTTCAGAACAGCCCCGCCGCCAGGTTGATCATGGTCGCCAGGATCGTCGTGTTGAAGGCGAAGGCGATCAGGCAGTGGATGGTTCCGACGCGGCGGAATTCCTTGGACGCGATGCTGATGTCGGCGGTCTGGGAGGTCGCGCCGATCACGATCGAGAAATGCAGGAAGTCCCAATAGTCCGGTTCCTCATTGCCCGGAAACAGCAGGCCGCCCTTATGTTCCCCGCCGTCCGCCACTTCGGCGAGATAGAACATGTGGGCGTAGTGGATCGCGAACACGACCTGCACGAACAGCCATGACAGCACGATCGTGCCGGCGGTCAGGCCGACCCCGATCGCCTCGTGCAGCTTGTCGCCGCCCTTGGCGCCGCCGAGCTCGACCAGGATGGCGACGACGCTCGCCCCCGCCGCCACCAGGGCCAGGGCCAGCATGAAGTGCCGGCCTTCGTCATGGGCGATGGCGCGCGCCCGCACCCGCGCATAGTCGCAGTCGCGCATCAGCATCAGCGACAGGACGATGAACAGGGCGACCCCGATGTCCCAACCCACGAGGCCCCGGGTCACCGACCGCTGTATCCAGGGCGTGGCGAGGACGTAGAAGGCCAGGCCGAGGCCCGCGCCCGCCAGTAGGTTCGGCCGCGACAGGATCGGCTGCAACACCCCGCGTCGCGCGCGTTCGGGTCCGGAGACGCTCATCGAGCTATTCTCATGGCCGCGACCCAGGGATATGGCCGCGCCCCGCCCAGGGCGCGGAAGCCTTGCGCGTGGACGGTCACCGGACCTTCTTGAGGACTTTCACGGTCACCACCTTCGGCCCGCCGGCCCGGGTCTTGATCACGGGCGTGCTGACCGGGGCGGGGGGCGGGGGCGGCGCGGGTTTGGCGGCGCGCGCCCGGAGTTTTTCCAACGGCGGCGGATCGAGGCGGAAATCGCCGGCGCGGCCGAGGCGGGCGTTGCACGAGGGGCAGCGCACGGCTTCGTCGTCCGGCCCATCGGCCGGCGGCGTGAGGGCCGCGCCGCAGGGCCGGCACTTCCAGACATAGGCTGGCGCGGGGGCGGGCGCCGGCGCGGCCGCGTCGGATTCGGCCGGCGTGGCCGACGACGCCCCCAGCTTCAAGGTGAGCAGCGGGCGGCGAGCGCGTTCGGTCATCGGTTCAACGGGCATGGTGATCACGGCAGCCTGCTTGCTGCACCATCGGCGCGGGAAGCTCAAGTCCGCTTTCAATGAACATCAGTCCGCGGAGGCGCGACGTCCGGCGCCAATGCCGGTGACGGCCATCACGCCGGATATCGCTCCGAACGCCTTGACCATGGCGTCGCCGACCCGCGCGTCGCGCCCCGGAACCAGCAATTGACCTATCTCCAGGCTGAACGCGCCGCAGACCACGGCCAGGGCGACCCAGGCGCGATGGCGCGGATAGCCCACGGAAAAAGCGCCGCCCACCGCCAGATAGGCCGCGAAACGTTCCAGCGACGGGTGGCCGAATTGCGGGCGCAGGCCCAGGGGGCCCAGGGTCATCACAAGGATGGCGATGGCCAGGCTCCAGGCCGCTATCCGGGCGAGGGGTTGGATCATGGGCCAAGCCGTGCGCGCTGGAGATGTCGAAATCGTGTTCGCCGCGTGGCGCCCCAGCGACGCGCCTGACAGGATGGCGCCGCGCCGCCTCGGCGCGCCTGGAGCGCTCGCCCTGGATCTCGCACCGAACACGCCGCCGCCGACGCGCCAACTGGGCCGAACCGGCCTGCTCGCCAGCGCCCTGGGCTTCGGCTGCTCGGCCTATTGGGCCAAGCCGGTCTTTCCCGAGCGCCGCGCATTGGCCCTGGTCGAACAGGCGATCGATGGCGGGATCCGCCTGTTCGACACGGGACCGATCTATGGCGGCGGCGAGGGCGAGCGGCGCCTGGGCCTGGCCCTGCGCGCGCGGGGCGGCGCCAAGGACCTCATCGTCTGCGGCAAGGCCGGGACACATGTCGGAACGGATGGGCGCGTGTTCCGGGACTTCTCACCGGCGGCGGTCCGGGCCAGCGTCGCGCGCAGCCTGGAACGGCTGGGGATCGACCGGCTGCCTGGCTTGCACCTGCACGGACCCGGCGCCGAGGAGCTGACGCCTCCGCTGTTGGAGACGCTGGAGGCCCTGAAACGGGAAGGCCTGGTCGGTTTCGTCGGGATCAATTCGTTCGATCCGGCCGTCATCCGCGCCGGCTTGGCCGAACCGGTCTTCGACAGTTTCATGATCGAATACAACCTGATCCGAAAGGCGGGGGCGGCCCTGGTCGAGGAGATCGCCCAGGCCGGCCGCGCGGCGGTCATAGGTTCGCCGATCGCCCAGGCGCTGTTCCGCCCTTCCATGCTGCCGACCAGCCCCAAGCGGGCCTGGGAACTCGGCCGGGCCCTGATCCGCCACCGCGCCGACCTCCGCGCCGCGCGCGCCTACCGCTTCCTGAACCACCTGCCCGCCATGACCGGCGCCCAGGCCGCCCTGGCCTGGGTGCTCCGATCGCCGCACGTCGCGACCGCCGTATTCGCGACCACCTCGCCGGAGCATTTGAGCGCCAACATCGCCGCGGCGAGGATCAGCCTGCCCGACGAACTGGTTCGAAGGATCGAAAGCCTGCCCGACGCGCCATGAGCAGCCTCGACCGATAAACCGCCGCGCCCTCCAGTTCCTCCCCGTTTCGATGTCTCCGGTCTGAACACCCCAATGGGGGAGGAACTGAAGGTCGTTGGGTCTTCCTGTGTGTGAACCCGATAACTGCGCGACGCGAGGGTTCCAGGGGTCAACTGGTCGCGCCGCCGTCGATCACGATGGTCTGGCCGGTCATCCAGGAACCGGCGCGCGAGGCGAGGAACACGGCGGCGCCGGCGATATCATCGGGCTCGCCCAGGCGCCGCAAGGGGGTACCCTCGGACGCGCGGCGCTCGCCCTCGGGCGTGTCCCAGAGGGCCTTGGCGAAATCGGTCTTGACCAGGCCCGGCGCGATGCAATTGACCCGGATATTGTTCGGCGACAGCTCCTGGGCGAGGTTGCGGGCCAGTTGCATGTCGGCCGCCTTGGAGATGGCGTAGGCGCCGATCACCGGCGTGCCGCGCAGGCCGCCGATCGATGACACGATGACGATCGCGCCGTCCTTCCGCTCGGTCATTTCCGGCGAGACCATGTTGATCAGCCAGTTGTTGGAGATGATGTTATTGTCCAGGATCTTGCGGAAGGCGTCGTCGCTGATGCCCGACATGGGGCCGTAATAAGGGTTCGAGGCGGCGTTGCAGACCAGGATGTCGACCTTGCCGAAGGCCTTGCGGGTTTCGTCCACCAGGCGCTGAAGGTCTTCCTTGGACGAGATATTGGCCGGAACGGCGATGGCGGCGCCGGGGTGCGCGGCGTTGATGGCGGCGGCCACTTCGTCGCAGGGGCCGGGCTTGCGCGAGGAGATGGTCACCTTGGCGCCATGTTCGGCCAGGCGCTCGGCGATGGCCTTGCCAATGCCCTTGGTCGAGCCGGTGACGATGGCGACCTTGCCGGTCAGGTCGAACAGTTCCATGGCGCTCTCTCCTTAAACGCTCGTTTGATTTTCGGCGCGCACCCTGTCGCGGGGTGGATGTTGCGTCAAGCGGGCGCGGAGAGGCTCGTGCGGGCTTCGACAGGGCGGCCGCGCGGCCGGCTCAGAGCATGACGGGCCTATTTGGCGTTTCCTCAACTTGGTCACCCCGAGCTTGTCGAAGGGCGCGCGGGATGATCGTCCAAGCCTCATTCCTTGCTGAAAAACAGCGCCAGATTGTTGGCTGGCATGGCGATGCGCTCCGACAGCGCCAGCCCATGCCGCGCCGCCAGCGCCGTCACCTGGTCCAGCCGCCGCAAACCCCAGGCCGGGTCGCGGCTCTTCAGGCTGAGATCGAACGCGACGTTGCTGGGCGCGGTGTCGATATCGGCCTCGATATAGGGGCCATAGAGGAACAGGATCCCACCTCGCGGCAGCACCCGGCCGGCGCCGGCCATCAGGCCCTCGGTCGCCGCCCAGGGCGAGATGTGGATCATGTTGATATTGACGACAACGTCGGCCCGATCGACCGGCCATCCGTCCGAATCCGAAGCGTCGAGGCGCAAGGGCGGCAAGAGGTTCGGCAGGCCGGCATGAGCCCGCCAGGCGGCGATGCTGGTCAGCGCCTCGGGGTCCGGGTCGGTCGGGCGCCAGGCAAGGCCGGGTAGGGCGGCGGCATTGTAAGCCGCGTGTTCTCCGGCGCCGGCGGCGATCTCCAGCACCAGGCCGCTAGCGGGGAGGCGCGGCTTCAGAACGCCGAGGATCGGGTCTCGGTTTCTCGCGGTGGACGGCGAGACCCTTGCGCCGGGCGGCGGCGTCAAAACCGCTCGCCGACCATCGCCTCGCTCTTGGCCCATAGCGCTTCGGCGCGCGCCGGGTCGAGGGCGTAGGCGCGGACGCCGCCGCGCCGGTTCGGGTCATTCGGCGCGATCTCGGCGACGTGGCAGTCCTCGCAATAGCGGCCCCCCACGGCGTCCGCCGACGCGACGATCCCGCTCCAGACCGAGGTCGCGGCGCCCTGCGGGATGGACTTCCGGCTGAAGACCGGTCCGCCGGAAGCCTGGCCGGCCGCGGCGGTGGACTGGGTCATGGCCTGGACGATCTCCGGGGTCATGTGCCGGCCAAGCTCGGTCAGGATGACCCCGGGGTGGATGGCGGTGGCGCGCACGCCGCGATCCTTGTGGCGACGATCGAACTCCACCGCGAACAGGATGTTGGCGGTCTTCGAGCGGCCATAGGCGCCAAGCTCAGTATACGGTGTATGTTCGAAATTCGGATCGTCCAGGTCCACGTCGGAAAACCGGTGGCCGGCCGAGGACAGGTTGACCAGGCGGCCGCCCGGCTTCAGCAGCGAGGCGATCTTGTTGACCAGCACGAAGTGGCCCAGGTGGTTGGTGCCGAACTGGGTCTCGAAGCCGTCGGCGGTCTGGCTCTTGGGGCAGGCCATGACCCCGGCATTGGCGATGATCAGGTCGAACGGCCGGCCGTCGGCCAGCAGCCCTTCGGCGCAGGCTCGCACGCTGGCCAGCGAGGCCAGGTCCAGCGCGACCAGGTCCAGCCCGCCGCCATGCTCGGCTTGATCCCGTACGACCTCGGTGGCTCGCCGCCCCTTGTCCAGGTCGCGCACCGCCCCCACCACCCGCGCGCCGTGCGCGGCCAGGGCGCGGGCGGTCTCCACGCCCAGCCCCGCGGAGGCGCCGGTCACCAGAATCCGCTGGCCGCCGAGGTCGACGCCGGCCAGCACCTCGTCGGTGGTGGATTCGGCTCCAAAGGGTCCAGGCATGAGTTCCTCCGTTATGCAAAGTCATTACATAGACACATAGACCTCGCGCGCCGGCCGCGCCACCGGCGGCCGGCTTGACGCGCGGGCGCCGATCCCGCACCACGGAGGCATGACCCAAGCCGCCAGCCTGTCCGGCCCTTTCGTTCCGCCCGCCGCCGGCGGCGCGCCGACCTCTCTGGTCGTTCTGCTGCACGGCTACGGTTCCAATGGCGAGGATCTGATCGGCCTGGCGCCCTATTGGCGCGCCGCCCTGCCGAACACCCTGTTCATCGCGCCGAACGCGCCAGAGCGTTGTCCGGGCGCTCCCGGCGGCTATCAATGGTGGCCGCTGACCAGCCTCAGCCCCGACGCGCGGGCCGCGGGCGTGCGCCAGCCGGCGCCGGCGCTGAACGCCTTCATCGACGCCCAGCTCGAACGTCACGGCCTGACCGAGGACCGGCTGGCCCTGGTCGGATTCAGCCAGGGGACCATGATGGCCCTGCACGTCGCGCCCCGGCGGGAGCGCCCGATCGCCGGCGTGGTGGGCTTTTCCGGCATGCTGGCCGATCCCGAGGCGTTGGCGACCGAGATATCGACCAAGCCGCCGGTGCTGCTGATCCATGGGGAGGCTGATCCGACCTTGCCGGTGGCGGCGATGCACAAGGCCAAGGCCGTGCTGGATGGGCTCGGCTTTGAGGTCGGGATCCACGTCTCGCCAGGTCTCGGCCACAGCATCGACGAGGCGGGCCTGCGACTTGGGGGACAGTTCTTGATGAGCGCGCTGGCTTAGATCACGATGATTTTGGATTGAATCAATCCAAAATCATAAACGTGATCGATTCTGAACATTTGGAGCGGCGCCTCGACGGCCGTCGCGTCGGGATCCAGGGCTGGGCCGAGGCGCTGCGCAACGAACGCATCCGGGGCAGCGTCGTCGAGGGCATCTCGATCGTCCCCGCCGCGATCGTCAGGCTGATCCAGCGAGGCCAGCACACCGGCCAGATCCGCGTCGGGATCGACCCCGATGCGACCGCCCGCGTCCTGATCGCCACGTTCCAGGGCCTGGTCCTGCAGGCAGCCTGGGGCGAGGCGGTCGACCTGCGCGCCTGTGGCCAGGTCATGCGGGACATGATCCGCCACTCCATGCTGACGCCGGCTGGGCGCGCGTCGTTCGAACCTTGAAGGAGCCTTTCCCATGGCCATGACCGAAGCGATGAGCCGGACCTATCCACCGGCCGACGCCCGGCTGGAGCGGCCCCGGCGCCAATGGGGCGTGGCGTTCCGCGCGCTGAAGCGCCTGCTGTCGGACAAGGAGGACACCGGCCAGGTGTTCGAGATCATGGGCGCCCTGAACGGCGACTCCACGGCCAGGGGCTATGGCCGCCTGCTGCAAACCGTCCAGGGCGGGCGGCTGGCCTATGAACGGGTCGAACTGGCGCCCCGGCTGATGGACGACGCCTGGCTGGACAGCTTCGCGCCCGGTACGGTCGGGGCGGCCTATCGCGCGTTCGTCCGGAGCGAGAACCTGTCCGCCGAGGGCTTGGCCGAGATCAGCCGCAAGCGGCGCGGCCAGGTCGAACAGCCCCACCCCTATGCCTGGTTCGGCCGGCGCACCCGTGACGCGCACGATCTCTGGCACATCCTGTCCGGCTATCACCGCGACGGGCTGGGCGAAGCCTGCCTGGTGGCGTTCTCCTACGCCCAGACCGGCAGCCTCGGCTGGGCCTTCATCGCCGTCGGCGCCGCGCTTCGGCAACGCGGCTCCAAATTTCCGCATCGCCGGGCCATCTGGCAGGGCTATCGGCGCGGTAAGGCGGCCAAATGGCTGGCGGGCGAGGATTATGAGCGGCTGATGAGCGAGCCGCTCGACGCGGCCCGCCGCCGGCTGAACATCACGCCGGCCACGATCTATGATGCGATCCCGGTGGGGTCGCGGTAGCGATTTCAGCGCCGTGATGATGGCCTGAAATTGACCGAGGCGTGGCCCGGGAAAAGCGGCCGGTTGTCTGGGACGAACTTCGACATAAAGGGCGCGCCAACGGCGCCCTTACCTCACAGCGACTTGACGATGCCCTCGACCATTTTCTTGGCGTCGCCGAACAGCATCATGGTGTTGTCCATGAAGAACAGCTCGTTCTCCACGCCCGCATAGCCGGACGCCATGCTGCGCTTGACGAACAGGACAGTGCGGGCTTTTTCCACGTCCAGGATCGGCATGCCGTAGATCGGCGATTTCGGGTCGGTCTTCGCCGAGGGGTTGGTCACGTCGTTGGCGCCGATGACGAAGGCCACGTCGGCGGCCGGGAATTCGGCGTTGATGTCTTCGAGCTCGAACACCTCGTCATAGGGCACATTGGCTTCGGCCAGGAGCACGTTCATGTGGCCGGGCATGCGGCCGGCGACGGGGTGGATGGCGTATTTCACCTCCACGCCCTCTTCCTTCAGCTTGTCGGCCATCTCGCGCAGCGCGTGCTGGGCCTGGGCCACGGCCATGCCGTAGCCGGGGACGATGATCACCTTGGAGGCGTTCTTCATGATGAAGGCGGCGTCGTCCGAACTACCCTGCTTGACCGGGCGGGACTCGGTCTTGCCGGCCGCCGCCGCGCCTTCCGCCGCGCCGAACCCGCCCAGGATCACCGAGATGAAGCTGCGGTTCATCGCCTTGCACATGATGTAGCTGAGGATCGCCCCCGACGAGCCGACCAGCGCCCCGGTGATGATCAGGGTGGTGTTCTCGAGCGTGAAGCCCAGCGCCGCCGCCGCCCATCCGGAATAGGAGTTCAGCATCGAGACCACGACCGGCATGTCCGCGCCGCCGATCGGGATGATCAGGGTGGCGCCGACCACCAGGGCCAGGACGAAGATCGCCCAGAACGCCCATTTGGCCTCGCCCTGGCTGACGACCAGATAGACGATCAGCCCGACCAGGACCACGGCCAGGGTCAGGTTCAAAAGATGCCGCGCCGGCAGCAGGATCGGCGCGCCGGACATGTTGCCGTTCAGCTTGGCGAAGGCGATCACCGAGCCGGTGAAGGTGATGGCGCCGATGGCCACGCCAAGCGACAGCTCGATCAGGCTTTCCAGCTTCACCCCGCCACCGGGCATGTCGATATGATAGGCCGCCGGCATATAGATGGCCGCCACGGCCACGAGGCAAGCCGCCATGCCGACCAGGGAGTGGAAGGCCGCCACCAATTGGGGCATCGAGGTCATGGCCACGCGGCGGGCGATCATAGCCCCGACCCCGCCGCCGATCGCGACCCCGACCGCGATCAGGCCGAGGGTCAGGGGATCGAGCTCGCCCTGGCCCCAGAGCGTCAGCAGGGTGACGGCGACGGCAATGGCCATGCCGATCATGCCGTTGCGGTTGCCCGCCTGGCTGGTCACCGGGCTGGAGAGGCCCCGCAGCGCCAGGATGAAGAGGACGCCGGAGACGAGATAGAGGACGGCGGCGAGATCAGCGTTCACTTCGCGCCTTCCTTTTTCATGGGAGCAGCCTTCTTCTTGTACATGGCCAGCATGCGCCGGACGACGAGGAAGCCGCCGAAGATATTGACCGAGGCGAAGGCGGCGGCGACGGCGCCGGCCCCCTTGGAAACCAGGATCGAGCCGGTCAACTGGTGATCGGGCGCCTGGGCCGCGGCGGCGAGCAGGGCGCCGACGATGATCACCGAGGAGATGGCGTTGGTCACGGCCATCAGCGGCGTGTGCAGGGCCGGGGTGACGCTCCAGACCACGTAATAGCCGACGAAAATGGCCAGGACGAAGATCGCCAGGCGAAACACGGTCGGATCGACGGCTTCCATCAGGGTCTCCGCGTGGGGATTGGGGGCGTCATGCCTTGAAGGTCGGGTGCACGATGGCGCCGCCCTGGGTGATCAGCGACGCCTTGAGGATTTCGTCCTCATAGTCCGGCGCCAGCGCGCCCTCCTTGTTCACCAGCAGCCCCGCGAAGGCGAGCAGGTTGCGGGAATAGAGGTTCGAGGCGTCGGCGGCGACCCGGCCGGGCAGGTTGGGCACGCCCAGGATCTTGACCCCGCCGACATCCGCGATTTCGCCCAGCTTGGCGCCGACCACATTGCCGCCCTGCTCAATGGCCAGGTCCACCAGGATCGAACCCGGCTTCATCGAGGCGACCTGCTCGGCCGAGACCAGCTTGGGCGCCGGGCGGCCGGGGATAAGGGCGGTGGTGATGACGATGTCCTGCTTGGCGATGTGGGTGGAGACCAGGGCCGCCTGTTTGGCCTGATATTCCGCGCTCATCTCCTTGGCGTAGCCGCCGGCGGTCTGGGCGTTCTTGAATTCGTCGTCCTCGACCGCGAGGAACTTGGCGCCCAGGCTTTCGACCTGTTCCTTGGTGGCCGGGCGCACGTCGGTGGCGCTGACCACCCCGCCCAGCCGGCGTGCGGTGGCGATGGCCTGCAGCCCGGCGACGCCGACGCCCATGATGAAGATCTTGGCCGGCGCGACCGTGCCCGCCGCCGTCATCATCATCGGCAGGGCGCGGCCATAGGCCTCCGCCGCCTCGATCACCGCCCGATAGCCGGCCAGGTTGGCCTGGCTGGACAGCACGTCCATCACCTGGGCGCGGGTGATCCGGGGCACGAACTCCATGGCGAAGGCGGTGGCGCCCTTGGCGGCCAGCGCGTCCAGCAGGGGGCGGTTGTTGAACGCGTCGAGCATGGCGACCACGATGGCGCCGGACTTCAGCGCCGCGATCTCGTCTTCGCTCGGCGCGCGCACCTTGAGCGCCACGTCGGCCGTGGAGAGGGCCGCGGCGGCGGTCGGGACGATCTCGGCCCCGGCGGCGGCGAAGTCGGCGTCGGGGATCGAGGCGCCTTCGCCGGCCCCGGTCTCGATCGCGACCGAAAAGCCGAGGGCGATCAGCTTCTTCACCGTGTCCGGGGTCGCCGCGACGCGGGTTTCGGCGTTGCGCACTTCCTTGGTGACGGCGATACGCGCAGCCATGCGTTCAGATCCCCCAGAGAACGCGGACTAACCCCTAGAAGCGGCGACCACGTCGATTCGTCCAGCCGATAGATCACATAACATCGCTACTGAACAGCAAAGCTTCGTTATTAGTCAATGCGCGGGCGCGCGGCTCCGCAAGCCGAAGATACCGACCGCCGCCAAGATGATCGCCGACAGGAAAGCCGTCCCGAAGCCGGCTTCAGTGCAGAACAGCAGGGTGAAAAACAGCACCCCGACCGCGACGGCCAAGCTGCTCCACTTGGTTCCCGTCATGACCGCGTGGAACGTCGACTGCTGGGCGTGGATATCCATCTCGCCGCGATGATAGTCGTGAGCCTGTTCGGCCATGCGCGCGCCCCCAAGAAGCCACTGAGTGTTAGCTGCCGACTATACCAATGCGCGGCGCGGCTCAAGACTGGGTTGGCGGATGGGAGGCGCGTCGCCAAGCCGCGCCTATCGGGCGCGTGTCGAAGCCCGCGCCCCTCACGGCCAACACGCCAGCACCGCGCGCAACGCCGAGACCAGGGCCAGGGGTTGGTCGACCATGATGTGGTGTTCGCTGTCGGGGATCACGATCCGCTTGGTCCGGGCCGGGAGCAGGTCCAGTTGCTGAGCTTGGCGCTCCATGATCTTGGAGTTCTGGCCGTGGATGTGGACCAGCGGCGCGTCGCTCTTGCTCCCCACGATGCTTTCCAGGGCCGTTTGGTCGAGCTTGCTCCAGAGCAGCGGGTCGAACCGCCAGGTCCAGCCCTCGCCGCCGCCTTTTCCCTCGCCCTCGGGCAGGGGCGCGCGCTTCAACGAGCGGCGGGCGATGAAATCGGCGATGTAGAGGTTCGGGCAGCCCTGGGGCGGCATGAAGCGGAACCGGCCGAGCGCGCCTTCCAGCGTCGGATAGACCCGGTTCGGCTGGGTGCGCATCTGGGGCTGGCGAAACCCCTCGCTGGCCGGCGGCGGGCCGCCGAAGCCGGTGTCGACCAGGATCGCGCCGCGCATCCAGTCCGGATGGTTCATGGCCTGGTAGAAGACCTGGGCCCCGCCGAAGGAATGACCGATGAAGACCGGCTTGACCGGCCCCTGATAGAGGCCCGCGGCCTCGGCGCCCGCATGGGCCTCGGCGGCGAAGGTCGCGAACGAATAGGCGTCGCGCCAGTCCGAGGCGCCCATGCCCGAAAACGAGATGGCCGCGACCCGATAGTCCAGGGCCAGATAGGGGGCGATGAAGCTCCACCAGTCGGCGTGGGCGCTGTTGCCATGCATCAGGATCAGGCCGGGCTTGCCAAGCTCGCCCCAGGTCAGGAGTTCGATATTGGCGCCGAGCACCGGGATATTGGAGCGTTCCGGCTCCTGGGCGATCGCCCATTTGAACCAGTCCGGCGCCGGCGGGGCTTCGCCCTTGAACGCGACCAGCGGCGGTTCGACCTCGGCCCAGGGCTGAAAAGGCGCGTCAGCCATCAATGTCTCTCGAACAGCCGTTTAATCTTTGAGCGCCCTAACTAATCCGCGACGAATGAAACGCAAGCGCCGCGTGGTCGCGGGATGTTTCTGTCCCACCCAATTCGTTTCCGGGCCTCTATTCGAATCTTTACCGGCGAATGCACGGCATGGGTCGCCGCGACAAGCGCGGCGATGACGGTGAAACGTAAATTTGGGGACATGTTGGGCGCGTGAGCGCGCCTGTTGCTCCACCTCGCCTTGTCGAAGGCGGGCCTGTTCAGGTCAAGGTCGCCAAAACGATCAAGAGAGGACGCGGGCGATGATCCGGAAATGACGGCGGAATTCATCGGAACGGCGTGGCTGGTGCTGGGCGGCTGCGGGGCGGCGGTGCTGGCGGCGGCCTTTCCCGCGCTTGGGATCGGATTTCTGGGCGTATCGCTGGCGTTCGGCCTGACCGTGCTGACCATGGCGTTCGCGATCGGCCTGTGCCTGACCCTGATCCATCTGATCAGCATCCCGGTCACCAACATCTCGGTGAACCCGGCGAACAGCACCGGCCCGGCGCTGTTCGCCGGCGGCTGGGCGCTCCAGCAGCTCTGGCTGTTCCGGGTCGCGCCCCTGATCGGCGCGGCGATCGCGGGCGTGGCCTATCGCTGGGTCGGCGGCGGCGAGCCCGCGCCGGTGGAGGTTTCCGGGAACGGCTGAGGCGGCGGGTTCTTCAGCGCTCGAGGATAATTGGCCGTTGCGGTGCGAACCACCTCGGCGGCCAACGAGGGAGACGATGCACTTGTATAACGACAAAAATATAATTATATCGATGCTGTGACCGGCATTCGCTTCGAATGGGACGAGGCGAAGAACCGCTCCAATCATCGCAAGCATGACGGAGTGAGTTTCGAGGAAGCCAGTCAGGTGTTTCGTGACCCCCTGCATCTCTCGGTGCAGGATCGCATTGAGGGCGGCGAACAGAGATGGCGGACGTTCGGAGCGGTCGGCGGCTTCGTGATTCTGGTCGTGGCCCACGCGATGACCGAGGAAGACGCCGAGGGTGGCCGGGTGGAGGTTATCCGCATGATCTCAGCGCGACGGGCCACGCCGCGAGAGAGGCGACGCTATGAAGACGAAAACGGTTAGCTACACCTTGGACGCCCTGCCGCCGCTGACGAAGGCGCAACACGACCACCTGGCCAAGCTGGCGACTCGGCCGGACGACCGGATCGACACCAGCGACGCCCCCGAGTTGACCGACGAACAGTTGAACGCCGCCGTTCGAGGCCGCTTCTATCGGCCGGTGAAACAGCAGATCACAGCCCGCATTGATGCCGACGTGCTGGATTGGCTCAAATCGCAGGGGAAGGGGTATCAAGCCCGCCTGAACGTCATTCTCCGGCGTGAAATGCTGGCCTCGCTCAAACCCCATACGAAGACGTAGGCGGCGACGGAGAAAACACCCGCTCTCTTGAACGTCCACGACGCCGCCCACCGTCCGCGGCCGTAGCTTCGTCCGCCTGAACTCCGTCTAGATCACGATGATTTTGGATTGAATCAATCCAAAATCATAAACATGATCGATTCTAAACATCTAGCTCACGGCTCAGACCAGTGCTTCGAACTCGTCGACCAGGCGTTCCAGGCCGGCGCAGCCGCTGTCCCAGAAGCTCTTCTGACGCGGGTCGAGGCCGAAGGGTTTCAGGGCTTCGACATAGGTGCGCGAACCGCCGGCGGCCAGGAGGTCCTCATAGAGCGGGGCGAAGCCGTCCGGATCCCGGCGGCGGGCCTCCATCAGGGCCTCGACCAGCAGGTTCCCGAACGCATAGGCGTAGACATAGAACGGCGCGTGCACGAAGTGGCTGACATAGGCCCAATAGTGCTCATAGCCTGGCCCCAGCCGCACGGCCGGCCCCAGGCTCTCGCCCATCACCTCCAGCCAGATCGAGCCGATCTGGGCCGGCGCGACCTCGCCCTGGCGGCGGGCGTCGTGGAAACGGGTCTCAAAGCGGTGGAAGGCGATCTGGCGCACCACGGTGTTGAGGCCGTCCTCGATCTTGCCGGCCAGCAGGGCGCGGCGATCGGCGGGCGTCGCCTCGGCCAGCAGCCGTTCGAACACCAGGCCCTCGCCGAAGATCGAGGCGGTCTCGGCCAGGGTCAGGGGCGTGTCGGCCAGCAGCGTGCCCAGGGGCGCGGCCAGGGTCTGGTGCACCGCGTGGCCCAGCTCGTGGGCCAGGGT
This sequence comes from Caulobacteraceae bacterium, assembly GCA_036272715.1. Lineage (GTDB taxonomy): Bacteria > Pseudomonadota > Alphaproteobacteria > Caulobacterales > Caulobacteraceae > Poindextera. The sequence goes on along the minus strand of DATAYD010000081.1, from coordinate 8,828 downwards.
CAGCACGTCGCGCCGCTCGCCCATATAGTTCATGAACACATAGGGGTGCCGGTCGGCGGTCACGGGATGTGAATAGGCGCCGGAGGACTTGCCGGCGCGCGGCCGCGCATCGATCCAGGGGTTCTGGAAGAAGGTCTCGGCCTTGTCGGCGAAGGCCGGGGCCAGGCCGCGATAGGCGTCCAGCACGATCGCCTTGGCCTCGTCCCAGCCGTAGCGGCGGGGCTGGGCCTGGTCGAGCGGGGCGTTACGGTCCCAGTAGTCGAGGGTCTTCTTGCCCATAACCCTGGCCTTCAACGCGTAATAGCGGTGCGAAATGCGCGGATAGGCCTCGTGGACGGCGCCCTCCAGCGCGGCGACCGCCTCGGCGTCGACCTCATTGGCCAGGTGCCGGGAATCGGCGGGCGCGGCGAATTTGCGCCAGCGATCCTCGACCTGCTTTTCCTGGGCCACGGTGTTGAGGCAGAGGGCGAGGGTCGAGGCCCGCTCCTCCAGCGCCTTGGCCAGGGCCTGGGCGGCGCTCTTGCGGCGCACCGGATCGGGATCCGAGAGGCGGTTCAGCACCTCCGACAGGGTCAGCTCCTCGCGGCCGATACGCGCCACCAGCTTGCCCAGGGTTTCGTCATAGAGCCGGGTCCAGTTGGCGACCGCGGGCGCGCGGTCGACCAGCAAGCGCTCCAGGTCCGCGGACAGTTCATGCGGCCGGCCGGCGCGCACCCGGCGCAGCCACGGCCGGAACCGCGCGGCCGCGGGCTCGGCCCTGAGCGCGGCCTCGATCTCCCACTCCTCAAGCTGGTTCAGCTCCAGGGTGAAGAACAGGGTCTCGGCCCCGATCGCCGCGGCGCGGGCGCGCGTATCGGCCTCGAACTTGGCCCAGGCCGGATCGTCCCGGGCGATCGAACTCGACAGCGAGGCATAGGCGCCGACCGCCCAAAGCCCGTTCACCCCGCCCTCATAGAGGTTGATCGCCTCGGCCAGCATCATGCCCAGGCGCATGGGATCGGCCCGCGCCCCGACGAATTGGCCCTTCATCCGGATCAGGGCGTCGTTGGCGGCGGTCGCGGCGGCCAACTGGGCGTCGATCCTGGGATCGTCACGGCCGCTGAAGAGGTCGTCGAGCCGCCACTCCGGCAGGGCTTCGGTCAGGGTCTCGGGCTTCTGGTGCACGGTCATGGCCTGATCCTATGCCGCCGGCCTCCCCCCCCGCAAACGAAAGCGGCGCGGCGAATGTCGAGTCTTGTGGGGAACCGTGGCGAACCACTCCCGTTGGCGGACAGGCGACAGGGATGAACCCCTTCCCATCAAACGGGGGAGTCTCGGCGCCCGCCGTTAAGGACTCGGGAACACCCCCTCAACCCGCCCTTTACCTCACCCGGTTAGAACAAGGCCAACGTCAGCCGCCCCCATGCAGGGGCGGCGAACAGGTGGGTGTATTTCTGTATGACCAAGACGGTTCTCGTCGTCGATGATGATCCGACCCAACGCCGCTTGATCCAGGCGGTGCTGGAGCGCGAGGGCCTGGCGGTCGCTCACGCCGAAAGTGGCGAGCAGGCGATCGACCGCCTGAGCGCCGGCGGCGCGGCCGATGCGATCATGCTCGATCTGGTCATGCCGGGCCTCGGCGGCCTGGCCACGCTGAAGGAACTGCGCTTGCGCGGCTTCACCCAGCCCGTGGTGGTGCTGACCGCGACCGGCGGCATCGACACCGTGGTCCAGGCCATGCAGGCCGGGGCCCAGGACTTCTTCGTCAAGCCGGTCTCGCCGGAACGGATCATGGTTTCGATCCGCAACGCCCTGCAGCTCGGCGACCTCAAGGGCGAGGTCGACCGGCTGAAGAAGCGGTCGAGCGGGCGCATCAATTTCGAGGACCTGATCGGCGCCTCGCCGGCCATGACCATGGTCAAGCGGCTGGGCGAGCGGGCGGCCAAGTCGTCGATCCCGATCCTGATCCTGGGCGAGAGCGGGGTTGGCAAGGAGCTGATCGCACGCGCCCTGCACGGCGGCTCGGAGCGCGCCGGCAAGCCGTTCGTGGCGGTCAATTGCGGCGCCCTGCCGGAGAACCTGGTCGAATCCATCCTGTTCGGCCACGAAAAGGGCAGTTTCACCGGCGCCACCGACAAGCACCTGGGCAAGTTCCAGGAAGCCACCGGGGGGAGCCTGTTCCTGGACGAGGTCGGCGAACTGCCGCTGGACATGCAGGTCAAGCTGCTGCGCGCGCTGCAGGAAGGCGAGATCGACCCGGTCGGCTCCAAGCGGCCGGTCAAGGTCGATGTGCGGATCGTCTCCGCTACCAACCGCGACCTGGCCCAGCAGGTGGCCGAGGGTCGGTTCCGCGAGGACCTCTATTACCGGCTGAACGTGTTCCCGATCGAGGCGCCGTCCTTGCGCGAACGCCGTGAGGACATTCCGTCCCTGGTCGAGCATTTCATCCGCCGCTTCAATGTCGAGGAAGGCAAGCGCGTGGTCGGGGCCACGCCCGAGACCATGGGCCTCCTGGCCATTCATGACTGGCCGGGCAATGTCCGCCAACTGGAGAACGCGGTCTATCGCGCCATCGTGCTGGCCGACGCGCCCTATCTGCAGCCCTATGATTTCCCGGCGATTTCCGGCCTGAAGGCGCCGGCGCCGGCGCCGGAGGCCCTGCCCGCCGCGCCGAAGCCGATCCCCTCGGCCGAGGAGCTGATGGCCGAGATCCCGCTGGCGGAATCGCCGGTGCGGATCCTGGATGAGCGCGGCCACCTGCGCACCCTGGAGCAGATCGAGCGCGACCTGATCCAGCACGCCATCGAGATCTATTCCGGCCATATGAGCGAAGTCGCCCGCCGCCTCGGCATCGGCCGCTCGACCCTTTACCGCAAGGTCCGCGAACAGGGCCTGGACGGGGTGTTCGACGAAGCCAGCTAAGGCCGCACTCGAAAAAGGGCGCGCTAGGGGCTGCCAACCCCGCTCGCGAATACCGGCGATCAGGCCCGGTCGCGGCCGGCCGAGTACGGTGAAGCCGAGGGCTTGCATCCGCCCCGGCGCGGCCTGATCATCCCCGCGCCGGCTTTCAGGGAGGAAACGGCATGGGTTTGGATTTCGCGGCCGCCGGCGAGGCGTTCCGGCGGGACGGGACGGTGCATCTGGCCAGCGCCCTGGACGCCTATGCGCTGGCGGCGCCCGGGGCCGGCGGGGCCGCGCGCGCCCGGTTTCCATGAGCGCATGGTCCAGGGCGCGCCGTTCCGCGACCCGTCGTTCCTGAAGCCGCGGCCGCGCGATTGAGCCGCCAAGCCTCAAGCCGTCCTCCCTGGCCCCGCCGCGACCGTCGCGTCCAACTCGCCGATTCGGATGAACCCTGATGATTGCGCTTCTCGCCGCGGCCGTCCTGCAGATCGCCTCGGCGCCGCCGGTGCGTCAGTACCACGACCTGGCCCTCGCCCCGGCCGGCGATCGGATCGCCGACGTCGAGTCCACCGAGACCGGCGAGGAGGCGGAACGGCCGCACGCGGCGCTGGTGATCCGTTCGGCCCATGACGGGACCATATTGAGGACCATCGACCCCTGCGCGACCTGCGCCTATGCCGCCCCGGCCTGGTCGCCCGACGGCGCGTCCCTCGCCTTCCTCGCCACGTCCGACAACGGTTTCGCGGTCAGCCTGTTCGTGGTCGACCGCGCCGAGCCGCGCGTCGTCGCCGCCCTGACCGGGGTGGCGGGCCAGCCGCGCTGGTCGCCGGACGGGGCGCGGATCGCCATCCTGGCCACGCCCAACGCGCACAAGAAGATCGGCGCGACCCAGGCTGGCGCGCCCCTGGTCGGGGAAATCGGCGAGGTCAACGACGAGCAGCGCATCGCGGTCGTATCCCGCACTGGCGGGGCGCCGCGCTATGTCTCGCCGGCCGACACCTTCGTCTACGAATATGACTGGACGCCCAACGGCGCCGGCTTCATCGCCACGGCGGCCAAGGGCAATGGCGACAACAACTGGTGGGTCGCCAGGCTGGAAACCTTCGACGCCGAGACCGGCGCGGAAAAGGTGCTGGCCGCGCCGAAATTCCAGATCAACTATCCGCGCGTCTCGCCGGACGGCAAGACGGTCGGCTTGATCGGCGGCCTGATGAGCGATTTCGGCTCGGTCGGCGGCGACCTCTACACGATCCCGCTGGACGGCGGCGACCTCATGGACCGCACCCCCGGCTTCAAGGGCACCTTCACCAGCGTCGACTGGCGCGGCCACGACCTGATCGCCACCGCCCTCATCGGCGACAGGAACGCCATCATCGCGGTCGATCCGGCCAAGAGGAGCGCCCATGTCCTGTGGTCGGGGCCGGTGCTGTTCGCCGCCGCCGATTTCAACGGCGAGGTCCAGTTGACCGCCGACGGCGCCATCGCCGCCACCGTCATCCAGGATTTCGCCCACCCGCCCGCGATCAACGTCGGCAAGATCGCCGCCCCGCGCCCGATCACCCACGACAACGACGGGTTGAAGCCGGACCTGGCCATGCGCAGCGTCAGTTGGACCAGCGAGGGCCACGACGTCCAGGGCTGGCTGCTGACTCCGCTTCAACTGGACCCCGGCCGCGCCTACCCGATGATCGTCAATGTGCATGGCGGCCCCAGCGCCGCGTCGCGGCCGCGCTACGCCTCGCACGGGACCCTCCATGACCTGGTCGCCCATGGCGACTTCGTGTTCCTGCCCAATCCGCGCGGCAGTTATGGCCAGGGCGAGGCCTTCACCGCGGCCAACCGGCGCGACTTCGGCGGCGGCGACTGGCGCGACGTGATGGCGGGCGTCGACGCGGTGGAAAAGATCGCTCCGGTCGACGACCGCCGCCTCGGCCTCTATGGCGGCAGCTATGGCGGCTTCATGACCATGTGGGGCGTGACCCAGAGCCAGCGTTTCCACGCCGCGGTGGCCGGCGCCGGCATCGCCAATTGGATCAGCTATTATGGCCAGAACGGCATCGACGAATGGATGATTCCGTTCTTCGGGGCCTCGGCCTATGACGACCCGGCGATCTACAACGCCGAGTCCCCGATCAATTTCATCAAGAACGCCAAGACCCCGACCTTCATCTTCGTCGGCGAGCGCGACGTCGAGGTTCCGGCGCCCCAGTCGCTGGAGTTCTGGCACGCCCTGCACGCCGAGGGCGTGCCGACCAGCCTGATCATCTATCCTGGCGAAGGCCACGGCGTCCGCCGCCCCGACCACGTCCAGGACCTGAACCGCCGGATCATCGCCTGGTTCGACAAGTATCTGGGGGCGGGGGCGTAGAACCTTTCTCCCACAAGGGGAGAAGGGATCGGCGCGGATGTTCGAGATGTGTGGAATGCAAGCTTGGCGTTCACCGGCGTGTCGCAACCCCCGCCTAACCTGACCCTCGCGGACTTCAGTCGGGTAGGGCGGTCATGGCCAATCAGCTCGGTAAAATCGACCATATCGTCCAGCTCATGCTGGAGAACCGGTCCTTCGACCAGATGCTGGGGTTCCTCTATGAGGACAGCGGTAATCGGTCGCCGGCGGGGCATGACTTCGATGGCCTGACCGGGAAGGAATGGAACCCCGACGACATCGGCCGCCAGATCCAAGTCTACAAGATCCAGGCGAGCGATCCGCATCCCTACACCATGCCCGGGGCCGATCCGGGGGAGGGATTCCAGAACACCAACTATCAACTGTTCTCCACCGACGATCCCGATCCCGGCGCGGTTCCGGACAACCAGGGCTTCGTGAAGAACTTCAAATCCGCGATCGCGTCTGATCTGTCGAAACACTACAAGGACACACTCTCCGATGCGGTCGAGACCGACATCATGGGCATGTACACGCCCGAACTGCTGCCGATCCTGTCGGGCCTGGCCAAGGGCTACGCGGTGTGCGACGCCTGGTTCGCCTCCGCCCCCACGATGACCATGCCCAATCGCGCCTTCGCGGCGGCGGGCACCTCCCAGGGGCATCTCGACGATCATACCAAGATCTTCACCTGCCCCAGCATCTTCGGGCGGCTGGAGGACAAGGGGCTCGACTGGGCGATCTACGGCTATAATCGCGAACCGCTCACCCGCCACGACTTTCCCGACACCCAGGGCGCCGATGAGCGCCATTTCGGGCATTTCCGGGATTTTCAGGAGCGCTGCGACGCCGGAACCTTGCCGGCCTACAGCTTCCTCGAACCAAGCTGGGACGCCAGCGGCAACAGCCAGCACCCCAATTACGACGTCGCCGCCGGCGAGGCGCTGATCCACGACGTCTATTACGCGGTGCGCAACGGCAAGGCCTGGGCCTCGACGCTGCTGATCATCACCTATGACGAACACGGCGGGAACTATGACCACGTCGCGCCGCCGAACGACGCCACGCCGCCGGGAGACGGCGCGACCGGCGAGTTCGACTTCGACTTCACCCGCTTCGGGCTGCGCGTTCCCGCCGTCCTGGTCTCGCCGCTGATCGAGGCGGGAACGGTGTTCCGCGCCGCCGCCGGGCGCATCGACCACACCTCCGTGCTCCGCACCATCCACGACCGTTGGGCGACCCAGACCCTGACGGCCCGCGACGCGGCGGCGGCCAGCCTGGCCGATGTCCTGACCCTGGACCAGCCCCGCGCGGACGATCCGATCGACGGCGTCGCCGTGCCGGTGTCCAGCGGCCATCACCCGAGCTCTTCGAAGCCGTCCAAGATCGACTTGATCCATGCCGCCAAGGTCGCCGCCTTGCCGATCCGCAATGAAAAGGGCCACTATGAGGAAGCCGCGCCGCCGCTGACCTCCGGTTCCGACGTGGCCAATTTCATTCGCGACCGCACGGCCGCCTGGAACCAGCACGTCCAGCGCCAGCGCCGGCGGCGAAGCCCGACCGCGACGCCCGCGAGCGGGCCCACGTCGTCCACCTGACCGCGGCCCGAACGGAGGCGCGCCATGAATCGATTGATTCTCGTCCGTCACGGCGGCAGCACCGCGAATGAGGACCCGAGCTTCTACAATTACAACGACAGCGCCATCTGCCTGACCAGCAATGGGATCCGCCAGGCGCTCAACACCGCCGGGGTTCTGGCGGGCATCGACCCGCGCTGGGCCAAGCCGGGCAATTTCGCGCTCGAGGTCTTCGCCTCCGAATATACCCGCGCGCGGCAGACGGCGCGGATCGCCCTGGACCAGATGAACCTGATGCCCGTCGAGCCCAGGATCCGCCCGGAGCTCAACGAACGCGACTATGGGACCACCTACGATCCCGAGATGGACATCGATCCCTACTGCACCGCCAACGGCTCGGAGAGCGGCGCCCGCGCCCGGGTCCGCGTGCGCGGGTTCCTGACGGAGGCCATCGGCCTGCTCGATCGCGCCGATGTCCTGGCCTTTACGCACATGGGCGCGACCCGCGCCCTGATCGCCGACATCCTCGGCCTGTCGGACGCGGACATGATGAAGCGGACGATCGACAACGGCGCTGCGTTCCAATTCGACCGCGTGTTTGACGCGCAGGGCGCCGCAAGGTTCGTCGAACAGGCGTTGCCAGAGCACGTCTTGCCAAGGCTCGCCGCGGCGATCAGCCAACCGCCGGCCGCGCCGCCGCCCGGACCCTAGCCGCTCACCGCCTCGGGCTCGACCTCATAGACCCGCGAACAATATTCGCAGGTCACCCGGATCTTGCCGTCGCCCTCGACCATTTCGGCGCGCTCCTCGGCCGGAAACGAGCCGATGACGCTGTGGATCCGCTCGGGCGAGCAGCGGCAGAAGGCGCGCACCGGCTTGGCCTCGAACAGGCGCACGCCGTCCTCGTGGAACAGCCGGAACAGCAGTTGCCCGGGCGCGATGGTCGGGTCGATCAGTTCGTCCTCGCCCAGGGTCTCGAACAGGGCCTGGGCGGTGTCCCAGGCGTCGCGGGTCGGGCCGCGCGCGTCATCCTCGGCGACGTTCTGCAGGATCAGCCCGCCGGCGCGCCAATGCGGCTCGGCGTCCGTCTGGACCTGGCCGACCGCCAGGCGCACGCGGGTCGGGGTCTGTTCCGACTGGGCGAAATAGTGCTCGGCGCACAGGGCCAGGGTTTCGCCTTCGATCGGGGTGATCCCCTGATAGCGCTCGGTGTCCTCGCCCTGGTCGATGGTCATGATGAAGAGGCCGTCGCCCAGGAGGCTCTTGGCCCCGGGCCGCGCGAAGCCCTTGCACGCCTCGGCGACCTTGTCGGCGTCGAAACGGCAATAGCCGCGCAGGGCGCCGGAGGTGTCGTAATCGGCCACGACGAAGGCCACCGGCCCATCGCCCTGGGCTTGCAGGATCAGCCGGCCCTCGAACTTCAGGCTGGCGCCGACCAGCGCGGCCAGCGCGCAGGCTTCGCCCAGGAGGTTGGCGACAGGCTCCGGATAGGCGTGGCGGTTGAGGATGTCGTCGACCATCGGCCCCATCCGCACGATCCGCCCGCGCACGGGCCGCTGATCGATCTGGAAGGCGGCGACCAGGTCGTCGGAGAGGGAGGGTGAGGTGTCGGGCATGGGCGCCAAGATAGGAAGCCGGGGCCGGGAACGCCAGTTGGAGGATGGGCGCGTGGCGGCCGTGCCGAAGCACGCATCCGCCCCTATGCCGCGGTCCAACCCCCGTCGACCGAGATGTTGGCGCCGGTGATCTGCTTGGCCGCGTCGGAGCACAGGAACACCGCCAGGGCGCCGATCTCGTCGGAGGTGACGAATTCCTTGGTCGGCTGGGCTTCCAGGAGGACGTCGTTGATCACCTGTTCGCGGGTCAGGTTGCGGGCCTTCATGGTGTCGGGGATCTGGTGCTCGACCAGCGGGGTCCAGACATAGCCCGGGCTGATGCAGTTGGCGGTGACGCCATGGGTCGCGAGTTCAAGGGCCACGGTCTTG
>DATAYD010000080.1:0-14668 GCA_036272715.1 Caulobacteraceae bacterium | reverse complement strand
AGTTCGGCCCGCACGTCACCCTTCGGGTAGGTGTCTGGATCGGCCAGGATCTCGAAGGCGACGGTGAGCAGGGCGTCGCCCGCCAGCACGGCGGTGGCCTCGTCGTAGGCCTTGTGCACGGTGGGCCGGCCGCGGCGCAGGTCGTCGTCGTCCATGCACGGCAGGTCGTCGTGGACCAGGCTGTAGGCGTGGATGCATTCCAGCGCGCAGGCCGCGCGCAGCACCGGCCGCTCCTCGACGTCGAACATCTTGGCGGTTTCCAGCGCGAAGAACGGGCGCAGGCGCTTGCCGGGCCCGAGGGCGGCATAGCGCATCGCCTCGGTCAGGCGCTGTTCGGGCCCGTCGGCGCGCGGCAGGAGCGCGTCGAGGGCGACGGTCACCAAGTCCGCGGCTTCCGCGATACGCTGGCCCAGGGTTTGGATGGCGGCGGTCTGGCTCATGTCGGCTTTTTACGAAAACTCCGCCGGCTCGACGCCTACGGCGCCCTGGGGACCCATAACGATCTTCTCAACGCGCAATCTGGCGGCCTCCAGGCGTTTCTCACAATGCGCCTTCAGCGCAGCGCCCCGTTCGTACATTTCGATGGACCGTTCAAGAGGCGCCTGGCCGGATTCCAGTTCGCCAACAATCTTCTCCAGCTCGGCCAGAGCCTGCTCGAAGGTCAGTTCCGAGACCTCCTGCGCAGCGGATGAGTTGTTTGGCATCAATACGAACCCTGGTGTCAGTCCAGCTTAGGCGGCGGCCCGCGCCGGAGCAACGCACCCGTCCGCGTTTAATTTCGCGCCCCGGAAGCGAGCCCCCACGTCCGCCTACATCGCGGGCTCAGCCGCGCCGGACGAACAGGCGCGACGCCCAGTATTTATGGCCGTTGTTCTCGGCCAGCGACCAGCCGCGCCGCTTGAGGCTGCGCCCGATCATGAAGTTGAAGAACCCATGGGCGATGACCAGGACGTCGTCCCCGGCCGCGGTCAGCGCCATCAGATAATCCGCCGCCTCGTCGGCGCGCAACTGCGCCGCCCGGCGCCGCTCCTGGCCGTCATGGTGGTTGAAGAACCACCACCAGAACCGCGACACCACGCCCCAGTGGCGCGGCGAGAGCTTGAACCAGTTCGGCCAGCGCGGCGGCGGCAGCGGCGCCTCGATGAAGCGGATATTGATCTCCACCTCCCGGTCGCCGGCGACGGCGCGCGCCGATTCGATCGCGCGCGGCCGCGTCGAGCACAGGATCAGGCCGGCGCGCGCGGCCGCGGCGCGCAGCCGCTCCGGCGCGCTCTGGCCAGGGAGAAGGCCGGTCTCCTCGTAGCGCGCCCACCAGGCGGCGTACTCGGACGACGACAGGTTGACCTTGCGGGAAATGTTCGGCTCGCCATGGCGCGCGAGCGTGATGCTCCCTGGGCGTCCAGGCGCCTCGGCGGATCCAGCCCTCGCCGCGACGTCGCGGACCGCGGACGCCTTGTGGTCCGGGCCTAGGGTGTCGATCGGCATGGACAAGGGAGGGAACGCGCGCGCTCGAAAAGGCAGCCAGCCGCCATCATGCCTCCCGGAGCGCCCGCACATGGGCCAAGACGGAGCGACTTAGCCCCTCAAGGTCGTAGCCGCCCTCGAGCGAGGAAACAATACGTCCGCCGCAGCGCGACCGGGCCACCGCGGCGATGGCGCGGGTGGCCCAGGCATAATCCTCCGCCTCCAGCATCTGTTCGGCCAGGGGGTCGCGGGCGTGGGCGTCGAAACCGGCGGAGATCATGATCAGGTCCGGGGCGAAGGCGTCGAGCGGCGTCATCAGCCCTTCGAACGCCGCCCGCCAGGCCTCGCGCGGCGACAAGGGCGCGACGGTCGCGTTGAACACATTGCCGACCCCGTGCTCGGACGGCGCGCCGGTGCCCGGATAGAGCGGCCACTGATGGATCGAACCGAAGAACAGGCCGGGGTCGCCCTCGAACACCGCCTGAGTGCCGTTGCCGTGGTGGACGTCGAAGTCGATCACCGCGACGCGGGCAAAACCGGCGCCCTGGGCCGCGCGCGCGGCGATGGCGACATTGGAAAAGATGCAGAAGCCCATGCCCTGCTCCGGCTCGGCGTGATGCCCCGGCGGCCGCACGGCGCAGAACGCCCGGTCCGCCCGGCCCGCCGCGATGGCGCGCACGGCCTGGGTGACGGCGCCGGCCGCCCGCAACGCCGCCTTGACGCTTCCGGGCGCCAGGTGGGTGTCGGGATCGAGCGAATAACGGCCGCCGGCGGGTTCAACGGCCAGGATCGTGTCGATGTAACGCCGGGGGTGAACCCCAAGCAGATCCTCGGTCGAGATCGGCTCGGCTTCGCGGCGCTCAAGATCGAGATCGCTGGCGTCGTCCAGCGCGCCCATCACCGCGGCGAGCCGCTCCGGCCGCTCCACATGGTTGAAGCCGGGCTTGTGGGCGAGCATATCGGGATGCGTGTAGAGGGCGAGGCTCATGGCCGCCAGTCTACGCGAACCGGGCGGACTGGCGAGGGCGAAACGTGGAGTCGAGCGTGTTGCGGCGGGCGGGAACGGATGACGCCGCAACCCTGACCCGGCTCGGCCGCGCGACCTTCACCACGACTTTCGGCCACCTCTACCCGCCGGAAGACCTGCGGACCTTCCTGGACGACGCGCATGCGCCGGAACGCTACGCCGCATGGGCCGCCGACCCCGCTCATGGCCTCTGGATCGTCGAGGCGGACGGCCAGGCGATCGGCTACGCCCTCGCCGGCCCCAACACCCTGCCCCACCCCGACGCCGCGCCGGACGACGGCGAGCTGAAGCGGCTCTATGTGGTGAAAGAGGCCCAGGGGCTTGGCGCGGGATCGCGGCTCATGAACGCCGCGCTCGCTTGGCTGACCGCGCTGAATCGCCCGCTCTGGATCGGCGTCTGGTCACGGAACCACGGCGCGCAACGGCTCTACGAGCGCCATGGATTCGTGAAGGCGGGCGAGTATGAGTTCGCGGTCGGCGAGAGCCGCGACCGGGAGTTCATCCTGCGGCGAGAGTGAGGGGAAACAAGTGGCGCTTTGGATGATACGTGGCGGGCAATACGATGAGAAATTCGACCGCGCCTTTGGAACAGGGCACGCAATTCTTGGCTGGGGTAGGATTAGCGACATTTCTCACGCAACCGATCGCTCGGAAATTTATAAAATCCTTGCGCAAGCCTATCCTGATGATTCCGGAAGAACATGGTCAAACTGGACGGGGCAACTCTGGTCCTTCTTGCACGAGATACTCCGAGACGATCTCATTTGCATGCCGCACAAAAAGAACCGTACGTTTATCGTCGGGCGCTGGACTGGCGAGGGATATCGACACCGCCTTGATTTTCCTGTCGGTTGCCAACACACGGCTCCGGTTGATTGGCTGTGCGAGTTCCGCATGGCTGAGGTGTCGAACGAACTAAAAAAACAACTCGGCCGCCAAGGCACCGTTATCAAAATCAAGCACGAGACACTGCAGGCCGAAGTAAAGGATTTGTTATCTCTGCCAATTTCGAAGGTTCGCCCCGCCTGGATTACCGAAGCCCCGGAAGGTGTATTGGAGGGCGAACGAAGGACGCGTGAACAAGCCTTCTTGTCGCGAGACTATCGCGTCGTCGCGGAGGCTTGGTCTGCAAACCTATCCCGTTATCGCGTCGGCACCTGCGAGATCTGCAAATTTGAGGCTGATGATCGCGGCATGTTCGACGTTCACCATCTCGATCCGATAGCTCAAGGGAGGCGCATAACGAAGGTGAGCGATCTGCTCGTCCTGTGCCCGCGATGCCATCGGCGCGCGCACCGCAAGCCGGGGCCAATCCCCTATTCGCTTGAGGAACTCCGCGCTTGGAACCTCGTCGCGGATTGAAATTCTCTAAAAGGGACCCTCCAACGGGTCAGCAAAGGCGATCCCCAGCGGTTGGAAATGCCGGCCGTTCCGGGTTAATAAGACCAGATCGTGCGCTGCGGCGGTCGCGCCGATCGCCACGTCGGCGAATCCGGGATGGCGTCCGATCTCGACCGCGTGATCCGAAAGCCGGCCGGCGATGCGGCCGACCCGGGCGTCGAACGCCAAGACCCTATCCGCGAAATCGTCCAGCAAGGTGTCCAGCCATGCCGTAAGGCGCGCCGCGCGTTCCAAGCCGCCAGCACGGTTCAGCTTGCATAGGCCTTGTTCGATTTCCGCCACGGTCACGGCAGACAAATACAGCGTCTCGGCGCGCCTTCGAAACCATTCCGACAAGCTCGGATCGAGCGCCAGCCTGTCAGGCGCAAACACAGAAAGAACCGAAGTGTCAAGCAGATAGCCCGAACTCAAAGATCGATCTCACGCATCGGCGTCGTATCACGATCGAATTCCACGCCGCCGGGAAACGACAGCAGAAAATCCACCAAGGAGGGGCGATTGTCAGGGTAGAGCCGACGGGCGTCCGCCACCGGCACAAGAACGGCGGCGGCCCGACCATGGCGTGTAATGGTCGTTGGTTGGCCATGTTCCGCCGCCTCGATAAGGGCCGACAGCTTGGCCTTCGCATCTCGAACCTGCATCGACTTCATGAGACGATCTTTCGTGACCACATGAGGTCACATTAAGGTGACTCAGCCGGGCGATCAAGGTCAACGCATTCACGCTGTTCGCGCTTGGAGGCGGCCAAGCCCCGAAAACCCATCTCGCACTGGACACCGGCCCCGCGCGCGCCCAATCTCATCCAAACGATTGTTCGACACGCGTGAGCCGCCCATGTTCATGAACTTCTTCACCGAGCTGCGTCAGGCCAAGGTGCCGGTGACGCTGAAGGAATATCTGCTGCTGATGGAGGCGCTGGACCGGGATGTGATCGATCACTCGGTCGACGACTTCTACTACCTCTCGCGCGCCGCCCTGGTGAAGGACGAGCGCAACCTCGACAAGTTCGACCGGGTCTTCGGCCACGTCTTCAAGGGCCTGGAGAAGGTCGAACTGGGCCTTTCCTCGGACATTCCCGCCGAATGGCTGAAGGCCATGAGCGACAAGTTCCTCACCGATGAGGAAAAGCGGATGATCGAGGAGATGGGCGGCTTCGACAAGATGATGGAAATGCTCGCCGAGCGGATGAAGCAGGACCGGGAACAGGGCGACGGCGACGACGACAACAACAAGAAGGGCGGTCGCGGCAAGGACGGTTCGTCTCCCTTCGGCGCCAACGGTTTCCATCCCGAAGGCATCCGCATCGGCCAGGACAAGGGCCGCCACGGCAAGGCGATCAAGGTCTGGGACAAGCGCGAATACAAGAACCTCGACGACTCCGTCGAACTGGGCACCCGCAATATCAAGATCGCCCTGCGCCGCCTGCGCAAATTCGCGCGCACCGGCTCGCCCGACGAGCTGGACCTGGATGGCTCGATCAAGGGCACGGCCAACAAGGGTTATCTGGACATCGTCCTGCGGCCCGAGCGGCGCAATTCGATCAAGGTGCTGCTGTTCTTCGACATCGGCGGTTCGATGGACAGCCACATCAAGCTCTGTGAAGAGCTGTTCTCGGCGGCCAAGACCGAGTTCAAGACCATGGAGTTCTTCTACTTCCACAACTGCCTCTATGAAAGCGTGTGGAAGGACAACCGCCGCCGCAACGTCGAGAAGATCGACACCTGGGACGTGCTGCACAAGTACGGCCACGACTACAAGATCATCATCGTGGGCGACGCCACCATGAGCCCCTATGAGATCACCTATCCGGGCGGTTCGGTGGAGCATTGGAACGAGGAGGCCGGCGCCCTCTGGATCGACCGGCTGACCCAGCTCTATGACAGCGTGGTCTGGCTCAACCCCACCGGCGAGCGGCACTGGGACTACACGCCCTCGATCGGCGTGATGCGCCAGTTGGTCAACGACCGGATGTACCCGCTGACCCTGGAAGGGTTGGACAAGGCGATGCGCGAGTTGGTGCGGTGAACACGGCCATCCCCCTCGACCCCGAGGCGGAGGCTGACGACCCCGAAGTCCACGCCGCCACCAAGGCGCTCGTCTTCAACGCCGCCGAGCGGCTGTTCGCCGTGCATGGCTTCCAGAAGGTCTCGGTCCGCGACATCACCGCCGAGGCGGGGGTCAATCTGGCCTCGGTCAACTATCATTTCGGCTCCAAGGACGCCTTGCTGCTGGAGATCTTCCGCCGCCGCTCGACCGAACTGAACCGCGCCCGCGCGCGGATGCTGCACGAGGCCCACGACCGCCACGGCGGCAAGCCGCCGGTCCGCGCGATCCTGGAGGCCCTGATCGCCCCGCCCGTACGCTGGTCCGATCCCAGGGGCGACCGCCGCATCTCGGCCCAGTTCCTGATCCGCTCGCGCGGCGAGGGCACCGACGAGATGCGCGAGGCCCTGCGGTCGGACGTCTCGCACCTGCGCCGGTTCGCCGACGCGCTGTTGATCGCCCGCCCGGACCTGCCGCCGGAGGAGATCTATTGGCGGATCCATTTCGTGCTCGGCATGATCCACAACAACCGCTTCGCCGAGTTCGACCGCCTGCACACCCTCTCCGAAGGCCTGACCCGCGAGGATGACGCCGCGGCCCTGATCGAGCGGATGCTGGATTTCGCCGAGGCTGGGTTCGCGCTCTGAGGGCGGCGTCGGAGGGGCGTGCTTCGACATGGCGGCTGCGCCGCCTACCCGGCATGACGAAGTCTTTGGAATTCCACAATTATTCGTCATGCTTTGAGTAGCGCCTGAAGGGCGCGTGTCGAAGCACGCGCCCAGTCTACTGGCCGCTCCTGGCCATGCGGGCATTGGCCGCCGTCGGGGCGCCCGGTATGGTGGGCGCGCCCGAGGGCAGCGGCGCGGCCGGGTCGCGAATGAAGCTTTCGACGTCGCGATAGACCACCTGGGCCTGCCGATCGACCAACAGCAGGTGGTAGCCATTGGCGTAATAGGCCGAGCGGTCGGTCGATTTCAGCCGCCGCGCGGCGCGCATCATCGGCGCCTTGGGAATGATCTTGTCATGGGCGCCGGCCAGATAGGCGGTGGGGACCGCGAGCCGGCCCATGGACTTCTGGGCGCGCTCCATCGCCCCGACCACGCCGTAAAGCGTGTCGGTGCGCGCGCCGAAGATCAGCATCCGGTCGCGGCCCATCCGGACCAGTTCGTCATGATTGTCGGTGGGCTGGACCTTGTCGACCAGGAAATCCGGCGGGTTGAGCACGGCGCTTCGGGCCAGGTGAGCGGTGATCCAGAGCGCGGTGGCGTAGGGGATCGGCTGGTTCGACCATCCCCAGACGCCGGGCGCCAGCAGCACCAGCCGATCGGCGGCCGGCGGCCGGGCGGAGCCGAACGCCTCGATCGCCACCGAACCGCCCATGCTGACTCCGGCGACTGCGATGATCGCGTGCGGATAGCGCTGGCGGATCAATGCGGTGAAGGTGCGCAGGTCCTCGGTCATCAGGCCGTCGCCGCCCCAGATCCCGCGCCCCGGCGAGGCGCCGAAACCACGCTGGTCATAGGCATAGGTCGCGATCCCGTCCGCGGCCCAGACCGGCGCCGCCAGATGGAAGGCGTTGGAATAGTCGTTCATTCCGTGCAGGCCGACGATCACCGCCCAGGGCTGGTCGCCGTCCGGGTTCCAATGCTTCATCGCCAGGCGCGCGCCGTCGAAGCTGATGAAGTCCTCCGCCTCCAGCCGGGGTCCCTGGAACGCGGCGCCGGGCGACCCGGCCTGTTGGACGATCGGGACGCAGGCGCTGAGCGTGACCAGGGCGGCCAGCGCCGCGACGAACAGGCGGATCATGGCTGCAACATAGCCGCGACGCGCGCGCGCAAATAGGGCGCGACCTCGTCTTCGAACCAGGGATTGCGCTTCAGCCAGCCGGTGTTGCGCCAGGACGGGTGCGGCATCGGGATGATGTCGGGCAGGAGGTCGCGCCAGGCCATCACCGTTTCGGTCATCGAAGCCCTGGCGCGCGAGCCGAGGCTCCAGGCCTGAGCCGGCCGTCCCACCAGCAAGGTCAGTTCGGCCTTGGGCAGTTCCGCCATCAGCCGGGCCCGCCACAGCGCCGCGCAACGGGCCGGCGGTGGATAGTCGCCACCCTTGGGGTCCGTGCCCGGATAGCAGAAGGCCATGGCCGCGACGCCGATGGCCGGATGGCCGTAGAAGGTCTCGCGGTCCACCCCCATCCAACCGCGCAGGCGGTCGCCGGACGGATCGTCGAACGGCAGGCCGCTTTCATGCACGCGCCGGCCAGGCGCCTGGCCGCAGATCAGGAGCCGGGTCTTGGCCGAGACCCGCACCACGGGCCGCGGCTCATGCGGAAACTCCCCGGCGCAGGCGCGGCAGGCTCTGATTTCGGCCAGCAGGGCGTCGAGCGGCATGGTCCGCATATAGCGGCGGCGCGCGGCCCCGCGCCAGTCTGCCCCAGGTTAAGGCCGCACCCCGACCTTCAGGGCGGGCGGAGGCGATAGACGCCCTTCAGGCTGTCGGGATCGGCGGGCTTGCCATGCCGGAGGATCACCAGTCGGCCCTGCCGCGTCAGGCCGATCGCGGTCGCGCGGATCTGGGGCAGCAGGCGGCGC
Source organism: Caulobacteraceae bacterium (assembly GCA_036272715.1). Lineage (GTDB taxonomy): Bacteria > Pseudomonadota > Alphaproteobacteria > Caulobacterales > Caulobacteraceae > Poindextera. The sequence continues at coordinate 6,145 of DATAYD010000080.1, read as the reverse complement.
CAGCCCTCGGGATCCACGGCCCGGGCTATGGCCTCGGGCGCGACGCTCTTGCCAGGCGCGAGTTCCGCCAGGGCGGCGAAGATCGCATCCTCGATCGGGGAGGTCATATCGCCGTCAGCCGCCGCGCTTCAGGGTCTCCCGGGCGATGATCAGCTTCTGGATCTCGCTGGCGCCCTCATAGATGCGGAAGATGCGCACGTCGCGGTACAGCCGCTCGATGCCGTAGTCGGCGATATAACCCGCGCCGCCGAAGATCTGCACCGCCCGATCGGCGACGCGGCCGACCATTTCCGATGCGAACAGCTTGGTCGCGGCGGCCTCCAGGGTGACATTGTCGCCGGCGTCGCGCTTCCTGGCGCTGTCCAGCATCAGGGCCTTGGCGGCCAGGGCTTCGGTCTTGGACTCCGCGATCATCGCCTGGACCATCTGGAAACTGGACAGGGCCTGGCCGAACTGCTTGCGCTCGCTGGCATAGGCCACGCAGTCGGCGATCAGGCGCTCCGCGACCCCGACACAGATCCCGGCGATGTGCAGGCGGCCGCGGTCCAGCACCTGCATGGCCACCTTGAAGCCCTCGCCCTCGCCGCCCAGCCGGTTTTCGACCGGCACGCGGACGCCGTCGAAATTGACGTCGCAGATGTGGGCGCCCTGCTGGCCCATCTTCTTTTCCGGCTTGCCGATGGTCAGGCCCGGCAGGTCGCGCGGGACCAGGAAGGCGGAGACGCCCGCCCCACCCTTCTTGTCCGGATCGCTGCGGGCCATGACCGTGAACAGGCCGGCCTTGTTGGCGTTGGTGATGTAGCGCTTGGCGCCGTCGAGCACATAGACGTCGCCGTCACGCCGGGCGCGGGTCTGGACCGCGGCGCTGTCCGATCCGGCTTCCGGTTCGGTCAGGGCGAAGGAGGTGACGGTCTCGCCCGAGGCGATGCCAGGCAGCCATCGGGCCTTCTGGGCCTGGCTCCCGAACATGACCAGGCCCTGGCTGCCGATGCCGACATTGGTCCCGAACACCGAGCGGAAGGCCGGCGAGGTGCGCCCCAGTTCGATACCGACCAGGCACTCCTCCTCCATCGAAAGGCCGAGTCCGCCATAGTCCTCCGGGATCGAGAGGCCGAACAGGCCCAGTTCGCGCATCTCCGCGATGATCTCGTCGGGCACGGCGTCGTTTTCCGAAACCTGGGCCTCGATCGGGCGCAGCCGTTCAGCCACGAACCGGCGCACCGTGTCGATCAACTGGTCTCTGGTCTCGGCGTCGAGGGCCATGGCGTTCGTCTCCCCACTCGGGCTATGCGGCAGGCGCAGTCATAGACGCGATCGGAGACGGGGCAAACCTGGCGGACGCGGAGGTGAAACATGGCCCGGCGCGCGGCCGACAACGCGCGTGCTTCGACAGGCGTCTTCGACAAGCGCAGAGGGCTCCTGTAACAGGGGGGCTCCTGTAAGATGTTTCTCGGGTTTCCCTTATCCGTCACCACCGGGCTTGTCCCGGTGGCCCATAGTCGCGATCGTTGCGGGCGGCCCGGTTCGGGTCACGCGCCCGCCATTCGCGTCTATGGGTGGCCGGGACAAGCCCGGCCAAGACGGTTGGATGGTAGTTCCTCACCGGCCTTTTTGGGCCGACACGAAGCACGCAGCGGCCGCGGCGGCGCCCAACCCCAGACATGAAAAAGGGCGGCCCAGCGCGAACCGGGCCGCCCTTGAATTGGATCAGCGCCCGATCAGGTCGCTGACAGGCTGCCCGCGGACATCTTGCCGCTGCGCTTGTCGCGCTCCAGCTCGTAGCCCACCTTCTGGCCTTCTCGCAGGCCCCGAAGGCCGGCGCGTTCAACGGCGGAAATGTGAACGAAAACGTCCGCGCCACCTTCATCCGGCTGGATGAAACCGTAGCCCTTCTGCTCGTTGAACCATTTGACGGTTCCAGTCGTCATCTTCTAGTCCCTTAGACGTAAGTATTTCGCGCCCACGACGATCGTGAACGGATCAAATCTCGAAAAGATCGGGAGTGGGAACCCAGGGTCGATGATACATCGAGTATTGAGGGGCAGCCGAGCCTAAGCGTTATTCGATAGCCTAATGATGATTTGCCCGGCCGAAAATGGCAAGGTTTTTGGCGAAGATTTTCACCCCCGGCGCGTTGAATTCCCAACGCCAAGCTGGGTCCCGCGGCCACCGGATATCGCCGGCGCGCGCGCTCAGGTCCGGGCGGAGACGGGCTTGGGCAGCCGGAAACGGACCTCGTCCCGGGCGAAATCAAGCGAGACGGATTCGAACCGGCTGAGCGCGTCGACGCCGAGCAACAAAGCCGGCCGGTCGATCAGGTTCCAGAGCTTGAAGGTGTGCAGGTCCGCGAAGGCGATGGTCCAGGCGGGGAACTGCAGGCCGCCGATGCGCAGGCGCGGCAGGGTCGCGGTCTGGGCCCCCATGGTCTGGCCGGTGGCGCTGATGATCGCGACATCGGTCCAGCTCACCCCCGGCGCATTGGTCACGGCGATTTCAAACAGCGCCATATTGCCGATGGTGCTCTGGGCCCCGGAGTCCAGCAGCGCGGTCATGCGCGCGCCCGCCAGTTCGGCGTCGACCACGGTCAACTGGCCGCTGCGCCGCCGCGCGTGGACCGTCACCGCGCCGGGGTCGCGGCGGGCATAGCGCGAGGTTTCGATCTCAAGCCGCTGGTCCTGGAAATCCAGGGTCAGGCTCTGGTCGTGAAGCCGGTCGACGCCCAGCATGCCCGGGCCGCCGATCGAGATCTGCGGCAACATCGAGAGCACCGTGTCCGCCTGGTCCCGGCCGCCCAGATTGAGCGTGGCGCTGGTGACGGCGACCATCTCCTCGCCGGCCACGCCGTGGAGCATTTCGCGCGGGCCGGCAGCCAGGCCGAGCCGCGCCGCCAGTTCGATGGAGATCACCGACCGGTTGGCGCCGGTGTCGACGACGAAGGGATACGGACCCTGGCCATTGACCCTCACCGGCGCGGTCATGCGCTGATAGACGTCGGCCAGGGTCAAGAGGTCGGTCGGCGGGGCATAGTCACGCGCGGCGAGCGGGCTGTCGGCGCTGGTGGCGAAGACCGGGTTGGCCCGCGCGGCGAGCGGCGAAGCCAGTCCAGCGCCAAGTCCCGCCGCCAGACCGGCGGTGATCCTTCTGCGATCCCATCCGTGGTGCGCCATGGCGACCCGGTCCCGTTTCCCCTCAACGCGGAGCTTACACCCCGCCGGGTGAATCGCACAGCGCCCCCCGCCATGCTACGGCCGGGACCGTAGTATCGGAGAGGCAGGATCGGGCCGGCGTCAGATCCCGGCCTGGGCCGCCGGCCGCGCCATCATGGCGGCGTACCAGCGCCCGATATGGGCGAGCTCCTCCGGCGGCTTGAACCGGGCCATGCGGGCGAAATCGATGCTGGTGGCCGCGATGATGTCGGCCAGGGTGACGCGGTCGGCGGCGATGAATTCGCTTTCGGCCAGGCGCCGGTCGAAAAAGCCCAGGGCCCGCGCGCCGGCGTGGCGATTGACCTCGGCCAGTTCGGGGACCTGGGTTTCGAGCGCGGCCAGGGCCGGATGGCTGTGGCGCACGGCCATCATCAGCGGCGTGGCGACCAGCATCTCGGCGCGGCGCGTCCACATCTCGATCACGGCGACCTCGCGCGGATCGCGGCCGAACATGTTGGGCTCGGGGTGCAGGCTTTCGAGATAGCGGCAGATCGCCACCGACTCGGTGATGGTCAGGTCGTCGTCGATCTCCAGCGCCGGGACGTTGGCCGCCCCGGTCTTGGCCAGATAGTCGCCGGCGCGATGTTCGCCCTTGAACAGGTCCATGTCGACGATCTCGATGTCGTCTATGCCCTTCTCGGCCATGAACCAGCGGACACGCCGCGGATTGGGCGCGCGGCGGCTGTCATAGAGTTTCATCGGGCGTCTCCTCTTTGGTCCCCATTGCAGCACGGACGCGGCGCCCAGGGGAAGCCCGCGGGTTACCCCGATTTAACTTGGTTCGCGGCGCGGCGTTCGGCTTGATCGCGGGGCCGTGCGGGGGGCTTCCTCTTGGCCCGCGCGGTCGATCACGACGAACGGCGATCCGCCCGCAAGTGGACCATGCGAAGTGCAGTATTGGGGGAAAATTGCCGTCTCGCATGCGTTGACTGGCAATTCAATTCAATCATTACTCGTCGAGTGTACGATGGGGCGCTTGTGTTTCGAGGGATGGTGCGGCTCGCTGGTGACGGCCTCACCGCTTCATGGCTTGCCTTGCATCCCGAAGGCCGACCGTAACGCCTTCGCCGCAGGGTCGAAATCGCCCGTCACCTCGCCGCGGAAAAGCGGCCCTTCGTTGCTTAAACCTACATCGCCGGCGGTTATCATTGCGCGGAGTACCAAAATCTGGTATTTGATTTCCGTCGCTGGAGATCGGCCCATGAGCAAGAACACCTCTTTCAGCCTTGGCGATCACTTCAGCTTTTTCATTGAAACCCAGGTCGCTCGAGGGCGGTACGCGTCGGCCAGCGATGTCGTTCGTACTGGCTTGCGCCTTTTGGAAGAACAGGAGACCCGGCTGGAAGCGCTTCGGGCGGCGCTGATCGCGGGTGAGGAAAGTGGGTGCTCGACACCATTCGATTTTGACGACTTCGTCGCGAGCAAGCGCGCCGCGTCGACCAAGGCCGGATGAAGCGCTACCGCCTTTCAAGAGTCGCCCAAGCCGACCTTGATTCGATTTGGGACTATAGCGCGACGCACTGGGGCGACGATCAAGCCGAGCGTTATGTTCGGGACATCCAGCGTGCGATCGAAGCGGTTGCCAGCAATCCATGTCTTGGCCGCGCCTGTGACGAAATCCGCACCGGTTACTTCAAGCGGGTTGTGGGATCGCACGTCCTTTTCTATCGGCTCGCCGGCGAACAGGTGGAAATCATCCGTATCCTGCACCAGCGGATGGATTTCGACCGTCACCTCTAACCACTGCCGCGCAGACGCGCCGCCTCCCGCTTGACGCCACCCCGCCCGCGCACCAAAAGATCGGCCGAATTCAGGCTTCATGATTGAGGACAAACGGCATGGCGGACATCCGCTTCGACGGCAAGGTGGCGATCGTAACCGGGGCCGGCGGCGGCCTGGGCCGCCAGCACGCGCTGGAACTGGCCCGGCGCGGCGCCAAGGTGGTGGTCAACGACCTCGGCGGCTCCATGGACGGTTCGGGCGGCTCGTCGGAAGCGGCCCAGAAGGTGGTCGAAGAGATCAAGGCGTTCGGCGGCGAGGCGATCGCCAACGGCTCCTCGGTGACCGACGACGCCGGCGTCGCCCACATGGTGGGGCAGGCCATGGACGAATGGGGCCGCATCGACATCCTGATCGCCAATGCCGGCATCCTGCGCGACAAGTCGTTTTCCAAGATGGAGATCGCCGATTTCGAACTGGTGCTGAACGTCCACCTGTTGGGCACGGTCAAGCCGACCAAGGCGGTCTGGGAGATCATGAAGGCCCAGAACTACGGCCGCATCGTCGTGACCACCTCGTCGTCCGGCCTCTACGGCAATTTCGGCCAGTCGAACTACGGCGCGGCCAAGCTGGGCATCATCGGCTTCATGAACACCATCAAGCTCGAGGGCCAGAAGAACAACATCCACATCAACGCCATCTCGCCGGTGGCCGCCACGCGGATGACCGAGAACCTGATGCAGCCGGCCATGCTGGAAAAGCTGAAGCCGGAATACGTGACCCCCGGCGTGGTCTATCTGGCCTCCGACGAGGCGCCGACCGGCGCGATCCTGGCCGCCGGCGCGGGCGTGTTCGCCCTGGCGCGAATCTATGAGACCGAAGGCGTCAATCTGGGCGAAGGCGGCCTTTCCGCCGAGGAAGTCCGCGACAGTTGGGACAAGATCAGCGCCGAGGCCGGCCAGAAGGCCTATTTCAGCGGCAGCGAACAGGGCGGTAAGATTTTCCGCAAGCTGGGCGCCCAGTAGCTACAGAGGTTTTGGCCGTTTGGAAGCGTCGTTTGAGAGCCCTACCCCTTGATGGGGTAGGGTTGGGCGGGGGTGCGGAAGCGGGTGTTGACGAAATTCACTTGCGCGGCTGGCTAACCCGCGTTCACCTGAAGAGACAGCGCCTTCAGAAGCGCCAAGTGACCGCCCAGGACACGTCCGTGACAGCCACGCCCC
>DATAYD010000079.1:0-11815 GCA_036272715.1 Caulobacteraceae bacterium | reverse complement strand
CCCCCAGCATCTCCGCGACCAGCGGGTGGCGGACGATGTCGGCGTCGGCGAGGCGGACCACGGCGACCGAGGCGAGGGCCTCGAACCGCTGGGCGACGTCCGCCAGGCCGGAGACGCCTGGCAGCAGGTCCGACTGGTGCGGGTCGCCGGTCACCACCATGGTCGAGTTCCAGCCCAGCCGGGTCAACAGCATCTTGAGTTGGACATAGGTGCAGTTCTGGGCCTCGTCGATCACCACGAAGGCGTTGTTCAGCGTGCGCCCGCGCATGTAGCCGACAGGGGCGATCTCGATCGCGCCCTCGGCCATCAGCGCCCGCACCCGCTTCATCGACAGCCGGTCCGACAGGGCGTCGTAGAGCGGCCGTAGATAGGGGGCCAGTTTGTCTTCCATGTCGCCGGGCAGGAAGCCGATCGATTCGCCGGCCTCGATCGCCGGGCGCGACAGGACGATCCGGCCCACCTTGCCGGCTTCCAGGGCCTCGACCGCCTTGGCGATGGCCAGATAGGTCTTGCCGGTGCCGGCCGGGCCGAGCGCCAGCACCAGGTTGCGCACGTCGATGGCGTCGATCAGCTCCTTCTGGCCGACTGATTTGGGTTTCACAGTCTTCAGGTAGCCCTGTTCGCGATCGTCGCTGTTCGCCGCGCCGCCATAGGCGTGCATCTGGGGCGACCAGCCCCGATCCCGATCCACCGGCAGCCGACGCACCTTGCCCCCATCGTACGGATTGGCGTCGAATTGAACGGCGTCGGATGCGCCCTCGCGCACGATTCGCTTGCAGGCTCGCTTGGTCATGGAGTCCTCCGTCGGGGCAAGAAAAAAGGGCTCGTCCTGGAAGGACGGCCCTTGGGGTGGCGTAGGGGAGGGGGACGAAGATGCGGGCGGAGAGCCGGGCGGCTCCCGTAGGTTTCCGGAAAGGAGCGGGCCGTTGGCTCGCCAAGACTCCGAACGCGACACCCTTTACTCCGTCCAGGGGTGACCGCGGGAGAACCGCCCGCGGCGGGGACGCAAGAAGGTTGGACCCTCTCGAATCGCCCGACTAAGATGATGGTAGGCCCCTTTCGAAAGGGTTAATCAAGCGCCTCATTTGAATATAGGGGGTAAACGGATGAACGTGTATGACCTGGGCAAGGTTAGTCCTTCGCTGCCGGAAGACGGTGAATACTGGATCGCGCCCAACGCGATGGTGCTTGGGAACGTTATCCTGAAGAAAAACGCAAGCGTATGGTTCGGCGCCACGCTGCGCGGAGACAATGAACCGATCGTCATCGGCGAAAACAGTAATGTACAGGACAATTCTGTACTGCACACCGACATGGGATCGCCGCTGACCATCGGCTCCAACGTGACGATCGGTCACATGGTGATGCTGCATGGCTGCATGATCGGGGACAACAGCCTGATCGGCATCGGCTCGATCATCCTTAATGGCGCCAAGATCGGGCGCAACTGCCTGATCGGCGCCAATTGCTTGATCACCGAGGGCAAGGAGATTCCGGACAATTCGCTGGTGATGGGCGCGCCGGGCAAGGTGGTCCGCGACGTCTCCGATGATCAGGCGCGGACACTCGCCGGTTCGGCCTTGCATTACGTAGCGAACTGGAAGCGATACCGGACCGGTCTGAAGCCCAAGCCATGACAATGGGCTGAACCATCAAAAGGGAAAGAGACGACCATGGCGTATGAATTCATCAAGGTGGATCGCGACGGACCCGTCACCACCATCACCTTGAACCGGCCGGACGTGATGAACGCCCTGCATTCGCCGACCCATTTCGAACTGGGCGAGGCGCTCGACGCCTTCGCCGCCGACGCCGGTCAGTGGGTCGGGATTATCACCGGCGCCGGAGAGCGGGCCTTTTCGGCCGGCAACGACCTGAAGTATCAAGCCGGCGGCGGCAAAATGGACCGTCCGCCTTCCGGATTCGCGGGCCTGGCCACCCGGTTCGACCTGAACAAGCCGCTGATCGCGGCGGTGAATGGCGTGGCCATGGGCGGCGGGTTCGAGATCGCCCTGGCCTGCGACCTCATCATCGCCTCGGAAAACGCCATCTTCGCCCTGCCGGAGCCGCGCGTCGGTCTGGCCGCCCTGGCCGGCGGCCTGCACCGCCTGCCGCGCCAGATCGGCCTGAAACGGGCCATGGGCATGATCCTGACCGGCCGGCGCGTGCCGGCGCGCGAAGGCGTCGAACTTGGCTTCGTCAATGAGGTAGTCGCGCCGGGCGAACTGATGGCGGCGGCCCAGCGCTGGGCCAAGCTGATCTGCGAATGCAGCCCGATGTCGATTCGCGCCTCGAAGGAGGCGGTGTTGAAGGGCCTGGACGAGCCGACCCTGGAAGCGGCGATCGCCGGCCAGAATCAATATCCCGCCGTCGCCGCCATGTTCCGCTCGGCCGATTTCGTGGAGGGACCCAAGGCGTTTTCCGAGAAGCGCGCGCCGAACTGGACGGGGGCGTAGCCAACACAGATAATGGTAACCGGCAATGCGCTCGGTAAAGTTGCGTCCACGGGGCGGCCAAAGGCCGGCGGAGATTTCCTGATGATGACGAACCACTTGGAATTCCACACTATTTCGTCAGGCAGAGTAGCGCCCAAAGGCGCGTGTCGAAGCCCGCGACGGCGTTAACGGCTACCGCGCTGGAGCGCCGTGGAGGGTGGCCAGGCGGAGGCGGGGGAAGGCGTCCTCGGCGCTGTCCGGAGTCGCGATCGAGCGGACCGCCAGGTTGAGGACCGGGCGGCCGGCCAGGCCGATGACCGGCGAGGTGGGCTGGTAGAGGCCGAGGAACCGGTTACGATCGCCGCGCCCGTCGGCCAGCGGCGCCAGCGCGATTTCCGTGCGCAGGCCCGTCGCCGCCTGGGTTCGGGCGTCGCACGCCACCACCATCGGCTCGCCGCGGCGGCGCACGGCTTCCATCGCCATCTGCAGCGAGACCCGGCCATCGGCGCGCCACAGGCCCAGGAAATCGGTCCCCGGCAGCTTGCGGTCGTGCAGTTCGCTCAGGAAATCGCCGGCCAGGCGGAACTGGTAGTCGCCTGGACCCCGCCGCCCCAGGATGAACAACCGGGGCAGCAGGTTCAGAATATGGGTGGGGTCGATGGCCGACCGGCGCGCGATCGCGTCCGCGCCACGCTGGGCTCGCCAATACTCTATCAACTGTTCCGTACTTAAATGGAACAACGAACCCTGCTTTCGGCGGCTGGATTACCGCACCACGCTTGCAGGGAAGAGTTGGACCAGGCTGCGAACGTCCCGCGATGGGACGGCGGATCGACGGGTCGCGCCCGCCGGTTCGCGCCAAGCGATGGAAAGTGGGGCCCGCACATGGGGGCTGGCGTCAAATCCTTCCTGGCGATGATCGCCGGATGCCTGGCCTTCGGGCTGGTGGCCGTGGCGGCCGGTTCGGCCATCGCCGGCGGCTGCGGTTGCACCCCGCCGCCCTGCTGCGCCCCGCCGACGCCGCCAACCCCGCCCAGCAATAATTGCTGCCAGCCGCCCGGCCACAATGTGAACGTGCCCGGCGTTAACGTCTTCATCGGCGCCTCGGTGTTCGTGACCACCAGCGTCAACGCCCAGGCTGCCACCTCGGCCTCGTCCAACACTTTCGCCAACGGCAATACGGCGATCCTGGTCGGCAGTGGCAGTGGCGGCGGCGGCTTCATCAGCTCGGGGCCGCAGAGCCTGTTGCAGAACCTGAATGTCGAGGGCGAACAGCGCCGCGCCAGCTTCGAAGCCACCCGGACCAAGATCAAGAAGGTGGTCATCGAAGCGGTCTGCATCGACGACAAAACCGTGCCGCATCCGGCGTCCCAGGTGAGCCCGGACCGCGACATCGAAGACAGCTATGATGGCGAACTCTTCCGCTGCATCGCCGGCACGCACCTGCAGGCGACCATCGCCGAATATCTGGGCCAGATCAGCTTCGATCACGGCCAGAACATGGACTGCCAGAAGGACCAGGCGCTCTACCACTTCCCCGGCGGGAAGGTGGAATGCCGCGCCCAGAAGCCAGCCCGCGACTGCAACGAGCGCTCGCTGCTGCGCCGCTTCGGCGCCGGGGTGAAGATCCTGACCATGATCACCGTCGAGAAATACACCGAGACCCGCGAGGAAAGCGCCCAAAGCGCCGGCGGCGGCAGCATGATCCTGGACGGCGGCGTGGGCGGGGTGATGTACTGAGGGACGCCATTCGGTCGATGCTGGCGGCGGGGCTCGCCCGCGCCCAGGTCCGTCTCCCCGCTACGGCGCCCCGTTCGGCTTGACCACCACCTTGTAGGCCTTGGAATCGATCAGATAGGCTTCGGCGGCCCGGCGGACGTCGGCGGCCGAAACGTGCTGAAGTTGGGCGATGGAGGAGCGGATCGCGGCCAGGCGGCGCGGATCGGCCTGGGCGTTGGCCAAGGCGTTCAGCCAATATTCGTTGGTCTGGCGGCGCCGCTCCAGGTCGTCGACCGCCGGCTTCTTGGCCCGCTCCAATTCGTCTGGGCTGATGTCGTGGCCGCGCAGGTCGGCGGCGATCACCGCGACGTCGGTGAAGAAGCCGCCGAGCTTGACCGGCGGAATCTCCACGCGGGCGGACATGTAGCCGTAACCGGCGAAGGCCTGGGACGGGGCGGCGAAGGCCGAGGGCGAATAGGTGACGCTCTCGGTCTTGCGCAGTTGGTCGGTCAGCCGAAGTTGCAGCACCTCGCCCAACACGGACAGGTTTCGCGCGCGCTGGGTGTCCGAAAGGAAGTCCTCGATCGGCCAGGCGACGAAGCCGATCGCCTGATCGAACCGTCCCGAATGGGTCAGCACCAAGGGCGTCGGCGTTCCAGCGGGGAACAAGGCCTTTGGCGAGAGCGGCGGCGGCGCGTCGGCGGCGGGGCGGGTGGGCTGGGCGCCGAAAGTGGCCGCGACCGCGTCGATCGCCTTTTCCACGGTGGTGTCGCCGACGATGACGATCTCGATCGGGCCCTTGGCCAGTTCGGGCGCCAGCACCGCTTTCATGTCGGCGGGCTGTTCCGCCGCGATCTCCTCCCGGCTGGGCACGCCCCAGCGCCGGTCGCCCGAGTGCAGCATCCGCGAAAGATCGCGGTTCACGACGCCCTCCGGTGTCGCGGCCAATTGATCGAGGAAGGTGGGCGCGGCGTTCTTCATCCGCAGGAACGCTTCCGGCCGCCATCCCGGATGAACGGTATAGGCCGCCAGCAGCTCGAGCTGGGTTTCCAGGTCGTCCGGCCGGGTCGCGCCGGAGAGCACGAAGGCGTCGTCGGTGACGGTGAACGACTTGCCGAGGATGCGCGAGCGCAGCACCTGGTCGAGATCCTGGGCGCTCAACTGATCCAGGCCAGCCTCCGGATAGGCGGTCGAAGCGGCCCAGACTGGGGTCGGCCTGTCGGTCGGCAGCGCCATCAGCCCGTGCCCGATACGCGCCTGGATCAGGATCTGGTTGTCACTGAACTTGGTCGGCTTGATGGTCAGCCGCACGCCGTTTTCGAAGCGCACGAACACGGTGTCGAGGTCGGTGATGTCCTTGCGTTCGGCGACCTGGCCCAGGGGGCCGAAATTGTCATACGGCCAATGCAGCGCGGCCTCGGCCGACGGCGCCGCGACAGGCGCGGCCTGGGCCTGGGTCAGGGCCTGGCTCACCGCGCCGTCGCCGCCATTGATGGCCTCGGGCATCGAGACCGAGACCAGCGGTCCGGAACCCTGAAAGGCGTCGCGCATGACGGCGTCGATCTCGGCCGGAGTCAGGCCCTTCACCGCCGCCTCGAACAGCGACAGGTCCTCGGCCGGACTGGTTTCCACCTCGGGCGTGTCGAGCGTGCTCAATATGTCGTCGGCGATCGAGGGGGTCGTGCGAGTGGCGGCGCCTTCGACGGCGGACTTCAGGCTGGCGCGGCTGGAGTCGATCTGTTGGGCGAGTTCGTCGGCCGAGACGCCATACTGCAATAGCTGGCGGACGGCGGTCACCTCGGCGTCGAGGGCCTTGCGCCATTCGCCGGGCTTGATGTTGGCCTGGATGGTGGTCACCCGCGCCGAATGGAACTCGTCCTGGCGATAGGCGCCGGCGCCGATGAACGGCGGATCGTCGGACCGGACCAGCCGGTCCAGGCGGCGGTTGAGGATGCCGAAGCCCAGCGATTCAAGGGTGGCGCGGCGACGCTTGGCCACGCTGTCGATCGAGCGGTCGGCGGGGTTGAGCCACTCGATCTGGACCATCTGAGGACCGCCGGGCTGGACGATCACCTGGGTCTGGGCGCCGCGGGACTGCGGCCGACCGAGGTCGGGTTCAGCCCCCGCCGGCGCGGAGGGGGCCCAGTCGCCGAAGCGCGCCTTGATCTTGGCTTCCATGGCGTCGGGATCGAAGTCGCCGACGGCGACCAGCACCGCGCGGTCGGGACGATAATATTTGCCGTAGAAATCGGCGATCAGTTGGTGCGTGGCGTGTTGGATCACCTCGACCTGGCCGATCGGGAACCGGTCCGGCGCTCGCAAGCCCTTCAGGGTGAAGGCGAAATCCTGCTTCAGGACCTCGTAGCCCGGGGTGTCGCGCAGCCGTTCTTCGGACAACACGACGCCGCGTTCGCGGTCGATGGCGTCCTGGTTGAGCGTCAGTTCGCTGGCCACTTCGCGCAGCAGCATCAGGCTGCTGTTGACGGTGTCCTCATCGGCCTTGGGCAGGTCGAGCTTATAGGTGGTGTTCTCCCACGAGGTCGAGGCGTTGGTGTCGGCGCCGAAGGCCAGGCCGTGACGCTGCAGGATCTTGATCATCTCACCTTCGGGCACGTGCCTGGAGCCGTCGAAGGCCATGTGCTCGAGGAAATGGGCCAGGCCCTGCTGGGCGTCGGTCTCCTCCATCGAGCCGGCGTCGATGCGCAGGCGCAGCGAGGCCTGGCCGCCCGGCGTGGCGTTCTTCATCACCACATAGCGCAGGCCGTTGGGCAGGGTCCCGAACCGCATCGCCGGGTCGGGCGGCAGGTCGGCATAGCTCTGCGGCCAGACCCCGGTGAGCGGGGCGATGGCCGGCGCTGACGCGGCGAAGGCGGTCAGGGGTGGAAGTAGGGACGCCCCAAGGCAACTCGCGAACATGGCGAGACGCGAGATGCGGATCATGGGGGCGCTTTCGATGCGGTGAAAATCAAGTCGGGGACAATCGCCGCGACCCGTGGCGCCGGCAAGGCGCAAAAGCGTCGAATAGGGTCCATTTCGGCGCTGTTGCGGCGGGGGACCGCCTACGGTAGGCGAGGAGGCGGGTTTGGGCTCGGGTGTGACAGGGCGAATTCCCGGGAAGCTCCCGTTCGTCATCGCCGCGCCTGTCGCGACGACCCATGCCGTGAACGTTCGGGCGCCAATTCTGTTGGAGATGCGAAAGCTTAGGCTTCACGGCATGGGTGACCGGCACAGGGCCGGTCATGACGAATGAACGAAGCTCGCCCCCTCAGTGGCTCGGCTTGCTGACGTAGAAGGTCGCGTTGTTGCCCACCGCGACCGCGGAACCGCTCACGGAGCGATTGGCGCCGGTGATGTCCAGGGTCGACGTCGCCTGGACGCCGGCGCCGCTGGTCTGGCTGTTCTGGATATTGACCGTTCCGCCGCAGTCGGAACAGGAGAAGCCGGTCACCGCGTTGCCCATCGCCGTCGCCGTGGTCGAGGCGTCGAAGCCGGTATTGCCGGTGAAGCTGGCGTTGGAGGTCACGCCGCCGCTGTTGGTCTGGGTATTGTCCAGATCCGTGGAGGGGCCGGCGTTGCCGACCAGCACCGAGTTGCCGATCGCTTCCGAGCCGGATTGGGCCGCGCCGAACTCGGACGCCGAACCCGTCGACAGGGCGATGACCTGACCGGTATTGGTCTGGCTGTCGGTGACGGCGGCGGGGCCGTTCTCGTTGGTGACATAGATATTGTTGGCGGTGGCCGTGGCGGTGGACTGGACGGCCTGGCCGTTGCCCACGCCGAGCGATTGGGTGGCCTGGGTGTAGTCGCCGGTCATCGACTGGGTGGCGGTCAGGGTCTGGCTGGCGTTACCGCTGCCCGCGCCGGTCAGGTTGTTGGAGATCCCGGTCGCGGCGCCGGCCACGGTTCCCGCCGTATAGCCCAGGACGGCGGCGCCATCGGCCTCGGTCTGGCCGGTGCTGGTCTGGGTCGCGGTAGTGTTGGCCGAGGTGTCGGACACCGTCACGCCGTGCGAATTGGCGATGGCCTGGACATTGAGCGTCGCCGCGCCGGTCTGGGCGCCGTAGGCGTTGAAATTGCCGCCGGCCAGGGTGATGCCCGGCCCCGTGGTCTGGCTGACCGCGCCGGTCACCGGGCCGCCCTCAAAGCTGCCGACATCGCTGCCATTGCCCAGGGCGGAGGTGTTCAGCGTGGTCTGGGCCCCGGCGTTGGTGGTGACGTTCACGGTCGTCGAGGCGTTGGCGCTGCCGCTCATCGTCTGGCTGGACTGGACGTTGAGGCTGCCGCTGACCACCGAACTGGACACGGTGTTGCCCGAGGCGCTGGTCGTCGCGGTGGTCGAGTCCGATACGTCGACGACATTCAGGGTCTGGGTCGAGAAGACGTCGCCCAGTTGGACCTGGTTGTTGTTGACGGTGCTTTGACTAGTAGCGACCGGATTCAGCGCGGGGATCGCCTGGATCACGAGCACGGTTCCAGCGATCAGGGTCTTCGCGAGTCTGCGCATTGTTGTATTCCAGGTTGTTGTAAGCCGGCGTATAGCCGCCGGTGACGCCGGTGGTGCGGCCGGCCAGCGGGTCGCCATGCTGGAGGCAGATAGCGGGGCCCGGCGCGCCGTAGAGATTGGCCATCATTTCCAGCACCGCCCGCTCGATCACCGAGCGCACGCCGAGTTGGATCGGCTCCAGCCCGCCCTCGCCGGCCGAGACGTTGAACACATTGCCGCCCAGGACGTCGAACAGGCCGACGCCGACCTGCCGGCCGATGATCTGCTTCTGGTAGGAGATCACGTCCACGACCTGCAGGGTGCGGGTGTCGACCAGCCGCAGGTCCAGGCCGATGTTCATGACGAACAACTGGCCGGTGCCGATGCCGCTGAAATGGCCGTTATTGCCTTGGGAGCCGGAGACGTCCGCGCCCGACGAGCGGATGTTGAAGTTCAGCTCGGTGATGCCGCCGACCAGATAGAAGTCGGATCCGGGCACCTGGCCGGCGGTGATCTTGCGATAGTCGGTCGGGGCGCCCGGCGCGGCGGGGGCGCCGTCGGTGATCAGCTTGTTGTTGGCGTATTTCAGCTCCAGCTCGGAAACGCTGGTGTCGAACCGCTCGACCAGGTTGGCGCCGGACTTGGCCAGCGCCGAGATCGCCATCAGCGAAGCGCCCTGGGTCAGTTTGCGGCCCGAGCCGTCGGCTTCTTCCTTGCCGGTATAGTCGGCGATCCGCCCGACCGCGATGCGCGGCGAGTTCAGCCGGTGCGCCCGCGCATATTCGCTGAGGCAGACCAGCGCCTCGGAATAGGGGGTTGGATTGGCGGTGACCGGCGCGTCGCCGATCGTATGGGCGTATTGGCCGCTGGGCAGGGCCGTGGGGGAGACGCAGGCCGACAGGGCCATCGCGCCGGCCGTGACCACGGCCGGGATCTTGGTCCGCGCCAGCAGCGCCGATCTGATCGAACGGATCATCATCACTTACTTTCCGTTGGTGGTCGCCGTGACGGCGCCGGTGTTGGTCTGGGTCGAATTGACGATCACGGTGTTGTTGTCGCCTTGGACCACGACGTTGAGGCTGTTGCCGATGGCCGAGGCCGAGGAGCCGCCGCCGACGCCGGAGAAGCTGTCGGACGCGCCGCCGGCCCCGCCGACGGTGGAGCTGTTGTTGGCCGTCACGGGCGCGCCGACCACGCCGGGAACCTCGGCGAAGATGCCGCCGGCCACCGGCTGGATCAGGCCGTTGACCAGGGTGGTGTTGCCGGAGCCGTCGGTCAGGGCCACGTTCACCGGGCGGTTTTCCTCGCCCGCGGTGCGCCCGAACCCGGCGTTGAAGGATGCGGAATTGGCGTTCATGGTCTGAGCCGAGGCGCCCGTCGTGGTTGCGAACAGGGCGGCGAACGCCAGGCCGGCGCCGAGGCCGAGGGCCGAAGCCGTCTTTATAGCCATGCGAGCGACCTCCTGGAGGTTTCTAGAGCGCACGACCGCCGCTCCAAACATGGCCGTGCCAAAGTGGGACGGGACATCTTTGCGCCGCAAGACATCGCGAATTGGTTAAGCATCACTGGGTCATTGTCTTTTTTTGAATGGTTCCGGTGATCTATGCGCCGGTGATTTATGTCTAAGCGCCGCGCCGGTGCGGCCAGCCTGGCCAGGAGCGGCGCCAAATGAGGAGACCTTGGTGGAATCGCAACGCGAACGGCTGATCAACGCGCCGTGGCCGGCGGTCACGATGGTGGCGATCTTGCTGGTCTGCTTCCTTATTCAGTCTTTGCTGGGGGTGGACGCCGTGGCTTCGGCCCTGGGCTTCGCGCCGGCCGAGCTTCGGCGGGGAATCTGGCAGCCGCTCTTTACGTCATTATTCCTGCACGGCGGCTGGCTGCACCTCCTGGGCAATTCAGCGTTCGGCCTGGCCTTCGCCACGCCGGTCGTCCGGCGCATGGGTGAGGACGCCGCTGGCGGTATGGTGTTTTTCCTGTTCTTCCTGGCCTGCGGCGTTTTGGCGAATCTGGGGTTCGCCGCGCTGGCGCCGAACGATCTGTCGCCGCTGGTGGGGGCGTCGGGCGCGATCGCGGGACTGATGGGCGCGGCGTCGAGACTGATGACTCCCGGGCGCGGCCTCGCGCCCTTCACCAGCCCGCCGGTGATCGGTATGGCCGCGTCCTGGCTGGGGGTGAATCTGCTGATCGCCTTCGTGCCTTGGGCCACGCCCGGCGCGGGCCACGCGATTGTCGCATGGCAGGCCCACTTGGCAGGCTACGTCGCCGGACTGTTCCTGATTGCGCCGGCCTTGCGCCTGCTGGGCCGCGCCTAAGTACGATCACGGTATGGGGAATTGATTCGCGTTGGTTTTTGGAGGACCCTCCCCGCATAGAATAAGGCGATGGAGGAACGCCAATGCTTGTTTCCCAAATATTGCGGGACAAAGGCGATCTGGTTTTCACGGCCCAGCCGCACGAAACGGTGGGCGCGGCGGCGGCCCTGCTGCATTCCCGGCGCGTCGGGGCCATGGTGATCGTCGATCAGAATGAAGCGGTGGTTGGAATACTGTCCGAGCGGGATATCGTCCGGGCGGTGGCCGAACGCGGCGCCGGATCCCTCACGGAGCCCATCTCAGGCTGCATGACGCGCAATGTCGTGTTCGCGACGCCCGCCGAGACCGTGGACGATCTTTTGAGCCGCATGACCGACCGCCGGATGCGTCACCTGCCGGTGGTCAAGGACGGCCGATTGGTCGGCATCGTCTCGATCGGAGACCTCGTCAAAACCAAGATCGCCGAGGCCGAGGCGGAGGCCGAGAACCTGAAAGCCTATATAAGCGCGGGTTAGGGCGGGGGAGTTCTCCACAACCCCTTTCCGAGAATCTCGTCCAAGGGGTTGCGCCCTCCGATTTGGAGGGATATACGCCGCCCCTCGCTCGGAACCGGGCGCGGATTGAAGCGCAGGGGAATGGAAATTCTCTTGCAATTTGAAACTTCCGCGACTAGCATCCGCAGCCTCAATCGAATCGTTCCGGACTTAAGAGGGAAGCCCCTCGGCGGCCCAGGGCGGTTTTTGCGCCTAAAAACGACCCCGACCACCCGGTCGAAAGAGTTTTCAGGAGCCGGTTGACACGGAAAACGGCGGCGACTAGATACGCCGCTCCTCGCCGCCACCGGGCGAAAAACGGTGGGGCCG
>DATAYD010000078.1:0-15600 GCA_036272715.1 Caulobacteraceae bacterium | reverse complement strand
GGACCGTTGCGGGCGTGAGGCCCGCCAGGTTGATGCGGCCGGAGCCGGCCATGTAGACGGCATGCCGCTCGCGCATCGCGGCCACCTGGGCTGGCGACAGCGGCAACTGAGCGAACAGGCCGTGCTGGTGGACCAGGGACTTCAGCGCCGGCGCGGCCGCCGCCAGAGCCTGGCGAACATCGATGATGCGCCGCCGCATGGCCTCCAGTTCCGCCCGCCAATCCTGGGTCAGGGGTTCGGAGTCGAGGATCAGCCGGACGACGGCCGCGCCGTGGTCCGGCGGCATCGACCAATTGGCGCGAGCCAGGGCTTTGATGTTGGAGGCCGCCAGCTCCAGCCGCGCTGGACTGTCGGACAGGGCGAACAGCCCGCCCACCCGCTCGCGGTAGAGACCGAAGTTCTTGTCGCACGAGTAGGCCAAAAGCGCGTCTGGCGCGGCCTCGAGCACGAGGCGCATGCCGGCGGCGTCTTCCTCCAGGCCCGCGCCCAACCCCTGATACGCGAGATCGATGAGCGGCGTCAGACCGCGCCGGGCCACAAGCTCGGCGACGGCGCGCCATTGGTCCATCGACAGATCGGCGCCCGTGGGGTTGTTGCAGCAGGCTTGCAAAAGCAGGGCGTCGCCCGGCTCCGTCGTCCCCAAGGCGTCCATCATCGCGTCAAAGCGAACGCGGTGCGCCTGGCTGTCGAAATATGGGTAGGAGGTGGTGCGCAGCCCCGTGATGTCGAAGATCTGGGGATGATTGGGCCAGGTCGGGGCGCCCATGAATATCCGCAGGCCGGGCCGGGCTGCCGCGAGCAATTCGGCGCCCAGTCGCAACGCGCCGGTTCCGCCGGGGGTCTGCACCCCGAACACAGCGCCCGTTGTCGCCGTCCCGAAGATGATCGGCTTCAGACGCTCAAGGAAACCCAGGTCGCCCTCCGGGCCGAGGTAGGCCTTGGTCGCCTGCTCGGTGAGAAGACGCCCTTCGGCGGCCTTAACCGCCCGGAAGACCGGGGTCGCGCCTTCGAGGTCGCGATAGACGCCAACGCCGAGATCGACCTTGTTGGGCCGATCGTCGCCGCGAAACAGGCCGATCAAGGACAGGAGAGCGTCCGGCGCTTGCGGCTCAAGCGCCGCGAACAAGCCATGGGAAGCGGGCGGCGCGCTCATGCGGCCGTCCTTTTCTTCCCTGCGGCCTTGATCTTGGCCTCGGCCGCCCTGGCCAAGGCATAGGCCTGGGTGCCGTGGGTAAAGACGGTGTCTTCGGGCAGGATGGCGTCGACTGGAAGGTCCGGAACCGCGTCCAGCTCGGCGTAGAGGGGCGCGAAATCGGTCTCGAGGGTCTGCCGCAGCAGATCCTCGTAACTGTCGATCACGAAATAGGTCTGCTGGAAGTCATCGATCTTGTAGCGGGTGCGCATCGCCCGCCTGAGATCCAGCGCGATGCGGTTGGGCGACGGATCATCCAGGGCGAATGTCGACTCGCCGTAGCTGGAGACGATGCCAGCTCCGTAGAGCCGCAGGTCGCCGCCTTCGCGGATCAGGCCGAACTCGACCGTGTACCAATAAAGCCGGGCCAGGCGATGTAGGGCGTCCATGCCCAAAGAGCGGAGCCCACCCTCGCCATAGGCCTGCATGTAGTCGGCGAAGACCGGGTTGGCGAGCAGGGGGACGTGGCCGAACACATCATGAAAGATGTCAGGCTCCTGCAGATAGTCGATCTGCTCGGGCGTGCGGATAAAGCGTCCCGCCACGAAGGTGCGGTTGGCCAGGTGGCGGAAGAAGTCTTCATCGGGCACGAGGCCCGGCACCGCGACCACCTTCCAGCCGGTCAGCACCTGTAGGCGGTCGGACAGTTCGTCGAAATCGGGAATGCCCGGCTTGGACATGCGCAGGACATCGAGACCCTGAAGGAAGGTCGGGCCCACCCGCCCGGGAAGCATCTTCGACTGACGCTCGAAGAGCGTGTCCCACATGGCATGCTCGACCGGCGTATAGCGCGCCCAGTCCTGCGGGATGGTCCAGTCGGCGGCCGCGCCGGGGGGCGGTACGAGGGAGGCTTTGACGCTGCTCATGCGAGAAGATTAAGCGGATCGGGCTGAAAACACTTTTCAAAGACCTCACCATTCAATCAAATTGTGGGTGATAATTCCGAAATTCGGCCAAATGTGAAAGCAATACCTCAGCTCGACGAAATCGACCGAAAGCTCCTCCGCGCGCTCTAGAATGACGCCGGCCTCAGTCACGCGGCCTCGCCGAATTGGTCGGCGCATCGCCGGCGTCGTGCTGGCGGCGGATCAAGGTGCTCGAAGAGTCTGGCGTCCTGAAATCGCAGGTCCGCCTGGTCGACCCGGCGCTTGTCCGGCGGGGGGTCAGCGTCATGGTGACGGTTCGTATGAAGTCACACGCGCTCAACGAGCGCTCTGACTTCGAGACCTTCCTCAAGGGCTGCCCAGAAATCCTGGAGTGCTATTCGATGTCAGGGGAGTGGGACTATCAGATGCGGATCGTGGTCGAGGGCGTCGACGACTACGAACGCTTCCTAATGCGCCAACTGCTCAATCACCCCAATGTCGCGACCTCGGCGTCGCACTTCGCCCTTAGTCAGGTGAAGTATACGACCGCGATCCTGGTTTAAGGACGCGCTCTCGGTAGCCCCTCAAGGCGACGAGCCTACGGGAAGCCCCGCGCAGTTGCGACGACGGCTTTCGCGACCGCCAAGTCCACATATGCAGCGCAAAGCTACAATGCGCAGCCGGAATGTCGGGAAGGCTTATCATCGTCGTGGCCGCAGTGCCGTTGGCCGGAGCCGTGGCTTTGGCGATTATTCTGACGAATCTGCGCCTGACACGCCGTGATCAAGGGCCTGGAAGCAAGGCGTCGAGACGATCGACCCGCCCTCCGCCCCCGCTGAAAAAATCCGCGCGTTGGCTTTGGCGCTGCAACCGTGGACGGATGGTGGACGGATTTATCAGATGCCGTCCGCCTCCGGATGGGTTGATCCCATAACGCCCCGATTTTCTAAGAAAATTTGGAGCGGGCGAAGAGATTCGAACTCTCGACCCCAACCTTGGCAAGGTTGTGCTCTACCACTGAGCTACGCCCGCGCTCCGTGGGGCCGGCAGGCCAGCCCCGAAAGAGCGGGGCTTATCGCAGAGGCTTCGGCGCTTGGCAAGGGTGTTCGGAGCGGCGCCGTGAACCCGCTCGCGGCCAGGGTCAGCGGCCCAGGCGGGGGGCTTTCAGGCGGCGCTTGTTGACGTGCTCCTTGGGCTTGAAGTCGGTGTCTTCCGGCATCTCGCCCTTGAAATAGTAGCGCTGCCAGGCGGCCTTGATCGCCGCCGGGTCGCGCTTGTCCAGGCGGCGGTTGAAATCGTCGCGCTTGCTTGCCCAGGCGTCGTACTGGCCGCGCAGCACCTCGTCGGAGTTCAGCGAGCGTTGGACCACGTCGAATTCCTCCAGCGCCTTGTCCTGGACCAGGGTGATGAAACAGAACGGCTCGCCGCGTTCGAAGCGCACCTCGCCCGGCCGCGTCATCATCCAGTTCATCGTGAAGGGGAAGGGCAACCAATCGGTCTCGACCAGGCCAGCCAGGGGCTGGATGCCGTCCTTGATATGGTTCGGCGGCCCGCCGGCCCACATCGACCAGCCCGGCGGGGTGCGGAACAGATAGCCGGGATGGAAGGTGACGATGCCGCTGGAGAAATGCGACTTGATGAAGTCGTCGAACCCCGGATGCGGATGATCGGGCCGATAGGTCAGGTCCCGCTGATGAGGCTCGCCATTCCAGATCACGGTGAAGGACACCGGACAGAGGATCTCCCAGCCGCTGGAATTGGCCATGGTCAGCGGCAGGCAGCGATAGGGATGGCGGTCGTCGAACTGCTCCATCCATTTGCGTTGCGGCCGGCCGGGCACGATGTCGGGCGGGCGGGCGTCGGTGGCGAAGCATTCCAGGGTCGGCATGGCGATCTCGAAGCGGCGGGCCGGCGATGAGGTCCGGCGACGCTTAACTATCCGCGCCGGGCTTGAGCCGTCCAGCGTCATCGCGGTAGAGGCCGAAGCATGACCGAACCCGCCGCCGCGCCCGCCCCGGAAACCGAGCTGTTCGCGCTGTTCGATCGGCTGGGCGTCGAACACGCGACGGTGCGCCATCCGCCGGTGTTCCGGGTCGGGGAGGGACCGGACATCAAGGCGGCCCTGCCCGGCGGCCACACCAAGAACCTGTTCCTGAAGGACGCCAAGGGCCGGCTCTGGCTGGTCAGCGCGCTGGGCGACACGACGGTGGACCTGAAGGCCCTGCCGGCCGTGATCGGATCGGCGAAACTGTCGTTCGGGTCCGAGGCGCTGTTGGAGGCGAGCCTGGGCGTCCGGGCCGGTTCGGTCACCGCCTTCGCCCTGATCCATGATCCGGAGCACAGGGTGACGTTCGTGCTGGACGCCGCCCTGGCGGCCTGTGACCCGGTCAATTTCCACCCCCTGGCCAATACCGCGACCACGGCAGTGTCCCAGGCGGGGTTTCGGCGCTTTCTGGCGGCGTTGGGCGTCGAACCGATCCTGGTCGATTTCACCCGCTCGCCGCCGGCGCTGGTGGTGTAGGATGGGCGAAGGGCGTACGGACGAAACGAAAACCGACCGATACGCGTTGCGGCTCGCGCGGGAGGCGGCCATCTTAGCGTCCAGTCAAACCTGCGCCCAGCCAACCCGCACTCCGCGGCCCCTGAGGATATCATGCTGAGAGATACCGCCACCGCCGCGCCGCCCGCCGACCTGATCAAGGCCGGCACGGACGCCAGCTTCGTCGCCGATGTGATCGAGGCCTCCAAGGCCCAGCCGGTGATCGTGGACTTCTGGGCCACCTGGTGCGGCCCGTGCCGCCAACTGACCCCGGCGCTGGAAAAGGCGGTCACCGCCGCCAAGGGCGCGGTCAAGCTGGTCAAGATCGACGTGGACAAGAACCCGGGCTTCGCCGGCCAACTTCGCGTGCAGTCGATCCCCACGGTCTATGCGTTTGTCGACGGCAAGCCGGTGGACGCCTTTCAAGGCGCGATTCCGGACAGTCAGGTCAAGGCCTTCATCGACCGGCTGACCGGTTCCGCCGGCCCGTCCGAAATCGTCCAGATCCTCGACATGGCCAAGGAATCGCTGGAGGTCGGCGATGTCGGCGGCGCGGCCCAGGCCTATGCCCAGGCGCTGCAACTGGAGCCCGGCAACGTCAAGGCGATCGCGGGCCTGGCCCGCTGCTACCTGAGCGGCGGCGATGTGGAGCGCGCGCGCGAGGTGGTCGAGATGGCCCCGGAAGGCGCGAAGGACGTCGATCTCGACGGCGTCAAGGCGGCCCTGGCCCTGGCGGCCGAGGGCGCGGCCGAGACCAGCGGCTTCGAACAACGGCTGGCGCGCGATCCGGACGACCACGAGGCGCGGTTCGAGCTGGCCAAGGCCCTGGCCGGGCAAGGCGACCTGGCGGGCGCCGCCGACCATCTCCTGACCATCATCGCGCGCGACCGCGCCTGGAACGACGAGGCCGCGCGCAAGCAACTGCTGACCGTGTTCGAGGCCGCCGGCCCGACCTCGGACGTCGCCAAGCAGGGGCGGCGGCGGTTGTCCTCGATCCTGTTCTCCTGAACCCGGAAAAGGAGGCCGTCGCATGGTCGCGGGCGCCTATCGCAAAGCCGTCGACCTGCCCCAGGTCATCGCGGTGTTCCCGCTGGACGAGGTCCTGCTGCTGCCTCACGGCCAGTTGCCGCTGAACATCTTCGAGCCGCGCTATCTGAACATGATCGACGACGCCATGGGCGCGGAGCGGATGATCGGCATGATCCAGACCCGCGCCGGCGGCGATCGGGAGCGGCCCGGCCTGGCGGCCATCGGCTGCCTGGGCCGCATCACCCGTTTCGCCGAGACCTCCGACGGCCGCTATCTGATCACCCTGACCGGGGTTTGCCGCTTCGCCGCCGGGGCCGAGCTGCCGCTGCGCACGCCCTATCGCCAGTTACGCGTCGACTATGCGCCGTTCGAGGCGGACCTGAAGGCGGCCGAGGATGATGACGGTTTCGACCGCATGCTGTTCCTGAGCGCGCTCAAGGCCTATCTGGAGCGCCGTTCGCTGGAGGTGGACTGGGAAGCGGCCAAGACCGCGCCGGGCGACGCCCTGGTCAACAGCCTGTCGATGCTGTTGCCGTTCGAGGCGGCGGAGAAACAGGCGCTGCTCGAAGCCATGACCCTGGCCGAGCGTCGCGAGGCGCTGATCGCGCTGATGGAGATCGACGTGGTCGGCCGATCCGGCGACGATGAACCGCCGCAACTTCAGTAGGACCAGATGAGCGAGAGCCACGAGCCCAATGTGCTGACCGCCGAGGTCGATCCGCGCCTGCTGGAGGTGCTGGTCTGCCCGCTGACCAAGGGGCCGCTGACCTATGACCGGGCGGCGGGCGAATTGATCAGCCGCGCCGCGCGCCTGGCCTATCCGGTCCGCGACGGGGTGCCGGTGATGCTGCCCGAAGAGGCGCGCGACCTGGGCGAGGGCGAATGAGCGCGCTCGCCGCCCGGCCCTGGCCGACCGAGCTGCGTGTGAAACGCGCGGACCGAACGCTGGACGTCAGTTTCGATGACGGGGCCAGGTTCAGCCTGACGGCGGAATATCTGCGGGTGATGACGCCGAGCGCCGAGGATCGCGGCCATGGCGCCGGGCCGGGCCGCACCGTGTTCGGCAAGCGCGCGATCGGGATCGCCGACGTCCAGGCCGTGGGCCGCTACGCCGTGCGGATCGTGTTCGACGACGGCCATGACACCGGGCTTTATAGCTGGGACGAACTGCATCGCTTGGGGCGCGATCGAGATCGTCTGTGGACGGAATATCTGGGCCGGCTGGAGCGCGAAGGGCTGTCGCGGTAGGGGAGGCGAACGGGGCGCGGCAATCCCTACAGCGCCTCGCCCTTGAACAGGCGGGGGAGTTCGCCCAGCGCGCCGCCGGCTTCCTGCATGAAGAACCGGCGGGCCGGGCCGATCCGGTTGACCACGGCCATGCCGGCGCCGCGCGCCAGCCGCAGGGCCGGATTGTCGTTGGAGAACAGGCGCGTGAAGATATCCGTCGCCGCCGCCAGCATCACATTGTCGAACCGCCGCCAGCGGGCGTAGCGGTCCAGCACGGCCATCGCGCCGATGTCCTCGCCCAGGCGGCCGGCGTCGACCAGCACCTGCGCCAGGGCCGCGGCGTCCTTCAGGCCCAGGTTGAGCCCCTGGCCGGCGATCGGATGGATGCCGTGCGCCGCGTCGCCCAGCAGCGCCGCGCGTGGCGCCGCCAGCCGTTCCGCCAACTGCAAGGCCAGCGGATAGACGAAGGTCGGGCCGTCCACCTCGAGCGCGCCCAGGAAGGGGCCGAAACGGCGTTTCAAGAGGGCGTGGAACACGTCCGGCCGGGCGTGGCGCAGGGCCTCGCCGGCCTCGGTCTTCTCGGTCCAGACCAGGCTGACGCGGTCCTCGGTCAAGGGCAGGATGGCGAATGGGCCGCCGGGCAGGAAATATTCGTGGGCGACGCCGCCATGGGGCCGTTCCAGCTTGACCGTGGCCACCACGCCGCTCTGGCCATAGCCCCAGCCGATGGCGTTGATCCCGGCCGCGGCGCGGACCACCGAATTGCGGCCCTCGGCCCCGACCACCACCGGCGCGCTCAGGGTCCGGCCGTCCGCCAGCCTGACCCGCGCCTGGCCGCCGGTCAGGTCGATGGTCTCGGCGCGGGCGGGTGCCAGCACCTCGATGCCGGCGGCGTCGACCGCCTCGGCGATGGCCGCGCGGATGCGGCGGTTTTCCAGCATATAGCCGAGCGGTTCAGAGCGGACCCGGTCGGCGATCTCGGCGGCGTCGAAGCGCAACAGGAAGGGCGAGACGCCGTAACTGGACGGCCCGGGCGCGCGGCCGTCGGTGACCAGGATCTGCTCGATCCGCTGGGCGTGGGGCCGCAGGCGGTCGCCCACCCCGATCGCGTCCCAGGCCCGGAACGAGGAGAAGGCGATGGCCGAGGCGCGGCCGTCGAAGGTAGGCGCCAGTTGGGCCGCGAACGGTTGTGGATCGACCAGCACCGGCGCCAGGCCGCCATGGGCGAGGGCCAGGGCCAGGGTCGCGCCCGACATGCCGGCGCCGGCGATGATCACGTCTGGAGCGAGGGTCGACGACATGTCGCCATATGCTCGCGGGAGCGTGGTCAAGTCCAGCCGGACGCGGACCTTAGGATCAGGCCAAACGCCGGTCCAGCTCAGGCCTGGCCGCCCGCGCCAGGCGGCCCACGGCCGCGATCAGGTCGGTGGCGGTGATCGGTTTGGTCAGGTGGGCGTCGGCGCCGGCGCGGCGCGAGGCTTCCACATGTTCGGGCATGGCGTTGGCGGTCAGGGCGTAGATCGGCGTCCTGGGCCGGCCCTCGAGCTTTTCCTGCTCCCGGATCGCCTCGATCGCGGTCAGGCCGTCCATGACCGGCATCTGCATGTCCATCAGGATCAGGTCGAAGGCCTGGCTGGCGAAGGCGTCCAGCGCCTCCTGGCCATTGGCCACGCTGGTTAGGTTCACGCTGATCGAGCCAAGGATCAGTTCGACCACCCGCCGGTTGGTGGGATGGTCCTCGGCCAGGAGCACGCGCGGCGTGAAATCCATCGCGGTCGGCGTTTCTTCCAGCGCCGCCGCCGCCGCCGCGGGCCGCGCGGGCTGGAGGTCGCCGCGCCTGGGCAATTCGATGGTGAAGGTGAAACAGGCTCCCTGGCCCGGCGTGGCGGTGGCGCCGAGCTGGCCGCCCATCTCCTCGGCCAGGGACCGGGAGATGGCGAGGCCGAGCCCGGTGCCGCCAAAGCGGCGGGTGATCGATCCATCGGCCTGCTCGAAGCGGCCGAACAGGCGTTTCTCGGTCTCGGCGTCGAAGCCGATGCCGCTGTCGGCGACGCTGAAGTGGATCAGGCTGGCGTTCTGGTCCGACGATTTGACCGTCACGGTCACCCGCACCGCGCCCTTGGCGGTGAATTTGA
Source organism: Caulobacteraceae bacterium (assembly GCA_036272715.1). GTDB lineage: Bacteria > Pseudomonadota > Alphaproteobacteria > Caulobacterales > Caulobacteraceae > Poindextera. The sequence continues at coordinate 6,612 of DATAYD010000078.1, read as the reverse complement.
CCGCATTGGAGATCAGGTTGGACAGGATCTGGCGGATCCGCGCTACATCGCCGGCGAACAGTCCCTTGGCCTCCTCGGCCAGGTCGACGCGGAAATCCAAGCCCTTGCGCCGCGCATTGGGCTCGAACAGCGCCGCCACCGGTTGCACCGCGTCCTCAATCGAGAAGGGCGCGATGTTCAAGGCCAGCCGGCCGGACTCGATGCGCGCCAGGTCCAGCACGTCGGACAAAAGGCTTTCCAGGGTCTGGGCCGAGGTTTCGATCAGCCGCACCATGTCGTGCTGGGCCTCGTTCAGCTCGGTGCGCGCCAGGGCGCCGGCCACGCCCATGACCCCGTTTAGCGGCGTGCGGATCTCGTGGCTCATATTGGCGAGGAATTCGCTCTTGGCGCGGTTGGCGTCGTCGGCGGAATCACGCGCCTGGGTAAGGGCCCGTTCGGCCTCCTTGCGCGGCGTGATGTTCTGCAGCACGCCGGTCATGGTCTTGGGCCGGCCGTCGGCGCCGGTCACCCGTTCGGCGCCGCTGAACACCCAGACCTCGCGCCCGTTTACCGGCCTGACCCGGTATTCGGCGCGGAAGGGTTGGCCGGCGGCCTGGCAGTCGTTCCAGATCTTGGCCACCCGCTCGACATCGTCGGGATGCACGGCGCAGGACGGATCGTCACAGAAATCCTGGAATGTCATTTCCCGTTCGAAGAAGGCGTCGAAATCGCCCTCGGTGATCACCGTCTGGTTGACGTAATCGACCTCATAGACGTGGACGCCGGAGATCTCGGCCGCCAGTTTCAGGCGCCGTTCGGACCGTTTGCTCCGCTCCAGGGCCTCGACCATGTCGGTGATCTCATAGGTCATGCTCAGCAAGCCGCCGATCTGGCCGTCCGCGCCGCGCCAGGGCGTCAAGGCCGTCCGAACCCAGGGCCTTTGCCCGTTCGGCAGAAGCAGCCGCGTTCGGTCCGACCGGATCGTCTCGCCAGCCAACGCGCGGCCGTAGGTCTCCCGGCGGTGCTCGAATGTGTCCGGGAAGATCTCCTGGACGGTCTTGCCGATCACATCGGCGTTTTCCAGTCCTGTTTCGATGCGCCAGCGCGGGCTGACCCGCAGGTAGCGGAGGTCGCGGTCGATCATGGACAGGGCCACCGGGCAGCATTCCACGAAATCGGACAGGACCTGGGCGGTCGCGGTCGCCTCGGCGGCGGCCTCGGCCAGGTCCTTCCGCAGGCGCGGCCGCTCGCAGGCCTGGGCGACCAGCTCGGCCAGGTCGCAGAGGGACGCGGCGATCTGGGCGTCTGGAGCGCGGGCCGCGGTGTCGGCGACATAAAGCCCGCCGATGGCCTCGCCGTCGCTCATGACGATGGGCGCGCAAGCCAGGAACCGGATGTAGGGCTTGCCCGCCACCATCGGGTTGTCGCGCAGGCGCGCGTCATGGCGGGCGTCCTCGACCCAGCGCCGTTCGCCGGGATCGCCCACCAGATCGATCAAGGCGAAATGGTTGGGGCCTTTCAGCGGGCCGGTGATCACCGAACCGGCCGACCAGGGTTTCGAGCCGTCCTGCAGGAACACCCGCGCCATCGACGTTCCCGCGATCGCCTGGGCCAGGCGCGCGATGCGCGAAAAGGTGTCGCGTTCGGATTCGGGATCGAACCCCCACCGCTCGGCCAGGCTGGGTCCGGTCGGGAAGGGCAGGGGAATGTCGGTTACGGGCAAGTCTCGCCCTCCAGCCACAAACTCCCTGTAAGTTGAACCTCGGCCGTTAAATAATCGTACGACGGGAGGGATTAATCCTCGGCGTCCTGCAGGTGCTCGTGCATGCCGGCCTCGGCCGCCGGCCGCAGCGAGGGGCCGTCATCGACGACGCCGCGCTTGGCGTCGTCCTTGGCCTTCTTTTCGGCGGCCTTCCTGACCAGGGCGTCCAGTTCGAGCTGGCCGACCAGGCCCAAAGTCACCGGGTCCACCGGCTTGATGTTGGGCGCGTTCCAGTGGGTCTTGCCGCGGACCTGCTCGATCGTCGACTTGGTGGTGCCCAGCACCTTGACCAGTTGGCCGTCGGTGATTTCCGGGTGATTGCGCAGGAACCAGGCGATCGCGTCCGGCCGGTCCTGGCGGCGTGAGACCGGGGTGTAGCGAGACGGCTTCTTAGTCGGCTTCAAAAGCTCGGCGTGCCGGCTCTTCTGGGCCTTCATCCGGTAGTTCGGGTTGGACTGGGCGGCGTCCAGCTCCTCGCGCGACAACTGGCCGTTGGCGATCGGATCGGCCCCGCGAATATCCCGGGCGACCTCGCCGTCGGCGATGCCTTTCACTTCCAGCGGGTGAAGCATGCAGAAGTCGGCGATCTGTTCGAAGGTCAGAGAGGTGTTGTCGACCAACCAGACGGCGGTCGCCTTGGGCATGAGGACGTCAGTCATGCGGGTATGTCCTGAAATGACGGCGCCCGACCTTGCGGCCGGGCGGGATAAACATCGATCTATAAAGAAGTTCGCGGACGAATGAAATGGCTATCGCATGGCGGCTTCGCCGTGCGCTGATCGGCCGCCCCGCCGGAACGGGGCGGCGCAGGATCAGAACTTGGCGATCAGGGTCACCGAAAGCTCGCGGCCGGATTGGAAGGTGTAGATGCTGGTGTCGCGGCCGCCTCCGCATTGGGCCGAATCGACCGCGGTGTAGAGCCCGCAGGCGTTCCCGCCGGGCGTGAACGAGGTGATCTGCCGCCGGTCGAGCAGATTGAAGCCCTGCAGCTTCATCTGGAAGTGACCGAAATCATAGCCGACCGCGCCGTTCAGCGTGTCATAGGCCGGCAGGCGGATCGTGCAGACATTGCCCGTGCCGGCGCAGGCGGTTCCCGTTATGGGATTGTATTCCACGTACGAACCCACTTGTTTGTAGGTCAAGGACGCCTGCCACGGCCCGTGCGTATAGATGGCGCCGGCCGCGTCGGTCCATTCCGGCGCGTTGGGGACCTCCCCGGCGGTGGCGCCGAGCGTCTTGGAGCTGTTCAACGAGCCGTTCACGAACAGGGTGAGGCCGAAGTCGAATGCGTAGGCGCCTTCGCCCTCGAAGCCGGAATACTCCGCCGAACCGATATTGCAGAAGCTGGCGAAGGGCGGAAGGCCCGGCGTCGTATTGGGAATGTTGCAGGGCAGCTCGATATTGGAGCCTTTGATCCGGTAGACGTCGGCGTCCACGGTGATGTCGCCATGGGTGAAGACCGTCCCGGCCTGATAGTTTTCCGTCTTCGCCGGCTTCAGGCTTTGCAGGTTGGCGCCCGTGACATAGAGGTCCGACAGCGAGGGGATCAGGAAGCTGGTGGCGTACTGGGCGTAGACCGACCAGTCGGGCCGCAGCTTGTAGTTGGCGGTCAGGAAATAGACCGGGGAGCTATAGGTGTTCGAGGTGACCAGGGGCTGGTTCTTCGAGCCGCCCCCGACGTTTTCGTGCGCGGCGTTCACATCGCGGGTGAAGCTTACATACTTGATGCCGGGCGAAATCGTCAGGCTGTCGGTGGGCCGCCAGTTGAAATCCGCGAAGATCTGGCCCTGGAACCAGTTGGAACTCTCCAGCAGCTTGTCATTGGTCGTGAACGGATAGGTTGGCGGGGTGAACTTGTTGTCGGGCGTCTGGCCGGTGGTGAAGTCCAGGAACTCGTTGTCGCGCTTGGTGTCCGAGCCTTCGACCAGGCCGCCGATCTTCAGCGTGCCCCAAGACCAGTCCTGATTGATGCGGACGATGTTCCCTTCGACGCGGTACTGGTTGAGCTTGGTGTAGCCGCCGATATCGTTCGGATTGGCCCCCTTGGCCATGGGCGGCGAGGTGTTGGGTCCACCGACCAGCCCGGTCAAGTCGTTCGTCGACAGCGTCTTGTTTGAATAATAATAAGTATAGAGTTGATCTTCGGCGCTCAGGCTGGAGGTGGCTTGATATTTCAAGTCGGCATATTCGAAATCGGTCTGTTTCCGTTCGTAGTTATAGCCGGTGTAGTGCTCGTCGGTCGGGATGTTCGTCAGGAAGAAATTCTTCCCGTAGAGCTGGACTTGCTGCCAGGTTTCGCCGGGTCCGGACGAATCCTCGAAATTGAACCGCGTCCACTCGTGCGCCCCGTAGAGGGTCAGGACCAGCTTGTCGCCGATCGGGAGGATGAACTTGGCCATCTGGTTGTACTGGGAGCCGCCGGAGAGGCTCAGTTCGCCGTTTGAGGTGCGCTCGTCGAAGTTCAGCAGCAGCTTGCCGCCGCCCAGCAAGGCTTGCGTGCCGGTATTGAGGGTCGTGACCGAGGCGAGGGTGTTGAACGAGCCGTAGGTGGCCTTCTGAACAATGCCCATCGTGTCGCTGACGGTCGGCGAGAAGAAGTGGATCGCGCCGCCATAGTTCTCCTGTCCGAGGTCGCCAGCCGCGCCGGGACCGCGGTCAACGACTGCCGCGCCGATGGTGGACGACGGGAAATAGTCGGCCCCATGGTGGGTCGGGTCGTTGGTGTCGCCAAAGGCGATCCCATCATAGGTTACGTTGAACTGGCCGTCGTGGAAGCCGCGCATCTGGACCACGTTGTAGTCGCCGATCCCGCCGCCGTTGGAGCTGATCCCGGACACGCTGGGCGCGATCAGGACGACGGTGGTCCAGCCGCCGGTCTCGGGCGTCGCCCGCTCGATGAAGTTGTGGCTGATGATCGATTCCGGCTGGACCTGGTCCAGCGAGGCCTTGGTCGGGGCCGTCGTCGCGGCCGCGCCGCGTTCGGCGGTGACGATCACATTGGTCACCTCGACGCCCTCGGCGCCGGCGCTGGTCGCGTTGGAACCGTCGGCCGCCGCGGCGTCGCCGGCGCGCGCCTGGGCCGCCAGACTCATGGCCAATAGGGAAGCGGTCAGCGCCAACAGGCGCCGTTTGGATGGATTTTGCATAAGCCCCTCGTCTTTTTGTGCGGCGCGGCCGGGGGCGAACAACCTCGCGCCGCCGGTCGTGACGTGTTTCGAGCCACGCCGCGGATTCGCGGTCGCCAAGCTCGGGTCGACAATCAGGGGACGGCGCCTGACGCGAGCCTGATCATTGAATGATGGTTTTATGAAATTCGAAGCCGGGCCGGACGATCTGATCCGGAAGGGCCTAGGTCGTCATCACCACCTTGCCGATATGGGCGCCGTCTTCGACCCGGGCATGGGCCTCGGCCGCCCGCGCCAGGGGGAAGCTCCGGTCGATGATGGTCTTGACCTTGCCCGCCGCGATCCAGGGCCAGACCGTCCGTTCAACCGCCGCGGCCAGGCGCGCCTTTTCGTCGGCGACGCGGGGGCGCAGGGTCGAGCCGGTCAGGACCAGGCGCTTTTGCATGATGCTGGGCAGGGCGATCTCGACATTGCCGCCGGCCTGGGTGGCGATCATCACCAGCCGCCCGCCGGTGTTCAGCACGTCCAGTTCGCGCGCCACATAGTCGCCGCCGACCATGTCCAGCACCACGTCGACGCCGCCCTCGGCCTTGCCGATCACGACGAAGTCCTCGGTGGTCGCGTCCACCGCCACGTCCGCGCCGAGGTCCAGGGCGGCCCTGGCCTTGTCCGCGCCGCGTCCGGTGGCGATCACCTTGGCGCCGGCGGCCTTGGCCATCTGGATCGCCGTCACCCCGATACCGGAGGTGGCGCCGTGGACCATCAGGGTCTCGCCGGCCTTGAGCGCGCCATGTTCGAACACATTGGCCCAGACGGTGAACACGGTCTCCGGCAGGCCGGCGGCCTGGACGAAATCGAGGCCACCCGGGATCGGCAAGGCGTGACGGGCGTCGACCACCGCGTATTCGGCGTAGCCGCCCCCGCCCAGCAGCGCCACGACCGGGTCGCCCTCGTTCCAGCGGGCCACGCCATCGCCGACGGCGGCGACCAGGCCAGAGATCTCCAGCCCCAGGGTGTCGGGCGCGCCCGGCGGCGGCGGATAGAAGCCCATCCGCTGGATCAGGTCGGGGCGGTTGACCCCCGCGGCCTTGACCTGGACCAGGATCTGTCCCGCCGCCGGCCGGGGCGTGGCGACCCGCACCGGCTTCAGCGCGCTCGCGGGACCCTTGCCGCCCTTGATGGCGATGGCGGTCATCTGGTCGGGGATCATGGCGGCTCCTCCCGGGATAGGGGTGCGGACTTGCACCCAAACGCTTTGGAGCGTCTGATAGCCGGCTTTCCGGACCGAGCAATAGAGGGGAGGCCCGCGATGCTGGAAGAACCCGCTCCGCCGCGCCGCGGCCGGGGTCAGGCCTTGATCGACGTGACCCGCGAAGACCTGGACGCCTATGCCGTCGAAGAGCTTCGCGAACGGATCGAACTGCTCCGGGCCGAGGCCGTGCGCACCCAGGCCCAACTGGAGCGCAAGCAGGCCAGCCGCCAGGCGGCCGACGCGTTCTTCAAGCGCTGACGTTCAAAGGATATCAACCTTAATCATTCATGACGGAGACCTTGGGGGCGTGTTGGCATGGGGGTTGCAGCCGATACGCCGCGGCCGAGGTTTTACGCCCCCGCGGAGCTGTGAAGGTGTCCAGGATGAGTGATTTTGGCGTAACGACGGTCAGCGATGTCGGCCCCTGGCGCGCCGGGGTGGTCAAGGACTTCGCTTCTTCGGAGCTGTTCGACCGCACCTTCCAGGAAGGCATG
>DATAYD010000077.1:0-23749 GCA_036272715.1 Caulobacteraceae bacterium | reverse complement strand
AGAGGGGGCGGTGGATCAATGGGCGGGACGGTGATTGGCTCAAGTCGGCCCCTCGGTCGGCCTGTTTTCCGGACGGTATGCATCTGGCCGGCCTGGATCACTTGTCGTAGTCGAAGCCGGTCGTCCCGGTCTTGGGCGACGCCCCAAAGGTATAGATGAACCCGAGATAGGCGATCTGGCCGATCTGATGGCGGGCATAGTCGTCGCTCAGCACCGTTGTATTGATCACGCGCCGGATGATCTGGCCGTTCAAGACGTCGGAAGCGGTCAGCACAATGGCCAAATCCGGCCGGATTTGGCGCCGATATCCGAGATTCAGTTGATCGATGGCGCTGACCTCGCCCTGGGGGGTCAGGCGCCGGTCGGTGCGGGAGAACGAGACCTGGAGCGTATCGGCGCCGGTTGGATGAAAGTCCAGGCTGGCTTTCAGATCGAGGCCGATCGTCGACCGCAGCCCGGCCGCGCCCAGCGCGCGGGCGTCGAACTCGGAATAAAAGCCATTGCCGCTCAGAGTGTAGCCGACCTGCTTTTCGAGCTTGCCGTTGGCGTTGAACTCGATCCCGCCGGATTGGCTCTTGGGCAGGTTCTCCTTGGTGTCCAGCACCACATCCGCGCCCACCGGGACGATGACGTCGGTGACGCTGTCGCGATCGAACCGGTAATAGGCGTCTGCGCCCAGTGTCACCGCCTTGGGCGAATAGACCGCCCCGGCCTCGTAGATCCAGGTGTCCTGCGGGAGGAGATTAGGATTTCCGGCGCGCAGGTTGTGGGTGTCCTGGTGGTCGGAGAAGGGATCCAGCATTTCCGGATCCGGCCGGGTCACCCGCCGCGCGGCGCTGATCGTCGTCTTGAGGTCCGAGCCGATCTCGCGTTCGATGTGCAAGCTGGGATAGGCCGCCAGTTCGTTACGCCCACCGGGCGTCTCGCCCGTGATCGAGTAGAAGCGGACCAATGTCGTCTCCACCCGCACGCCCGCGTCCAGCCGCCAAGCCCCCAATGGCGCCTGATAGTCGCCATAGACGGCGTTGACCTGCTGGTGGTAGCGGAAGTGGTTGGTCACCGCCGGATCGATCACGGGCGGGCTTTGCGGTGTAGCGAAGTCGTCGCCAACATTGTCGAAGGCGTTGCGGTCGTCCTCCAGGTCCCAGCCCAGCCGCAGTTCCCGCTCGCGCGAAAGCGGCAGGTCGTAGTCGGCGCTGAACTCGGTCTTGGCCAGGGTCGGGGCCAGGTGCAGGTCGTCGATGGTCGGCGCGGACGGCGGCAGCGGATAGGTGTTGGTGTAGAAGTACCGCTCCCGCTCGCGCGTGACGCTATATTGCGCCGAGAGGCTCAGCGTCTCGCCGGGGCGCCAGAGTTTCTGATCGAAATGTATCCCCTCCCCGCCGTCGACGCTCCATTCGTGGCCATTACTGTGGCGATCGGAAATGCTGTTCACCGCCGCGCCCGGCGGGCCGCTCGCGTCGAGCTGGTCAAAGAACCGCTTGCCCGCCAGTTCACGGTGATTGAACGTCGCGCCGATCGTCTGCTTGTCGTTCAGGTCGTAGTCGGCGGCGAGCTTGACCGACGGGATCAGGCGCAGGAAGTGCTCGTCGATGCTCTCGCGGCTCTGGACCGGCTGGTTCGTGGTCGGATCGACCTCGGTTCGGGCGTCCTCGGTCAGGCGCACCTTGGCGTCCTGGCGGAGGCCAAAGGTGGCCGAGAGCTTCAGCTTGCGGGTGTTGTAGGCGCCGCTGGCGCCCAGCACATAGCGCCGCTTGTCGCCCAGACTGGCCTGCACCGAACCGGAAAAGCCCGCCTTGCGCGATTTCTTGGTGATGATGTTGATCACCCCGGCCGAACCCTGAGCCTTGTACTGGGCCGGCGGGCTGGTCAGCACCTCCACCCGCTCGATCTCCGAGGCGGACATCTGCAGCAGGCTCAGACCCAGCGCCGGGCCCGTCATCTGGGCCGATGGCTTGCCGTCGATCAGCACGGTGACGTTGGAGTCGCCGCGCAGGGTGATGTTGCCATCCTGGTCGATCGCCACCGAGGGCACATTGTTCAGCAGATCGGCCGCCGTGCCGGTGGTCGACTGTAGGTCCCGGGCCGCGCTGTAGACCTTGCGATCGATCAGCGTCTGGACCACCGGCGCTCGCCGCCCCTGGACCACCACGCCCTGCACCGTGGCGTCCGGCCCGGCGGCCGCGCCCGGCGACACCTGTCCCCGCGCCTCGCCCGCGCATCCCAGCGCCAAGAGCGCGAGCGATCCAACGCCGTACTTCAAGGCTGGCCCCATGCTGGAAGGCCCAAGGCCCTCGGCGCGAAGCAATGCCCGGCAAACCTGACGGCGGCCTGTCAGGGTTTGGATATTGAGAGGCGCGAGCGGGTATCCCACCGGCAAACGGATCGTAGAGCAGGCTTCCTTGGGCGGCGGGACGTCGCGGACCGGGGTGTCCTTCAGGGCGGTCTATATGAAGTCAATGAAGATCGGCGCGGCGTCGACCGCCGCGTCACTTCGGGCGAACGGGCGATTTGGCGCTGGTCCGCCATTTCTCGACGAAACGGAGAAAGACCTGCAGCGGCATGGGCGTCTGGCGGCGGCTGGGATGATAGAGGAAAACGCCGGGCAGCACGCGGCTCCAGCCCTCCAGCAAGACGATGAGCTGGCCTTGCGCGACATGCGAGGCGACGACCGGCTCGGGCATGTGGCCGACCCCAACGCCGTCCAGCACATTGCTCAGTCCCAAAGCGATATCGTTGACGACGAGCGAGCCGTCGACGGCGATCTCGAACGACTGGCTGTCCCGGGTGAAGGTCCACGGGCGCGCGGAGGCCTCCCAGGGCAGGCGGTACCGCACGCAGTTGTGGGCGTGCAGCTCTTTCGGCGTCGTCGGCGCGGGATGACGCGCCAGATAGTCTGGCGCGGCGACCGTCAGCATCCTGGTTTCGTCCAGAATGCGCAGGATGGTCATGTCGCGCTCGATCCGGTTGCCAAAACGAATTCCGGCGTCGAAGCGGCCGCCGACGATGTCGCCGTGCGCGTCGTCGATCGCGATCTCGAGGCGGATACCCGGGTATGCGGCCAGAAACGGCTGAACCAGCGGCGGGAGATGTTTCGCGGTCATGATCGCGACCGCGGGGCGTTCGACCGCCAGGCGCAACGCGCCGACAGGCTTGTCGCGGAACAAATTGACGCTCTCGAGCGCGCGATCGACGCTGCTCAGGATCGGATGAACCTCGGCGAGCAGCCGTTCGCCAGCCTCGGTCAAGGCGACGCTGCGGGTGGTCCGGTTGAACAATCGAACCCCGAGCCGGTCTTCCAGCGCTCGGATGGTTTGGCTCATGGTCGGTGGGGCGATCCCGACCTGCGCCGCCGCCTTGGTGAAGCTGCGATATTCCGCGACCGCGACGAAGGCGGTCAGCTCGGCGAGCTGGAACTTGGCCATTCTTTGTCCAATCCGAATAAACTGTTCGCAATGTTCGCAGTTATCAAGGGACGGGTCGGCGCCCAAGTCTGGTTCCAGTCTTCACCGGCAAAAGAGCGTGGAGACGCGAAGGGATATGGAGGTCGCCATGCAACACAGTCCGTCAACGACAGCCGGTCGCTCGTCTTCCGCGGCGAGTGGGAATAGGCCGGCGGTCCGCTCCGAGTCAAACCGGCTTGATCCCGCGGACATTTATCGCCGGCTTGACCGCCGGCCAGCGCCACGCCCGATGTGGATGACGGTGGTCGCGATCGCCGTGCTCGCGGTCGTCGGGGCCGGGGCCGCGATCGCCTTTCAGGGCGAGCTCCGGCCCTTCGCGGCGCACACGCGGTTCCTGACGCCGGGAAGCGTGAGCCCCTCCTGAACCTTTCAAAAAGGTCCTTTCCCGATCCAGTTCGTCGTCTGGCCCCCCGCGAGCGCGAACTGGCCGACCCCGGCGCCTTTCCCCGGCGCGCCGGGGCGCCCCCCGACGCAATCCCCCACAGCGTCGGGGGGCCTCTCATTGCAAAACCGTCACCCGGCGTCAGCCGGCGCGCGCCTCGCCCCCCTCCCCTAATACAGCCCGTTCAGATCCGCCGGCGGTTTCTTCGGCGGGGGTGGCGCGGCGGGGGCCGGCGGGGCGCCGGCGATAGGGCCCGCCCCACCGATCGGGGGAAGCGCGCCGGCCTCGCCGGGGAGCGCCAAGGCGCGAGGCTTGGGCTCGGTGCCGGGGCGGAAGGCTTCGGCGGAGCCGTTCACGTAGGCGATCTTGGCTTCCTTGGGCGGCTGGAAGTCGCGGACCGGGGTGTCCTTCAGGGCGGTCTGCATGAAGTCGATGAAGATCGGCACGGCGTCGACCGCGCCGGTCTCGTTGTCGCCCAGCGAGCGGTTGTCGTCGAAGCCGACGAACACCCCGACCACGATGTCCGGGGAGAAACCGACGAACCAGGCGCTGCGGAAATCATTGGTGGTGCCGGTCTTGCCGCCGATGGGCCGGCCCAGGATGTGGGCCTGATAGGCGGTGCCGTGCTGGACCACGCTCTCCAGCATCGAGGTGATCTGATAGGCGGTGATCGGGTCCATCACCGGCTCGCCGCCTTGCGGAATGCGGGGCGATTCGTCGCCGTTGAAGCCGTCCGCGCATTTTGGGCATTCGCGCTGGTCGGCGCGCAGCAAAGGCTTGCCGTCGCGGTCCTCGACCACCTCGATCAGGTGCGGGTTGATCCGATAGCCGCCGTTGACGAAGGCGGAATAGGCCGCGGTGAGGCGAAAAGGCGTGGTCTCGCCGGCGCCCAGCGCCATCGGCAGGACCGGCTCCATAGTGTCGACCACACCGAACTTCTTGGCGTTGGCGACGATCTTGTTCATGCCCACCGCCTGGGCCAGGCGCACGGTCATGGTGTTCAGCGACAGTTCGAGCCCGCGCCGCAGCGGCTGCATGCCCATGAACCCTTTGTGATAGTTCTCGGGGCTCCAGTTCTCGCCCGCCTTCGCGCCCGGCAGGGTGATCGGCCCGTCCAGCACCCGGCTGGCGGGGGTGAAGCCGTTCTCGAGCGCGGTCGCATAGACGAACGGCTTGAACGACGAGCCCGGCTGGCGCATCGCCTGGGTCGCGCGATTGAAGTTCGACAGCGAGAAGCTGTAGCCCCCGACCAGGGCCAGGGTACGGCCCGTACGCGGCTCGATCGCGACCAGGGCGCCGTTGACGATCGGCGTCTGGCGCAGGTTGTAGCGGTCCGGGGAACCCTCCACCGGCTCGACGAACACCAGGTCGCCCTGGCTCAGGCCCCTGCCGGCCCTGGCCCAGGCCACGTCGGCCGGATCTAGGACGCCCTTGCCCGAGCCGTCGGCCAGACGCACGTGGACCGTCCCGCCTTCGACCGATTCGACCATCGCCGCGCGCCAGGCCCGGCGCTCGGCGGCGGGCGATTTGGCCAAGGCGTCCTTTTCCCAGCCGGTGTCGCCGGTGGCGTGGCCCCAGGCGCCGCGCCAGCCGTGGCGGCGATCATAATTCTCCAGACCGTGCATCAGCGCGATCCGCGCGGCGGTCTGCAGCCGCGGGTCCAGGGTGGTGCGCATGTAATAGCCGCCGGCGTAGACCCTGGGGCCGAGGGTTTCGGCGGCGCGCTTGCGGACTTCTTCGACGAAATAGTCGGCGTCGCGGTACTTGGCGCGGATCGGCGCGAGTTGGACGACCAGATCCTCCTTCATCGCCGCCTGCGCCGCGGGCTTGGTCACCCAGCCGAGGTCGGCCATCTGGCTCAGGATGAAGTTGCGGCGGCGGATGGCGGCGGCCTTGTTGCGCAAGGGATTATAGTTGTCCGGCCCCTTGGGCAGGGCGGCCAGGAACGCGCATTCCGCGAGGTCCAGATCGGACAGCGGCTTGCCAAAATAGTTATAGGCCGCCGCGCCCACGCCATAGGAATGGAAGCCCAGCCAGATCTCGTTCAGGTAAAGTTCGAGGATGTGCTCCTTGGTCAGCACATGCTCCAGCCGGTCGGCCAGGATGGCTTCCTTCAGCTTGCGGCCGACCGTGGCCTCGTTGGTGAGCAGCACGTTCTTGGCCACCTGCTGGGTGATGGTCGAGCCGCCTTCCAGGCGCCGCCCATTGGCCAGATTGAAGATATCCTTGCCCATGGCGCGGGCCATGCCGGACGGATCGACCCCGCCATGCTCGAAGAAGTTGTGGTCCTCGGCCGCCAGGAAGGCCTGGCGAAGCTGCGCCGGCATCTGGTCATAGGGCACATAGATGCGGCGCTCCTTGGAGAACTCGCCGATCAGCGTGCCGTCCCAGGCGTAGACGCGGGTCGCTGTCGGCGGGTGGTAATCCGCCAGTTGCGAAGCGTCGGGCATGTCGTGAAACAACCATGCCGCGTACACCGCCACGGCAAAGCCCGCCAGCGCGATCACGCTGAGCACGACCACGCCCGCCGTGGCGATCCATCGTCCAGGGGATGTCAACGCGGCCCGACCTCCGTGGGGATCATGATCACCCCAGCCGGGTTACGCTCTAGCGCGTGTCGAGGCGCTAGCAAAGGCGCCCTTCTTGGAGCGGTTTGGGCGCGGGCCCTCGCCGCCGGGATCAGCGCGCGGCGATGCGGGTCTGCTGGCCGAAATAGTCGTCGATCGAGCGGGCCACCGCGCCCATGAACCGTCCACGCTTGGCCGGATCGTTCAGCAGCTTCTCATCCTCGGGGTTGGTGATGAAGCCCATTTCGAGCAGCACGGCCGGCACATCGGGGGCCAGCAGCACCACGAAGTTCGCATCGCGGTGGCTGCGCTGCACCAGTTGAACCCCGCCGCCGATGTGGTCGAGCAGGTTCTCGGCGAAGGCGGCCGACCGGTTGCGGGTGGCGCGCTGGGTCAGGTCCAGCAGGATCTGGTTCACCGACTTGTCGCGGCCGGGCATGTCGACGTTGATGAACCAGTCGTTCTCGGCCATCACGTTGCGCACCACGCGGTCCGAGCCCTTGTCGGAGAGGGTGTAGACGGTCGCGCCATGCACGGTGGCGTCCGGGCCGGAATCTGAATGCAGCGAGATGAACAGGTCCGCGTCGGCGTGGCGGGCGATCTGGACGCGGGTTTCCAGCGGCACATAGGTATCGGAATCGCGGGTCATCACGATCTTGTAGCGGCCGCTCTTTTCCAGCGCGGCTTTCAGGGCGCGCGCCGCGGCGAGGTTGATGTCCTTCTCGCGGCTCCAAGCGCCCGCCGCCCCGGGATCGTGGCCGCCGTGGCCGGCGTCGATAACGATGACCTTCTTCAGATGCAGCGGCGGCGCGACGTTCGAAACCGGCGTGACCAGGACGGGCGCACCGGAGGATCGCGGCGAACCGGCCGGCGCGGGGGCCGACGCGTCGACGGACTGCAGATCGATGACATAGCGATAGACCGCGACGCCATCGGAGGGCGGCAGCAGGAACCGGCGTTTCACGACCACCGGGCGGGTGAGTTGCAGCTTCAGTCTGGCGTCGCCGAGCGATTCCTGCGCGGTCCAGGCCGCGACCAGGCCCTGGCCGTGGCCCTGCAGGTCCGCCGCTGTTCCAACATCGCTCAGGGCCAACGTTAACGCCTTGTCGCCGCGCCCGTCCTCGATCACCCGCCCCTTGGCGGCCTTGTCGAGCTCGATCACCACGCGGGTTTCGTTCTGGTCGCCGCCGAATCGGACATTCAGCACGCCATCCTTGCCGAGCGCGGGGCCGGCCGTGATCAGGCAAAGCGCGGCCGCGAAGAGGCCGAAAACGGCCCCGCCCGAGCGGCGCTTCGGCGCGCCCGCCATCTTGGTTTCTGCCCCCACGACCATCAAAACTTCCGCATGCGGTCCATTAACAGGTTTGGACCGTTCTTATGGGCCGTCCAGCCTCGCCAAACGGTTAATTCGCGATCAACCTCGTTCTAATTCGCGAACAGTCCACAACGCTTTCCTTTTTTGCGGGATTGTTGCAGACTTAACGGCGCGTAGCAGACGCCCCCAAGCGGGCGCTATCCACGCATGGCCGCGCCGACGTCAATTCCGGGCCAGGCTGGTTTCAAGCCAGACCAGGTTTTTTGAACGGCGACGACGCGCCAACCGAACCCGCGCCATCTGGCGCTTCAGGGATTGAATCATGGGCAGGGTCGCTCACGACCGCTCACGGCAGATAGACCGCACCGTCGTCTCCGACGCAGCGCGTCTTACGGCGCCCGCCCCAACGCACATCCGGCCCCTGGGACATCGTCCCCGCGCGCGCCGTGGAGAATTTTTAGATGTCGAAAAGAATGTTGATCGACGCCGCCCACGCGGAAGAAACCCGTGTGGTGGTGGTGGATGGCTCTCGGGTTGAGGACTTCGATTTCGAGACCAAGTCGCGCAAGCAGCTACGCGGCAACATCTATCTGGCCAAGGTGACGCGGGTCGAACCGAGCCTGCAGGCCGCTTTCATCGAATACGGAGGAAACCGCCATGGTTTCCTCGCCTTCAACGAAATCCACCCGGACTATTACCAGATCCCCCTGGCCGACCGCGAGGCCCTGCTGCGCGAAGAGGCCGAGGAAGCCGACGACCATCCTATCGCGGGCGCTCGCTCCGGCGGTGAGGACGATGAGGACGCCGAGGGCGACGACGAAGACGATGTGATGGGCGACGAGGTCGCGCGCCGCACCCGCCGCCTGATGCGCCGCTACAAGATCCAGGAAGTGATCAAGCGCCGCCAGATCATGCTGATCCAAGTGGTCAAGGAAGAGCGCGGCAACAAGGGCGCGGCCCTGACCACCTATCTGTCCCTGGCCGGCCGCTACGGCGTCCTGATGCCCAACACCGCCCGCGGCGGCGGCATCAGCCGCAAGATCACCACCCTCACCGACCGCAAGCGGCTGAAGGGCATCGTGCAGAGCCTGGACGTGCCCCAGGGCATGGGCCTGATCGTGCGCACCGCCGGCGCCAAGCGCACCAAGGCCGAACTGAAGCGCGACTACGAATACCTGATGCGGCTGTGGGAAAGCATCCGCGAGACCACGCTGCATTCGATCGCGCCGGCGCTGATCTATGAAGAAGAAGACCTGGTCAAACGCGCCATCCGCGACATGTTCGACAAGGAGCTGGAAGGCATCTGGGTCGAGGGCGAGGCCGGCTATCGCGAAGCCCGCGACTTCATGCGGATGATCATGCCGTCCCAGGCCAAGAAGATCATCCACTACCGCGATCCGACCCCGATGTTCGTCCAGGCCAGGGTCGAGGACCTGCTGGCCCAGATCTATTCGCCGGTGGTCCCGCTGAAGTCCGGCGGATATCTGGTGATCAACCAGACCGAGGCTCTGGTGGCCGTCGACGTCAATTCCGGTCGCTCCACCCGCGAACGCAACATCGAAGCCACCGCGCTCAAGACCAATATGGAAGCGGCGGAGGAAGCGGCGCGCCAACTGCGCCTGCGCGACCTCGCCGGGCTGATCGTCATCGACTTCATCGATATGGACGAGGCCAAGAACAACCGGGCCGTCGAGAAGAAGCTGAAGGATGCGCTGAAGGACGACCGCGCCCGGATCCAGATGGGCAAGATCTCCGGCTTCGGCCTGATGGAGATCAGCCGCCAGCGTCGCCGCACCGGCGTCCTGGAAGGCACCACCCATGTCTGCGAACACTGCGCCGGCACCGGACGGGTCCGCTCGACCGAGTCCAGCGCCCTGGCGGCGTTGCGCGGCATCGAGATGGAGGCGGTCAAGGGCGGCGGCGGCGCCGTCACGCTGCGCGTGCCCACCGCGGTCGGCCTCTACATCCTGAACGAGAAGCGGGCCTACCTGCAGCGCGTGCTGCAGGTCCATGGTCTGTTCGTGACGGTGGCGATCGACGAGGCCCTGGCTCACGCCGACCATGAGATCGAGCGCACCGCGACCCACGAACACGTCGCCCCGGTCGAAACCCAGGCCTTGGTCTTCGCCGAACCGGAGCCGGACACGGCCGTCGCCGACGACGAAAACGACGATGACGACGTCGACGCCCAGGCGGAAGACGAAGACGCGGATGACGAAGAAGCGGCCGCTCGTCCCGGCGCGGCCAATGAGGATGGCGGCGGGGCTGGACGCAAGCGCCGACGCCGGCGGCGTGGGCGGCGGGGCGATGAACCCGCGGAGCGGTCCGCGGCCAATGTCGATGACGCCGAGGCTTCGGACGAAGACGACGACGAAGAAGCCGGCGAGGAAGGCTCCCGCGAAGGCGTCGACGCGCAGGGACGCCGTCGTCGGCGGCGTGGTCGCCGCGGCGGGCGACGGATGCGCGACGAGCCCTTGCGGGACGATCCCTATGCCTGGTCGCGTCCGCGCGTGCCGGACGGCGATCCCTATATCTGGATGGATCCCGGCAAGCCGGCCGTCACGGCCCAGCCGCAGCCAGTCGCCGCGGCGCCGATCATCGCAGCGCCGGTCGTCGCCGCGCCCCAGCCGGTCCCGGCTCCGGCGCCCATCCCCGCCGCCGCCAACGCCGAGAACGCAACCGAGGAGATGTGGGTCGAACTGCCCGAAGCCGCGCCCGCGCCCAAGCCCGCCCGCGCTCGGCGCAGTCGCGCAAAGGCCGCCGTGGCGGTCGCTGAAGTGGCGGCGGAGCCCCCGGTGGTGATCGAGGCCGAAGTCGCTCCGGCGACCGAGGCCGCGCCCGCCGCCGAGGCCGCCCCAATGGAAACGGCTCCGGAACGGGTGGTCGCGGCCCCAGCGCCCGCTCCCGTTCTCGAGACGGTTGCGCTGGAGCCGGCGCCGATGCCGATCCCGGACGCCGCCGAGATCTCCAGCCCGCCCGAAAAACCCAAGCGCGGCTGGTGGCGCCGTAACGGCTGATCCTTTTCGGATCAGGAGCGCGACAGCCGCGGGGCTCGGCCCCGATTCCGGCTATCGCGCTCCGGGCCTGAGCCTTAGTCTGGCCGTATCGGTCGGACTAAACCCCGGCCCGGGAGTCACGGCGAACTTCGGAGCCAGTCGCATGGGTTCGCGCTCGACAACTGAAAAGGCCGGCCCCGGCCGACGGGCGTGGTTTCACGCGGCCGTCGCCTTGGCCGGCGCGGCGTCGACCGCCCTGGCGCCCATCTCGACGGCCTGGGCCCAGGACGCGCCCATTTCCTTGATCCGCGACACCGAGGTCGAGGGCATCCTGCACCGCGACGCCGATCCGATCTTTCGCGCGGCGGGCATCGATCCCAAGGCGGTCACCATCTACATCGTCGGCGACGATGACATGAACGCTTTCGTGTCCGGCGGCCAGAACCTGTTCGTGTTCACCGGCCTGATCGAGAGGACCAAGACGCCAAACCAACTCATCGGGGTCATGGCTCACGAAACCGGCCACATGGCGGGCGGCCACCTGATCCGCTCCGCCCAAGGCGAGAAGCAGGAACTGGCGACTTATCTTCTTACCATGGGCCTTGGCGTACTGGCCGCGGCGGCGGGCAGCCCGGACGCGGCGGCCGGGCTGCTCTACAGTTCCGGCTATTTCGCCGCCCTGACCGGCGCCGGCTTCACCCGCACCCAGGAAGCCTCCGCCGACCAGGCGGCCCTCACCTATCTCGAAAAGGCCGGCATGTCCGGCAAGGGCATCGTCGATTTCTTCGACAACTTCCGCTACGAGGAGGTGTTCGAAAACGCTCGGCGGTACAAGTTCTTCCAGGATCACCCGATCACCTCCGAACGGATCGAAGCCCTCCGGATCCGCGCCGAACAACAGCCCCACTATGGCGTGGTCGACACCCCGCAGGCCCAGGCCGAGCACGAGGTGATGGTCGCCAAGCTGAAGGCGTTCGAGAATCTGCCGCAGCAGACCCTGATCGACTATCCCGAGACCGATGTCAGTTTCCCCGCGCGCTACGCCCGCGCCATCGCCTATTACCGCGATCTGCAGACCGATCGGGCGCTGACTTTGATCAACGCACTGATCGCGGAACAGCCCAACAACCCCTACCTGTGGGAGCTGAAGGGCCAAACCTTATTTGAATCCGGCCACCCGGCCGACGCCGAGCCCGCCCATCGCCGCTCGGTCGAGCTGAAGCCGGACGCGCCGCTGCTGCGGGTGAACCTGGCGCAATCGCTGGTGGCCGAGGAAAACCCCCAGAAGCTGCAGGAAGCCGTCGCCGAGTTGCACCACGCCGTCATCGCGGAGCCCGACAACGCCTATGCCTGGATGCTGATGGCCCAGGCCTATGACCATGAAGGCCAGCCCGGCATGGCGCGCCTGGCGTCCGCCGAGCAGGAATATTCGCTGGGCCAACTCTCGGACGCCAAGGTGTTCGCGATGCGCGCGCGCCGCCAACTGGCCCGCAACAGCCCCGAATGGCGCCGGGCCACCGACATCGTGCTGGTCTCCAAGCCGTCCAAGGAAGACCTGCAGGCCCTGGCCCAGGAAGGCAGCGTCGCGACGCCGGTTCGTCGTTGAGACCCGCCGCGGATCGCGCGACAATACCTAAAGACCACCTTTGATCGGTCGCGAGTTTCGTCAGACTCCGAGCATGACCATGACGATAGAGCTTCGCCATCGGCACCCCCCGGCCACGAGGCTTTTGAGTTCAACTTAAGACGAATGACATTGACCAAGACTCTAAAATTGTACGAAATGGGCAAGCGCAACATCGATCCCGCCGACTTAGCCTTGTAGGGCGGCGGCTATAGGTCAGACCGATCTACGCGGTCTGGTCAACGATCGAGAGGTGGGCTATTGGGTTCTCTCCGGGCCAATGCGGGCGCCCGGGCTTAGGCGGTTTGCCGCCCAAGACCCGCTCTTCAACCCGCCTCACGGCGGAAGAGGAGCGTGCGGCCATGGATGACCTCTTCGATATCGCCGCGATCCATCCTCGTGTTCGAGGAGCCTGCTCATGAAGCGTTGGTGGCCGATCGGCCTATTAGCGGCCCTGCTGCCCATTGCCGGCATCTGTTATGTCTGGGTCCTGCCGGGCCTTTCCGTGGCGCGCCAGGAGCCATCGCATATCGAGGTCACGGCCGCGACATGGTTGCTGCACAACAGCGTGCCAGCATCCGCCAAGTCGGCTGTCAATCCGCTTGGAAAGCACCCTGACCTAGCCTCCGTCGCCGCCGGCCACGATCTGTTCGTCCAAAAATGTGAGATCTGTCACGCCTACGAAGGCGGCGGAAAAACCGAACTCGGCTCCGGTGAATTTCCCCGTCCGCCAGTGCTGCGCACCCTGCTGCCGTCAATGAGCGACGGCGAGGTTTTCTACCATATCCGCAACGGCATTCGGAACACGGCCATGCCGGCATGGAGCTTCCCGGACCGACAGGTCTGGCAGCTCGTCGCCTACATGCGCTCCCTGCCAGTCGTCGCTTCGGTGTCGCCAGGGCCGATCGCCGACAAACAGGACGCCGCGGTCCGCGACGCTCACTATGTCGGCTCGGCGACCTGCGGAACCTGTCACCAGGAAATCTTCGCGAGATGGTCCAAGACCCGGATGGCCAATGTGGTGCGCGATCCGAAATCGCACTCCGACGCGATCATTCCCGACCTGGCCCACGCCGACCCGATGGTGAAGTTCACCGCCAAGGACATCGCCTTCGTCTACGGCAGCCATTGGAAACAGCGTTATTTCAAAAAGGCCGGCGACAGCTACGTGCCGTTTCCGGTTCAATGGGACATCACCAACAAGAAGTGGTCGCCCTACCACGTCCCCGACAACGGCGGCGACTGGTGGGCGAGATTCTATCCCGATCCCGGTGACAACTCGAACCGGCCGACAGGTCCCTTGTGCGACGGCTGCCATTCCGTCGGCTTCGATATCAAGACCAGCACGGTCGCGGAATGGAATGTCGGCTGCGAGCGCTGTCATGGCGCGGGCAGCGCCCACGCCGCCAACCCTACGCGCTTCAACATCCTGAATCCGGCGCGGCAGAACTATGTCGACGCCAGCGACAGTTGCATCCAGTGCCACTCCCAGGGCCGGCCGCTCAAAAACCCGATCGGGGGAAAATACTATGATTGGCCGGTCGGCTATCGCGCCGGCCTGAAGCTCCCGGACTTCTGGAAGCTGGAAGACCATAAGCTTGGCGAACTGACCTTCACTCACTTCCCGGATGGTACGGCGCACAAGAACCGCATGCAGGGCAACGACTTCGTCCAAAGCCTCATGTATACGCGCGGCGTCACCTGCTTTAGCTGCCACGATCCGCACGGTTCGAACAACGATGCTATGTTGCGCAAGCCCATCAATGAAGTCTGCCTGTCGTGCCATGGCCCCAATACGCAGAACGGGCCGCATGCGGTTTCAATCGAGGCCCACACCCATCATGCGGCGGGTACTCCTGGCGATCAGTGCGTCTCGTGTCACATGCCTAAGATCGAGCAGACCATAGGCAAGGTGAATGTCGCTAGCCACACGTTCAAATTCGTCCCTCCTATAGAGAGCGACAAACTGGGCGTCCCCAACGCCTGCAACACCTGCCATCAGGACAAGACGACGGCGTGGGCGACAGCGGCGCTCGTGAAGTGGTCGGATCGGTCGCCCTGGCGGATGTCGCAATAGACAGGCGGATCATCGCGATATCCACCTAAAGGTGGCTATGAGTAACTCGCTGGCGTCAGGCGCGCGGCACACGACCACGGAACCTGCGAAATTCACTCCGCGGGGCTGTTGTTCGGTCATTTTTGGATGCGATTTTGGACACAGCTAAAATTTGGAACCCCTTAGCAGATTGATTTAGTGTATATTTTTTACATCCTTGACAATACCTGTTTCCCATTGGAGACCGCACGGATGCGCCTTTTTCACCTGCCGCTGATCCTGGCCGCCTGTGCGGTCGCCCTGGGCGGCTGCGACCGCTCCGACAAGGCGTTCGGCGCCCGCGTCCACGCCTATCTCATGGCTCATCCGGAGGTGATCCAGGAGGCGGTGAACGAACTGCAGAAGAAGGATCAGGTCCGCGCCGCGGCGATGGCGCAGGCGACGATCGGCCAGAGCCGCGCGGCGCTCGAACATGATCCCCGCGACTTCGTGGCCAATCCGACCGGCCGGGTCACGGTCACTGAGTTCTACGACTATCGCTGTCCGCACTGCGTCAACGCCGCGCCGGCGGTGGTGAAATTGATTCACGACGATCCCGACGTCCGGTTCGTGTTCAAGGAATTGCCGATCTTCGGCGCGGCCTCCGACACCGCGGCGGCCGCTGCGATCGCTGTCAAGCGCGCCGGCGGGGACTATCTGGGCGTCTATTCCGATTTCATGGCCGCCCGGCCACTCGACGCCGATGCGATCCAGCGCATCATGACGGCCCATGGCGCGGACCTCTCCCGCCTGCGACAGCCGGCGTTCCAGAAGGACGCCTCCGACCAGTTGCTGGCGACGCGGCGCCTCGCCGCGACCCTGGGGATCGAGGGCACGCCGGCGTTCATCGTCGGCGACCAGATGATCCCCGGCGAGGACATGGACGCCGTGCGCGCGGCGATCAACGCGGCGCGCACACAAAAAGGCTGAAGGCGGAGCCATCGCTACAAGCCGGTCATAGTCCAGCCTCAAGGGCGTGGTAAATGTGACCGATAGGTGATGGAGCGGGTCTTGCGCCGAGTTGGGATGATATTTTGCGCCGCGGCGGCCTTGGTCGCGCTCGATGCGGCGCCAGCCCTGGCGCAAAGCGCGCCGGCGGCGGCCCCAGGCGGCGACGTGGTCGCCACCGCGCCCGCGAAGAGCAACACCCAGGCCGACACGGACGCTCAGATCTCGGAGTGGATCAAGGGCGCGCCGCTTGGAATTTCGGGCGACGACGACGGCGTGATCAGCGCGACGCCGGATCGCGGCATCCATGGTGAGGCCGGCGCCTTTGTCAGCAACCGAGGCTATGGCGGCTATGTCGCGGCCACCGCCCCGGTCGGCAAGGACGCGACCGTGGGCCTCGCGGTCAGCGACGAGCATTACAGCGGGCGCTATTATCGCGGCGACGCCCGATCCTTGGGCGCGAGCCTGGCGATCGGCCCGCAAGCCCAGGCGCGGCGCCCGGCCCAATGTCCCGCCGGAGTGCAGGTCGGCGGCCGTTATGTCCAGCCGGTCTGGGTCAATCAGATGCGAACGGCCGCGCCGCCCGACGACCTGGGCGACTGCTTCACGCCAACGGCCGCCACGGCGCGCTGACCCCCCAAACCGCGTAACTGATCCTGGGCCAATGGAGCACCTATATGGCCACGGGACACGGCGGTAATGTCGGTCTGCGAGGGCGAGACCCCAGCGACTATCTCGTTTCCATCCTGGAGGTCGCCGGGTCCAACGTGTCGGCGGAAGAGATCATCGGCCTCGAAGGCGTTTGGAAGATGAAGCTCCATAGTCGGGACATGGGTTTAAACCGAAACTAGCCAGACGACAGTCCCGGCTACAACGGCATCTTACACCGCCCTGATCTTGTGACGTGCCTTGGCCGACGCCGCTGTCAGCGTAATCCCTAGGGCCTTCATCACGGCAAGGGTGGTCTTCAGCGTCGGATTGCCGGTCTCGCTGAACGACCGATAGAGCTGCTCGCGTGAAAGACCTGTCTCGGTGGCGATCTGCGTCATGCCCTTGGCGCGAGCAACCACGCCAAGCGCGTGGGCGATGTAGCCGCCGTCCTCGGTCTTGAAGGCTTCTTCCATGAAGGTAGTGATGGCTTCGTCAGACGTCAGGCCTTCGGCCGGGTCAAAAGGGGTCAACTTCTCGCCCATCTCATTCACTCCATGTCTCGGCCAGGCGCTTCGCGGTCTTGATGTCCTTAGCCTGCGTGCTCTTGTCCCCGCCGCACAGCAGGATCACGACGGTATCGCCCCGCCTTTGGAAATAGACCCGGTAGCCGGGGCCGTAGTGAATGCGCAGCTCGCTGATCCCTTCGCCAACCGGCTCGGCGTCGCCGGCATGGCCATAAGCGAGGCGATCCAACCGGGCGAAGATCACACCGACGGCGCGCTTGTCCTTCAGCCGCGACCACCACTTGCGAAACGTCTCTGTCTGTTTCAGCTCGATCATATGTAGTTTATAGACGACAGCCGGTCAATGGATCGAACGCACTATCACCGACCCTGACCGGCGATGGCTATGAACTCGGCTTGAGCCGCACGCCGGAGGTGTGTTCCGCGCCGAACTTAGCACTCGTTACGCTCGTCAATACGCGGCTTTGGCGGGGCTGTTATCAGGTCATTTTTGGACACGATTTTAGATGCAAACAAAATTTTTATTCACTTAGTGCTTTGAATAATTGAGTATTTTTAATAGACTTGACGCAACCGGTTTCCACTTCGCTCGAAAATGCGCCTAGATCAGACCCGCCAGCGGCGACGAGGGGTCGGCGTACATGCGCCTGGGCATGCGCCCGGCCAGATAGGCATCCCTGCCCGCCGCAACGGCGTGCTTCATCGCCCGGGCCATCCGGATCGGATCCTTGGCCTCGGCGATCGCGGTGTTCATCAGCACCCCCGCGCAGCCCAGCTCCATCGCGATGGTCGCATCCGAAGCCGTGCCGACGCCGGCGTCGACGATCACCGGCGCCTTGGTCTGCTCGACGATCAGCCGGATATTGACCCGGTTCTGGATGCCGAGCCCTGAGCCGATCGGCGCGCCAAGAGGCATGATGGCCGCCGCGCCAGCCTCTTCCAGCTTGCGGGCATAGACCGGATCGTCGGAGCAATAGACCATCACGTCGAACCCGTCGGCGACCAGCAGCTTCAACGCCCTCAGCGTCTCCTCCATATCGGGATAGAGGGTCTTGCTGTCGGAAAGCACCTCCAGCTTGACCAGGTTCCAACCGCCGGCCTCGCGGGCCAGGCGCAGGGTCCGCACCGCGTCCTCGCCGGTGAAACAGCCAGCGGTGTTGGGCAGATAGGTGAAGCGTTCCGGCTTCACATGGTCGGCCAGCATGGGTTGGCTCGGGTCCGACAGGTTCACGCGCCGCAGGGCGACGGTCACGATCTCGGCGCCGGCCGCCTCGGCGGCGGCGGCATTGACCGCATAATCCTTGTACTTGCCGGTGCCGACGATCAGGCGCGAGCGGAACACACGCCCGGCGACGCTCCAGGTCTCATCGCCGTCCTCAACCTGTCCGGGGATTAGGGGTGCGTTCATGCTCATCCGCCTCCAATAAAAGCCACGATTTCGATCCGGTCGCCCTCGGCCAGCGCCGTCATGGCATAGGCCGACCGCGGCACGATCTCCAGATTCCGCTCGACGGCGACCTTGCGCATGTCCAGGCCGAGCGCCGCGACCAGGGCCGCGATGTGCCCGACCTCGGCGAAACGCCTCTCCTCGCCGTTGACCGTCAGCCTCATCAACACCTCCACGGGACCGGCAAGCTTGTGAGCCCCGTCGCGCAACGATACAAGATGGCGGAATCGACCGCGCGTCTTGTCATGGCTTGCCTTTGTACGCGACCGCTCGCGGCGACCTTACGGATCACCGACCGCGGAGCGGCATGCCCAAACCGATCTATATGCTCAGCGGCCCCAACCTCAACCTCCTGGGATCGCGTGAGCCTGACATCTATGGGGCGACGACGCTCGTGGATATCAAAACCGCGTGCGAGGCGCGCGCGGCGGCGCTGGGTTATGGCCTGGTCTTCCGCCAGACCAACCACGAGGGCGAATTGATCGACTGGGTGCAGGAATCGCGCGACGCGGCCAGCGCCCTGGTGCTGAACCCGGCCGGCTACGGCCACACCTCGATCGCGCTTCTGGACGCGCTGAAGATGCTCTCCATCCCGATCGTCGAGTGCCACCTGTCGAACCCCGCGGCGCGCGAGGCGTTCCGGCATTCGACCTATGTCTCCCTGGCCGCGACCGGAGTGGTGTCCGGGTTCGGCGCGCGCAGCTATGAACTCGCCCTGGACGCCGCGGCCGGCCTCCTCTCCTCGCCGGCTTCGGCGTAACAGCAAGGTTTCCTCTCCCATGGCCGAGGCCAACACCCCCGCTTCCAAGGACGCGTCCGTAGGGCAAGGCGGGATCGACCCGAAACTGGTCCGCAAACTGGCCGACATTTTGACCGACACCGGCCTGACCGAGATCGAGGTCGAGCAAGGGGGCCTGAAGATCCGTGTCGCGCGCCAGGTCACGGTCGCCGCCGCGCCCATGACCTACGCCGCGCCGGCCGCCCCTGCCCCGGTCGCCGCGACCGCCCCCGCCGCGTCGCCCCCGGCCGCCGCGCCGCGCGGTCAGGAGGTCAAGTCGCCGATGGTTGGGACCATCTATCTGCGTCCGTCGCCGGAAGCCGCGCCGTTCGTCAAGGTCGGCGACCGGGTCGCGGCCGGCCAGACCCTTCTGATCGTCGAGGCGATGAAAACCATGAACCCGATTCCCGCCCCCGCCGCCGGCGTGGTGCTGGAGGTCCTGGTCAGCGACGCCCAGCCGGTGGAGTTCGGCGAACCGCTCGTGATCATCGAGTAGGGCGATGTTCGAAAAGATCCTCATCGCGAACCGAGGCGAGATCGCGCTTCGCGTGCACCGCGCCTGCAAGGAGATGGGCATCTCGACGGTGGCGGTGCATTCGGAGGCCGACCGCAGCGCCATGCATGTGCGGCTGGCGGACGAGAGTGTCTGTATCGGCCCGGCGGCGGCGGCCAAGAGCTATCTGAACATCCCCTCGATCATCGCCGCGTGCGAGATCACCGGCGCCCAGGCCGTGCATCCCGGATATGGCTTCCTGTCGGAGAACGCCCGCTTCGCCGAGATCGTCGGCGCGCACGGCTACACCTTCATCGGCCCGCGGCCCGAGCACATCCGGATGATGGGCGACAAGATCACCGCGAAACAGGCGGTGAAGGCGGCCGGCATCCCGGTGGTGCCCGGCTCCGATGGCGCGGTGACCACCGAGGACGGCGCGACCGCGGCGGCCGAGGAGATCGGCTTTCCGGTGCTGATCAAGGCCTCGGCTGGCGGCGGCGGCCGCGGCATGAAGGTCGCCCTGACCCGCGCCGACCTGGCCGAAGCCGTTTCCACCGCCCGCTCGGAGGCCAAGGCCGCCTTCGGCGACGACGCGGTGTATCTGGAGCGCTACCTGCAGAAGCCGCGTCATATCGAGCTTCAGGTGATCGCCGACAGCTTCGGCAATGTGGCCCATCTGGGCGAGCGGGACTGTTCGCTGCAGCGCCGCCACCAGAAGGTGATGGAGGAAGCCCCTTCCCCCGCCATCAATGCGGAGACCCGCGCCCGGATCGGCAAGGTGGTCGTCGATGCGATCCGTTCGATCGGCTATCTGGGCGTCGGGACGATCGAATTCCTGTACGAGGACGGCGAGTTCTTCTTCATCGAGATGAACACCCGCCTGCAGGTCGAGCATCCGGTCACCGAGGCGATCACCGGCATCGATCTGGTGCGTGAGCAGATCCGCATCGCCGCCGGCTTGCCGCTGTCCTTCGCGCAGGAGGACATCCAGTTCGAAGGCCACTCGATCGAGTGCCGGATCAATGCCGAGAGCCCGCGCAGTTTCACCCCCTCGCCGGGCCGGGTGACCGACTTCCATGCGCCGGGCGGCCTGGGCGTGCGGCTGGATTCGGCGCTCTACGCCGGTTATTCGATCCCGCCCTATTATGACAGCCTGGCCGGCAAGCTGATCGTCCACGGCCGCGACCGGCCCGAGGCGATCGCGCGGATGAGGCGCTGCCTGAGCGAAATGGTGGTGGGCGGCGTCGAAACGACCATCCCGCTGTTCCAGGACCTGCTGGTCCAGCCGGATATCCAGAACGGCGACTACAACATCCATTGGCTCGAACAATGGATCAAGGCGAACGGGTGAGCGCGCCTTGCCGCCAAACCGTCCCCGCAAAGCCGACTTCGACCTGGAGGACCTGATCGCCTGCTATCGACGCGGGGTATTCCCGATGGCCGACGCGCGCGACGACGAGCGGATCTTCCTGGTCGATCCAGAACGGCGGGGCGTCCTGCCGCTTCGGGCCTTCCATGTGCCGCGCCGGCTGGCCCGGACGGTGCGGACCGATCCGTTCCAGGTGCGCGTCGACACCGCCTTTGACGCCGTGGTCGCCGCCTGCGCCGCCTCGCGCCCCGGCCGCTCCGACACCTGGATTAACCGGCCGATCCAGGCGATGTACGGCGAGCTCTATCGGCGCGGTCAGGCCCACTCGATCGAGTGCTGGCTGGACGGCGAACTCGTCGGCGGCCTTTACGGCGTGGCCCTGGCCGGCGCCTTCTTCGGTGAGAGCATGTTCTCCACCGCGCGCGACGCCAGCAAGACCGCGCTGGTCCATCTGGTGGCGCGGCTGATGGTCGGGCGCTTCAAGCTGCTGGACGCCCAGTTCATCACCGACCACCTGACCCAGTTCGGCGCGCGCGAAATCTCGCGTGACCATTATCGCGAGCGGTTGGCCGAAGCGCTGGCGGTTCCGGACGCGGATTTTTACCGGATGCCGGCCTATGCGGCGGGCGTGGCCGTCTTACAGGCGATCAGCCAGGCGTCGTAGATCGGATGTTGGAACAGGTTCAGCCCCGGTGAGGAGGCGAACATCCAACCCTTGAAGACCTGCCGTGTGGGCGGCGGGGCGGCGCCCTCCGGCCCCTTGGGTTGGCTGTCGATCTCGACATGGGCGACGGCGTCCGAACCCGCCTCGTCCGGCGCGGTGGTCTCGCAGGCGTGCACGGTGAAGACCAGGGTCTTGTAGCGAACCGGCTGGTTGACCGGCGCCTCGAACCGGACGGTCTCCGCGGTCACCTTGTCCAGCGCCTGCATGACCGCCACGGCGTAGCGCGGGCGCTTCATGGGTTCAGGCGGTTTGGCGGCGGCCGAGGATGGTGAAGGACCACCCGAATCGACCTCTGGATTGTCCTCGTCATCGCCCGACGGGGCGGCGGCGGTCGAAGCGGCGACGCCCGTCCCGGACTTGTCGATTCCGCCGGCGGTGTCCTCGCGCGGCTTCAGCTTGGTCGGCGTGGGTTTGGCCGGCGCCGCGCTGCTCTGCAGCGCCTGGTCGATCGGATCGGAGGGCGGCTGGACCTGGCCCCAGGTCGCGCCGGCGGCGGCGAGGCAGATCGCCAGCCCGCCCACCATCAAACCGGTGCGGCGCCGGGCCATCCTAGTAGCTCGCCGCCGGAGCCTGGGCCGCCGCGGCCCCGCTGGCCGGCGCGCCGGAGGCTGGCGTTTCGCCGGATTGCGGCCTCAGCACCTGGCCGATCAGGCCAAATATGTCCACCGCGCCCTGGGTGTTCTGGATTTCAGAGCCAGGCTTCAGGTTCTCGGCCGCACCGCCCGGCGCGATGGCGATGTGCGAGCCGCCCAGCAGGCTGTCGCTGGTGATCTTGGCAGTCGAATCAGCGGGGATCTTGATCGCGGGGTCCAGGCTGAGGTCCGCCTCGGCCAGGAAGGTCTTGGGGTCGAGGGCGATGCGCGTGACCGTGCCGATCTTCACGCCCGCCAACCGCACGTCCGAGCCGGCCGCCAGCGCGCCGACCTGGCCGAAGCGGGCCTTGACCTCATAGCCGCCGCCGTGGCGGCCAACCGCGCCGGCGCTCAGGGCATAGATCAGGAAGGCGCCCGCCGCGGCCAGCACCACGGCGCCCACGCCGGTTTCGGCCCAATTGCCGTGCGCCGCCATGCCCTACTCTCCCGGGGTCCAGGCCTCGTAGTCGCCCGTGGCCTTGTGGCGTTCGCCGGTCTTGGCGATCGATCCGGACGGACGCCAGGCCTCGACCGTGCCGGTCAGGTTCGGCAGGTGATCCTTTTCCCAGTCGCGGCGCTTGAGCGGCGCCTTGGTCGGCGGTTCGTCGAAGGTGTAGTGCAGCCAGCCGTGCCATTCGGGCGGAACCTTCGAGGCCTCCGCATAGCCGCTATAGATCACCCAGCGGCGCTTGTGCCGGTCATAGCTGTCGCTGGCGTCGCGGGCTTCATAATATTTGTTGCCTTCATCGTCCTGGCCGATGAACACGCCGCGGCGGCCGACGGTGAAGCGCACGCCGAGCGTGGCGCCATTCCACCAAGTGAAAATCGTTTTCAGCACGTTATGGCCGGTCCTGGTCGGGAGGTTTCGACAGTCGCGAAGCAGCGCCGGCGGACTATAGGGGCGCGGCCGCGACAGGTCCAGCAAGCCTGGCGGCGAGGCGACAGCGCCGGGCGCGCCGCGCGGCCTTCCTACAAGATGTTGTGGACAGGTGGCCCAACAGCCGCAACATCTGTTGCCCAAGCGGCGGCGTCGGCCTAGGTTTTCTGACCGGCGGAGGCTCGCATGCAATTCAACGCCCCATTGGCCGAGACGATGACGAACCTGGCTCTGGAGCCGCGCGAAATCGAGCGGGCCGACCGGGTCGTCCGGACGGTCGCGCCCGCGTCCTGGAGCGCGGCGCGGGTCGAGGCCTGGCTCGATTGGGCGGACGGCTTGCCGCGCGATCTGCCCAATGGCGCGACGCTGACCCACGAGGGCCTGGAGGCGTCGGTGCTTGACGGCGGGCCGACCCTCTATGTCAACCGGCTGTCGGCCTGGGGGCTGTCGCAAGGCGTGTTCCGGTCGGGCGCGGCGATGCGCGGTTTTCGCGATACGCTGCTGACCAGCCTCTTGAACGGCTGCGCCGCCCCGGCGATGCGCGCGCGCCAGCCAGCGGCGGTGGGCGAGACGGTCGACGTCTCGGCCTTTGAGTTCGACGCCGCGCTCGCGGCGCATCTCGGGGCCGCCCGCACCGCGGCCGCGGCCAGTGGAGCCCTCGCGGCGACCCAGTCACGCCTGGAGGCGGTGATGGACGCCGTCGCGCGCTGCGACGGGCCGGCGGACGCCTGCGCCGACATCGCGCGCAACCCGTCCCTGGCCCGCGCCGCCCGCCAGGCCCGGGACGCCGGCGTCCCCGACGCTCTGATCGTCCAAGCCATCGCCCTGGCCCGGGCCGGCGAACCGCGCTGGTCAGCGGCCCC
>DATAYD010000076.1:0-12612 GCA_036272715.1 Caulobacteraceae bacterium | reverse complement strand
GAGGCCAGTAACTCTTAATCAGCGGGTCGTAGGTTCGAATCCTACTGCACCCACCAACGCTTTTGGTCGAACCAAGGTGTCTGGTGACGATGAGCAGCGGGCCGGGGCGCTCGCTGTAACTTGGATCAAAGCTCTGGTCGCCGAGCAGGCCGCGTTGAAACCTAGGCAAGGCCCAGCATGCGTCGGCGCCGGCTTCGCGCCGCCGCGCCCAAGCCGGCGAAGCCGACGATCATCAGCGCCCAACTCCGCGGCTCCGGCACGGCCGACGGGTCGGCGCCGCCAGGCGAGGCGGGTGAGCCGCCGCCGGTACCGGGCAGGGCGAACACGCCGATATCATCGAGGGCGAAATCATTGCCCACGCGGCCCGTCAGGGCGTCGACCACGCGGAGCTCCATCGCGCCGGTCGCGGTGAAGGTCGCGGTCGCGGTCTGGAACTGGCCGGCGTCCTTTGGCGGCGCCGTGTCGATGGTCGCCAACGTGGTGAAATGCGCGAAGTTGTCGGCGCTGACCTCGAACTCCAGCTCGGACGCCGCATAGCGGCCCGGGTGGGCGCTGTTGCAGCAGACGTCGGCGGCCGAGGCGGTGAACTGATAGGCTTGGCCCGCGATGGTCGCGATATTTTCCTGCCAGACCGTCTTGCCCGCGCTGGTGGCGCCATTGACGACCATGATGGAATTGTCCCCACCCACCCGCACCCAATAGGGATGAACCGAGCGAGGGTCGGTGGTGATCGTATAACGTGTCTCCGGCATCAGCGCGCCGGAGGTCGGGGCGGCGTACGTGTACTGCGACGTGAAGCCGGTGTTCCCATCGGAGAAATCGCCGTTGACGACCAGATTGGCCGCCGCATTGGCCGCCGCGCCCGGCGCCGCCAGGGCGAAGGCCGCTAAAAACACGGTTATTTTCATCACTTTAGATCCTGGCCACATCGCGTGTCCCAGTTCGAAACATCGCTAACAAAACCTTGCACGGCCGGGGCCAGGTCTGGCGCGCGCGCAAGGCAGGGTTAAATGACCGTCTGGAAGATCATCCGATCAGCCGAATTTGCAGGTCCTTATCCTGCGGTCCTTGGCGCCGTTTGTTGAGCATTGGGCGACGCGCCGACGTGTCGGAGGAACGGCGCGCCGGCCCGGCCAGGCGCGCCTGATCCATTGCCGCGCCGCCTGTCAGCCGCTACCACGCCGCCATGCGTGCGGAGATCGAACCCTTTCAGGCCATTGGCGTCAGCCGGCTGGCGCATCAGCTCAAGAGCGAAGGCCGTTCGATCCTGCATATGGAGTTCGGCCAGCCCTCGACCGGCGCCCCGCGGGCGGCCATCGAGACCGCGCACCGGGTGCTGGACACGGACGGCATGGGCTATTGGGAGAGCCCGGCGCTCAGGGCCCGGATCGCGCGGCGCTATGCCGATGTCTATGGTCTGGACATCGATCCGGATCGGGTGGTGCTGACCTGCGGCGCTTCGCCGGCGCTGGTGCTGGCGCTGGCCTCGACCTTCGCGGCCGGGGATCGGGTCGCCCTGGCCCGGCCGGGCTATGTGGCCTACCGCAATACGCTGAAGGCCCTGCACATGGTCCCGGTCGAGATCGCTTGCGGTCCGGACAGCCGGTTCCAGTTGAACGCCGCCCATATCGCCGCCCTGGATCCCTCGCCGGCCGGCTTGATCGTCGCCAGCCCCGCCAACCCCACCGGGACCATCATTCCGCCGGAAGAACTCGCCGCCATCGCCGCGATCTGCCGCGAGCGGAACATCAGGATCGTGTCCGACGAGATCTATCACGGCCTGTCCTACGTCGAGCCGGCCCATTCGATGCTGGAGTTCGCGCCCGACACCCTGGTGATCAACAGCTTCTCCAAATATTTCAGCATGGTGGGCTGGCGGCTCGGCTGGCTGCTGGCGCCCGAGGGCCATGTCCACCGCGCCCGCGCCTTCGTCGGCAACCTGTTCCTGACCGCGCCCTCGCTCAGCCAGCATGCGGGCCTCGCGGCCATGGACGCGCGCGCGGAGCTGGAGGGGCATGTCGCCGTCTATCGTCGCAATCGTGAACTGCTGCTCGGCGCATTGCCGGCCCTGGGGCTCGGTGCGATCGCCCCGCCGGACGGGGCCTTCTACATCTATGCCGATGTCGGCCATCTGACCGACGACAGCCTGGCCTTCTGCAAGCGGCTGCTGTGTGACACGGGCGTGGCGACCGCGCCGGGCGTCGATTTCGACCCGGTCGAGGGACGCCATTTCATCCGGTTCAGCTTCGCGGTTTCAACGCCCGAAGTCGAGGAGGCCCTGAACCGCCTTCGTCCGTGGTTCGCGGCCCAGGATGCGGTTGCGGGGACCTCCTCGGGCGTGCTTGAAGCATAGCGGGCGCCGCCAGAGCGCCGGTTCGAGAGGAACTCCCGACCATGGCCGATGTCGCCCCCCTGAACGAGACCATTCTCGAGCCGGATCTGCCGATCATCGATCCCCACCACCACCTGTGGGATCGACCGGCGGCGCGGGGCCCCAACCTCCCCCCGGCGCGTCATGGCTTCGAGAGCGTACTGCGCCTGGCGTCGCGCTATCTGTTGGATGAGCTGCTGACCGACATGAAGCGCGGCCACAACATCAAGGCCACGGTCTTCCTGCAGTGCGGCTCGATGTACCGCGCCGATGGGCCGGCGGCGATGAAGCCGGTGGGCGAGACCGAGTTCGTCAATGGCGTGGCGGCCATGACCGCCAGCGGGCTCTATGGCGACGTGCGCGCCTGCGCCGGCATCGTCGGCCATGTCGACCTGACCCTCGGCTCGGATCTGGTGACCCAGGTGCTGGAAGCGCAAGTAACGGCCGGCGGGGGCCGATTCCGGGGCATCCGGCACAGCGCGTCCTATGACGCCGACACGGGCGTGCTCGGCCCGCTGTTCGGGGGCGCGCCCGGCCTCTATCGCTCCGACCGGTTCCGTGAGGGCTTCGCCTGCCTGGCGCCGCTCGGCATGTCCTTCGACGCCTGGATGCTGGAGCCCCAGTTGCCGGACCTGGTCGACCTCGCGCACGCCTTCCCGGAAACTCCGATCGTGCTCGACCATGTCGGCACGCCGCTGGGCCTTTCCAGCTATGAGGGTCGGCGCGATGAGCGCTTTCCGATCTGGCGCGAGAACATCCAGGCGTTGGCCGCGTGCCCGAACGTGTTCGTCAAGTTGGGCGGCCTGGCCATGGCGTTCCCCAACTTCCCGTCCTTCCTGTCCAACCCCGCTGCGCCCTCGACGCAGTTGGCCGCGGAATGGAAGCCTTATATCGAGACCTGCATCCAGGCGTTTGGCCCCGCGCGCGGCATGTTCGAGAGCAATTTTCCGGTCGATTTGGGCAGTTGCACCTACGATACGCTCTGGAACGCCTTCAAAGTGCTGGCCAAGGATTATTCCGCCGACGAAAAGGCCGATCTGTTCTTCGGAACCGCGAACCGGTTCTACAAGCTGGGCCTTTAGGGCGTTCCTCGATGGGGCTTGGACAGCGCCTGGCCCAACCACCCTTGTTCAACGCCACCTAGGTTGCGGTTGAACCGGCCCATATGCTCCGTGTTTGTTCCATCGCAGAGTCAAGAGGGATTTGTGCCCCGGGGGATGAGGCTCCATTTCTCTTCGGCGCCAATGGTGTCTATTTTCTTGACGTTGGACGCCATTGGCGTATAGTGAAGAATGCCGTTGAGGCTCCTCACCATCGCGGAAACGCCGCTCTTTGTTCGTCAGGTCGCGGCGGTTTGGAGCGAGGCTGAACGCGAAGCCTTTGTGGAGTACATTGCGGCGAACCCCGAGGCCGGGGACGTTATTCCCGACACCGGCGGTGTTCGCAAAGTCCGGTGGGCTAGGGCCGGAAGCGGCAAGCGCGGCGGCGTTCGAGTGGTCTATTTCTACCAGAATCTCGGACGCCCCCTGTACCTGCTGATGGTCTATGCGAAGGGTCGGCAGGAAGACATGGACGCCGATGAGAAGCGGCAGGTGCGGGCGCTCGCCGCTCTGCTGAAAGGGTCGAAAGCCGCGCGAAGGACAAAGGATGCAACATGAGTAAGTTCGGAAAAGAGTTGATCGAAAGCATGACCCAGGCGGTCGCTCATGCGAGCGGCGCCGAGGGCGCGCGGGTGACGGCCGTTGAGCTGCCCGACGTGAAATCCATTCGGCGCGGTTTGCACATGTCGCAAAATCGCTTTGCCGTGGCTTTCCGTATCCCGCTCGCGACCCTGAAAAATTGGGAGCAGGGACGCCGTTACCCGGATGCGCCGGCGGCGGCCTATCTGCTCGCGATCCAGCGCCGGCCGCGCGAGATCATGGAAGCTGTCTCTGACTAGCCGCGGCCGCTACTCATACCAGTTGACCGCGAAGCCTGGTGGGGGGCTTCCCAATGGCTAATGCGCGTCTCTGGGCGGCGGCGCGGCCAGCGGCGGCGGCTTGCAGAACGGGACCATGACCAGGGCGACCAGGAAGATCCAGGCCATGGTCCTGAACACCTCGTCGAAGCCGAGGGTCAGGGCGTCGCGGCCGACCAGCCGGGCCAACTGGCCCTGAGCGGCGAGCAGCGCCTGGTTGGCGTCTCCGGCGCCCTGGCCTATGCGGGCGGCCATGGCGGCGATGAAGTCGGGAGCGCCGCGGCCCGCCTCGCCCAGGCTCTCGCCCATCCGCGAGGCCATGATGCGGGCGTCGTCCTGCAGCCAGGTATTGACCACCGCGATGCCGATCGCGCCGCCCAGATTGCGCATCAGGTTGAAGAGGCCCGAAGCGTAGCGCAACTCGGCCATCTCGAACCCGCTTAGCGCCATGTTCACGCTGGGCACGATGCAGAGCATGATCGCGAAGCCCCTGAGGATCTGGGGGATCAGTAAGGCCTGGAAACCCCAGTCCGGGGTCACGTAGGAGATGACCCAGAGGCTGCCCGCGAAAATGCCGAGTCCGAAGGTGATCACGATCCGCTGGTCGACCCTCTGGGACAGTCGCGCGGCGATGATGGTGCTGACTACCTGGGCGATGCCGGTGACGAACACCGTCGAGCCGATCTGCAGGCTGTCATAGCCGCGCACGCGGCCCAGGAAGACGGGCAGCAGATAGGTCGCCGAATAGAGGCCGAACCCGATAACCAGGTTGAAGGCGCAGGCGATCGCGAAGGTCGGCTTGCGGAACGGGGTCAGCCGGACGATCGGGCCGCCTGAGTGAAACGACCGCTCCAGGAACAGGCCGAACCCGACCAGCGACAACCAGGCGCCCGTGGCGATGAAGGGATCGCCCAGCCAGTCATGGCGCGGGCCTTCCTCCAGCACGTATTCGAGGCCGCCCAGGAACAGCGCCAGGGCGATCAGGTGCGAATAGTCGATCTTCTTGAGCATCGAGGGATTGGGGCGGTCGACCCGGATGACCGCGATCGAAAGGGCCGTCACCACCATCCCCGGGATGATGTTCACATAGAAGATCGACCGCCAGCCGGCCACGTCGGTCAGCCAGCCGCCGACGGTCGGCCCCAGGGTCGGGGCCAGCACCGAGACCATGCCCAGGATCGCCGGGATCATGGCCCGTTGCGGCCCTGAGAACAGGGAAAAGCCGGTGGCGAACACCGTGGGCACCATGGCTCCGCCGACGAAGCCCTGTATGACGCGGAAGCTGATCATCGAGTTGATGTCCCAGGCCGCGCCGCACAGCGCGCTGGAGAGCGTGAACAGCCCCGCCGACAGGGCGAACAGCCACCGCGTCGACAGCGCCTGAGCCAGGAAGGCGGAAAACGGGATCATCACCAGTTCGGCCATCAGATAACCGGTCTGGACCCAGCTTATCTCGTCCGGCCCGGCCGATAGTCCCGCCTGGACGTCGTTCAGCGAGGCGGCGACGATCTGGATGTCGATCAGGGCCATGAACTGGCCGAACGCCATCACGCCGAAGATCAGGTACTTGATCCGATCGGGTAGGGCCCCGGGATTGATCGGCGCCGTGGCCGCCGGCGCGGCCGCGCGTCGCCCCGCCAGGATTTCCACATTGCTCATGTCGTTTCCTCGGGCCGCGCGGTCTTTGGATTATATGTATCATGTAATGGGTGTCGGCAAGGGGCCAGGAACGCCGTGCATCCTTCGACGCGACCCACAATCATTCGTCACAAGGTCATGCGCGAGCCGCGCCGGTCAGGCGCGTGTTGAAGCCTGCACCGCCGCGTCGCGCCAATCCCGTACGCAATCGGTTCTGGATTAGCACCCTGGCGCTAAACCCTGTATCTTCAGCCAAATCGGATGAGAACCGGAGGCGCCGGATGCGTTGGGACGACCTGGAGACCGAGCCCTGTTCGCTGGCGCGTACGGTCGGGGTGATCGGCGACCGTTGGACGCTTCTGATCCTGCGGGACTGCTTCCTGCGGATCCGCCGGTTCGACGATTTCCAGGCCAGGCTGAGGATCGGCCGGCCGATCCTGGCCGACCGGCTGCGGAAACTGGTCAAGAACGGCGTGCTGGAAAAGGTCAAATACCAGGAGGGTCCGGTCCGCCACGAATACCGCCTGACCCGGCGCGGCCTCGACCTGCACCCGATCATCCTGGCGATCGTGCATTGGGGCGATGCGCATCTGAGCGGGGAAGAAGGGCGGCCGCTGCTGCACCGGCATGGGACGTGCGGCCAGGTCTTCGATCCGGTTATGGTCTGTTCGGAGTGCGGCGAGCCGCTGACGCCTCAATCCGTCCAGGTTCTGGAGGGCCCGGGAGCCCAGCGGGCGAAGCACCCGCCAGCCTAGCGAGGGGCCGTGGCTGGCGGGTTCTTCCTGGCCGCGCGGGTGTGGCGTGACGCGCGACCGAGTTCAACCTAGGCCCTGCCTAGGAATGTCGCTTGGGCGGTGCGGAACTTCGAATAAGGCCACGCGGCCCTGGCGCCTTAAAGTTCAGGCCGTGACGGGCGCCTCGACCGGTTTCCACTTGAGGCTGTCACGCCCAGGCCTACCATTTCTCGCCGAACGGGCGGATTTCCAGCTCGAAGGTCCAGGCGTCGCGGGGCTGCTGGTACAACTGCCAATAGGCCTCCGCGACCGCCTCGGGGCGCATCAGGACGCCGGGCTCCAGCCGGGCCAGGGCTTCCTCTCCGCCATTGGCGGCGATCCGCTCGCGCACCCAGGCGGTGTCGACGCCGGCATCGATCACCAGATGAGCCACGTGGATGTTCTTGGGACCCAGTTCGCGCGCCGCGCTCTGCGCCAGGGCGCGCAGGCCGAACTTGGCGCTGGCGAAGGCCGCGAACCCCACGCCGCCGCGCATGCCGGCCGTGGCGCCGGTGAGGAAAATGCAGCCCTTGCCTCGGGGCAGCATGCGCCGCGCCGCCTCCCGCGCGGACAGGAAACCGGAATAACAAGCCATCTCCCAGACTTTGCGGAAGACGCGTGAAGTGGTTTCGAGCAAAGGGAAATTCACGTTTGCCCCGATGTTGAAGATGCAGACTTCGAGCGGCGCGTGGCCGTCGGCGTCCTTCAGGAAGGCCGCGACCTCGTCCTCTTCGCGCGCATCGAGCGAGCGCGTGAAGATGCGCCCGCCGGCGGCTTCGATCTCGGCCTTCAGCGGCTCCAGCTTCTCGCCATTGCGCCGCCCGGCGAAGACGGTGAAGCCTTCCGCGGCGAACTTCTTGGCGATGGCGGCGCCGATATAGTCGCCGGCGCCGATCACGGCCACGGTTGCGTTTCTTTGGGTCAAATCGGCCTCCGACTTCAGCGGCGCTTGAGGTTGACATTGTCCAGGCTCATGAGTTCTATTTCAGAACTAATTCGCCTGTCGATAGACGAATTCGTGAAGCGAGGCCCGCCATGCCGCCCGTCCAGTTCCACTTCGATTTCGGCAGCCCGAACGCCTATCTGAGCTACCGGGTGATCCCGGGGATCGAGGCGAGGGCAGGGGTGAAATTTGAATATGTTCCCGTGCTTTTAGGCGGGGTCTTCAAGATGACCGGCAACCAGTCGCCGGCCACCGCCTTCGCCCATATCAAGAACAAGCCGGACTATGACCGGCTGGAGATCCAACGCTTCGTCGCCCGCCATGGCCTGACCGCCTTCCGCATGAACCCGCATTTTCCGGTCAATACGCTGCAACTGATGCGTGGCGCGGTGGCGGCCGAGGTCGCGGGCATGTTCGCCCCCTATGTGGAGGCGGTTTTCACCGCCATGTGGGAGGATGGCCTGAAAATGGACGACCCCGAGGTGGTGCGCGCGCGTCTGGACGCCGCTGATCTGCCGACGGGCGAAATCCTTCGGCTCAGCCAGGCCGATGAGGTCAAGGGAACGCTGCTGCGCAATACCGAGGCTTCGGTCGCGCGGGGAACGTTCGGGATTCCCACCTTCTTCGTGGGTGACGAGATCTTCTTCGGCAAGGACCGTCTGCGCGAAGTCGAGGAACAGATTACGGGCGCGGTGGTCGAATAGTCGCGGCTAATCGAGGGCGTTTTCACGCGAAGTTCAACGACGCGCGCGATTTGGCTGGGTATCATCGGAGGCTCAGGTCGGGTCCCCGGGTTTGCCTATGAAGCCCCTGTTTCGCTGTTCAGCGCTGCTGGCGGTCGCGTGCGCGCCGACGCTTGCCTGCGCGGCGTCGGTCGATCCGGATCTCTTGGACTTCAGGGTCGGGCCGGGCGACGGCGCCGCAGTCAAGGCCGACGCCAATATCAATGCGATCCTGCCCACATTTCAATCCGGCTTGGCCGTTTCGTTCGCGGCGGATCCCCAGTTTTCGAACGCCGATCCATTTCATCAGGCCGCTTCCGCCGCGGCGAGCCATGAGAGTGTCGGCCTGAACGCCGCATGGATCGCCGGCCCGAGCCTTAAGCTGCATCTTTCTGTCGCCGACAAGCTAGACCAGACTTGGCGCACCGTCGGCCTCGGCCTGGTCGATCCGCATCAGATCAGCATCGACGAACGCAGCGGCCGCGCCGACCTGACGCTCAGTCCGCTTTCCCCCGTGGAGTTGGATTTGAGCGCCGACGCCCGGCAGCGCTCAGTGGCCGACGTGGCGTCGGGCGACGGTTTGCTCGCCCAGCCGCACAGCCAGTTCGATGGGACGGACCAAAACGCCGCGGCCGGCTTGAAATGGAAGCTGGCGTCCTGGTTCAATCTCAAGGCCCAGGGCCGTCTCGAGACCGGCTCCGCCCAATGGCGCGGGGCTCCGGCTGGCGAGGCGGCGACGGGCGCCAGCGTCTCCTACGCCTATGTCGAACCCGCCCTGACGGGCGCCTTGACGACGCCTGGGCGCGGTGATCTCAGCCTGACCTTCGAACGCGCGGTCTCGCCCCTGGACCAGGGCGTGTTTTCGACCTTCGCCGCCGTCGAGGACCGCTCCGCCGACGCTCGGATCACGCCAAACCGCGAATGGCGGTACCGGCTGAACTTTAATCAGACGCTCGCCGACCAGATGCGGTTGTCGGCCGCACTGATCGAGGCGCGGATCGAAAGCGCCACCGAACTGGGGTTGGTCGGCCCTGACCTGCAGGCGCCGATCAGCGTCAGCGGCGGCCAGCGGCAGGAGGCGGACGTGTCGCTCTCGGCCCCGCTGGCCATGCTCGGCCTGCCATCGTTCACGCTGAAGGGCGCGGGCGTCTGGAAGAGCTCCCAGGTGCGCGATCCAATCACCGGCGAACTGCGTCGCGCCTCCGGCGAGGCGCCGCGGACCGGGACGCTCGATCTGGTGCAGTCCCTGGCCGACAGCGGCGCGACCTGGGGGCTGGAGGGTCGGTTCGGCGGCGACGAAAGCCTCTATCAAGCCAGCCAGACGACCAGCATCAGCGTGGCCGATAGTTTGGGCGGTTTCGTCGAATATCGCCCAGGGGCTTTCGCCGTGCGGCTCCAGGTCGACGGGCTTTATGGCGGTGAACGCAACGCCACCGACCTTTATTATGAAGGTTCCCGCGCCAGCGGCATGATCGCCCGCATCGATCACCGCTCCGACGATGGTCAGGCGGTCAGGCTGGTCCTGAGCAAGGCGCTCTAGGTCGGGCGTCGCTGGTTTCAGTCGCAGATCACGCGCGCCACGCCGCCGCAAAATTGCGCAGGCCAAAACGCTGGTCAAATGCTAGGTCGCGGCCACAAACTTCCAACAAAGGGAGGCCTGCCTTGCGAGACATCAGCCATTTTGTGAACGGCGCCACCGTCGCCGGCGCCTCCGACCGTTTCGGCCAGGTGTTCGACCCCAATACCGGCGAGGTCCAGGCCCGCGTCGCCTTCGCCACCGACGCCGAGGTGGACGCGGCGGTCCAGGCCGCGGCCAAGGCGCAGGTCGGCTGGGCGGCCACCAATCCCCAACGCCGCGCGCGGGTGATGTTCGAGTTCAAGCGCCTGGTCGAGGCGCGGATGAACGAACTCGCCGAGCGGCTCTCCAGCGAGCACGGCAAGGTGATCGCCGACAGCAAGGGCGACATCCAGCGCGGCCTGGAGGTGATCGAATTCGCCTGCGGCATCCCCCACGCGCTGAAGGGCGAGTATACCGAGGGCGCGGGGCCGGGGATCGACGTCTATTCCATGCGCCAGCCGCTGGGCGTCTGCGCCGGGATCACGCCGTTCAATTTCCCGGCCATGATCCCGATGTGGATGTTCGGGGTGTCCATCGCCGTGGGCAACGCCTTCATCCTGAAGCCCTCGGAAAAAGATCCCAGCGTGCCTGTCCGGCTGGCCGAGCTGATGATGGAGGCGGGCGCTCCAGCCGGGATCCTGAACGTGGTGCATGGCGACAAGAGCGCGGTCGACGCCATCCTGACCCATCCGCTGGTTCGCGCGGTCAGCTTCGTCGGCTCCTCCGACATCGCCCAGTATGTCTATTCGACCGGGACCGCGCACGGAAAGCGGGTCCAGGCCATGGGCGGCGCCAAGAACCATGGCGTCATCCTGCCCGACGCCGACCTGGATCAGGCCGTGAAGGACCTGATCGGCGCGGCCTACGGCTCGGCCGGCGAGCGTTGCATGGCGCTGCCGGTCGTGGTGCCCGTCGGCGAGAAGACCGCCGGCGCCCTGCGTGAAAAGCTGCTGACCGAGATCGAGACCCTGCGCGTCGGCGTCTCCTCCGACCCGGCCGCCCAATACGGCCCGGTAGTCAGCGCGGCCCACAAGAAGAAGGTCGAGGATTACATCCAGTTGGGCGTCGACGAGGGCGCCGAGTTGGTCGTGGATGGCCGGGGCTTCTCCCTGCAGGGACACGAGAACGGCTTCTTCATCGGCCCGAACCTGTTCGACCATGTGAAGCCGGCGATGCAGACCTATCAGGAAGAGATCTTCGGCCCCGTGCTGCAGATTGTCCGCGCCGAAAGCTTCGAGGAGGCGCTGGCCCTGCCGTCCGAGCACCAATACGGCAACGGCGTCGCCATCTTCACCCGCAACGGCCGCGCCGCGCGCGAATTCGCCGCCCAGGTCAATGTCGGCATGGTCGGGATCAATGTCCCGATCCCGGTGCCGGTGGCCTATCACACCTTCGGCGGCTGGAAGCGCTCGGCCTTCGGCGACACCAACCAGCATGGCATGGAGGGGGTGAAGTTCTGGACCAAGGTCAAGACCGTTACCGCCCGCTGGCCCGAGGGGCTGCAGGACGACAGCGCGTTCGTCATTCCAACGATGGGGTAATGGGGATGATCGGCGTCTCCCAATTGGAACCCTCGCCCCTCGCAGTGGGGAGAGGGCGGGGTGAGGGGTGGTTCCGCGCTCCAGGATCTCCCGGAGAAGACCTCGGCGGCGGCGGCGCCCCCTCGCCCTGCCCTCTCCCCCGCGAAGAGCGGGAGAGAGGGTTCGAAGGCGCGCGCCCATGACCGACGACGTCATCATCCAGGTCGAGAACGGCGTTGGCCGGTTGACCCTGAACCGGCCGGGCGCGCTGCATGCCTTGAACCTGGGCATGTGCCAGGCGATGACCGAGGCGCTGTTGGCCTGGCGCGCCGATCCAGGCGTCAGGGCCGTGCTGATCGACCATTCCGGTGAGCGCGGCTTCTGCGCTGGCGGCGATATCCGCATGCTGGCGCGGAGCGGGGAGGGCGACGGGCGCGAAGCGCGGGCGTTCTTCTTCACCGAATACCGGCTGAACGACCTGCTGTTCCGCTATCGTTATGAAAAGCCGGTGATCGCGGTGATGGACGGGGTCACCATGGGCGGGGGGGTGGGCCTCAGCCTGCCGGCGCGATTCCGCATCGCCACCGAACGCACCACCTTCGCCATGCCCGAGACCGGCATCGGCCTGTTTCCCGACGTCGGCGGCGGCTGGTTCCTGCCGCGGCTGCACGGCAAGGCCGGGCTGTGGTTGGCCCTGACCGGGGCGCGTCTCAAGGCCGCCGATTGCCAGCTCCTGGGCATCGCCACCGATGTGGTCGAGGCCGCGCGCATCGACGAGCTGAAACAGGCGATCGTCGCCGAACCCGAGGCGCTGGAGCGCATTCTGACCGAGTTCGAGGTCGAGGCCGGCCGCGCCCCGCTGGGCGATTGTCGCGACGAGATCGACCGGCTGTTCGGCCATGACAGCGTCGAGGCCATCATCGCGGCGCTCGAGGCCGAGGGTTCGGACTGGGCCAAGGCGCAACTGGCGGTGCTGGCGACCAAGTCGCCCCAGACGATGAAGGTCGCCTTGCGCCAACTGGCCGAGGGCGCGAACGCGAAGAGCTTCGCCGACAATATGGTCATGGAAT
>DATAYD010000075.1:0-37664 GCA_036272715.1 Caulobacteraceae bacterium | reverse complement strand
CGCTTATTGCCGGAACATTTCGCGGGAGATGATGACCCGCATCACCTCATTCGTACCTTCCAGGATCTGATGCACGCGCAGGTCCCGCACGATCCGCTCCAACGGAAAATCCTGCAGATAGCCATAGCCGCCGTGCAACTGCAGCGCCTGGTTGGCCACGTCGAAGCCGGCGTCGGTCGCATAGCGCTTGGCCATGGCGCAGAGCTTGGTCGTGTCCGGGTGGCGGGCGTCCATCGCGGCGGCGGCGCGGCGGACCATCAAGCGGCCGGCGTCCAACTCGGTCGCCATGTCGGCGATCTTGAATTGCAGGGCCTGCAGCGCCTTCAGCGGCTGGCCGAACTGGTGGCGGGTCTCCAGGTGGGACTTGGCCAGCTCCAGCGCCAGGCTCGCGCCGCCGAGCGAACAGGCGGCGATATTCAGCCGCCCGCCGTCCAGGCCCATCATGGCGAAGCGGAACCCCTCGCCTTCCCCGCCGACCCGATTCTCCGCCGGCACGCGGCAATTGTCGAAATTGACCATCGCGGTAGGTTGGCTGCGCCAGCCCATCTTGCGCTCCGGCGCGCCGAAGCTGAGGCCGGGCGTGTCCTTTTCCACCACCAGGGTCGAG
This sequence comes from Caulobacteraceae bacterium, assembly GCA_036272715.1. Taxonomy (GTDB): domain Bacteria; phylum Pseudomonadota; class Alphaproteobacteria; order Caulobacterales; family Caulobacteraceae; genus Poindextera. Next base: position 37,057 of record DATAYD010000075.1, on the reverse strand, counting down.
ATGCCCTTGGGCCCCGGCCCGCCGGTGCGGACCATCACCACATAGATGTCCGAGGTCCCCGCGCCAGAGATGAAGGCCTTGGAGCCGTTCAGCACATAGTCGCCGCCGTCGCGAATCGCGGTGGTGCGCAGGGCCGCCGCGTCGGAGCCGGAGCCGGGTTCGGTCAGGCAATACGAGGCGATCAGCTCCATCCGGGTCAAGCGCGGCAGGTATTTTTGCCGCAGGGCGTCCGAACCGAACCGGTCGATCATCCAGGACGCCATGTTGTGGATCGACAGGAACGCCGCGACCGACACGTCGCCACTGGACAGCGCCTCGAAGATGATCGCCGCGTCCAGGCGTCCTAAGCCTGACCCGCCGACATCCTCGTCGACATAAATTCCCGCGAATCCAAGGCTCGCGGCCTGGCGCAGGGTCTCGACGGGAAATTCCTCGGTCTCGTCCCAGCGCGCCGAATGCGGCGCCAGTTCGGCGGCGGCGAAGTCCCGCGCGGCGGCCTCGATCGCCCGCTGATCCTCGCTCAATTCAAAATCCATAAATGGCCTCCGGCGTGGCGGGTGGACGCCCAGATTTAATTTCCGACGCCAGATCGGGGTTGAGGAACTGACGCTATGAGCGCACCTTCTGTCATATTCGCAGCCCTTACGCGGCGTCGACAACAGGGAAACGATGACCATCGCGTCCAACTACGCGGCCGGACGTGAGTCGGCGGACGTAGATCGCAACCTGGGCCTTCTGGCCTATGGGCTTCTGTTCTTCGCCATATTTTTCGCCGGCGTGCCGGCCCTGATCGCTGTCGCCATCGCCTACGCCCGAAGCCGCGACGCCAACTGCACGGTGCGCAGCCACCACCGGTTCCAGATCTATATCTTCTGGGTCGGGTTCGCCCTGACCGCCTTGGCCGCGCTTTCGGGGCTGGCCGCCGTGCTGACCATCTTGATGAAGCTGGTCGCCGGAGAACTGCGTCCGATCGCGTTCAATGGAGCGGTCGCCGCGTTTAGCGTCGCGACCGTGACGCTCGGGGTGCTGACCGGCCTTTGGCTCTTGATCACATCGTCCTACGGTTTCATCCAGCTTGCCACGCACCGGCCGATCCGCCAGACCGCACGCTGATTTTCAAAGCTGGAGCCCTGACATGAACGGCGCCATCCTCGCGCGCTTCCCGGCCACGCGTCTGCGCCGCCTGCGCCAGGCCGACTGGATCCGCCGGATGGTCCGCGAGACCGTGCTGACCCCAGCCGACCTGATCTGGTCGATGGTGGTGCATGACGGGTCGGAAGACCGCGTCCCGGTCGCGTCCATGCCCGGCTGTGAGCGGCTGTCGGTGACCGAGGCGGCCAAGGCGGCGGTGCGGGCCCAGGCGCTCGGCATCCCCGCCATCGCCATCTTTCCGCATATCGATCCGGCCAGGAAGGATGCGCGCGGCTCCGAAGCCGACAATCCCGACGGCCTGATCGCCCGCGCGGTCCAGGCCATGAAGGCCGCCGCTCCGGAGGTGGGGATCATGTGCGACGTGGCCCTGGATCCCTTCACCGACCACGGCCATGACGGCCTGATCGAAAATGGCCGCATCCTGAACGACCCGACCATCGAACGGCTGGTCGAACAGGGCCTGATGCTGGCCGAGACCGGCGCGGACATCCTGGCGCCGTCGGACATGATGGACGGGCGGATCGGCGTCCTGCGCGCCGCGCTGGAAGCGTCCGGCCACCAGGACATCATGATCATGTCCTATGCCGCCAAGTTCGCCTCCGCCTTCTACGCCCCCTATCGCGACGCGATCGGCTCGGCCAAGGCGCTGACCGGCGACAAGAAGACCTATCAGATGGACCCCGGCAACACCGACGAGGCCCTGCGCGAGGTCGCCATGGACATCGCCGAGGGCGCGGACATGGTCATGGTCAAGCCCGGCCTCCCCTATCTCGACATCGTCCGCCGCGTCGTCGAAACCTTCTCGATGCCGACCTTCGCCTACCAGGTCTCCGGCGAGTACGCGATGATCATGGCCGCCGGCCAGAACGGCTGGATCGACGAGGAACGGGCGATCCTGGAGAGCCTCGCCTGCTTCAAGCGCGCGGGCTGCGCCGGGATCATCACCTATTTCGCGGAACGCGCGGCGGGGTTGCTCGGCGCCTAGAACGGTTGGTCTTCCAAACGCAGCCTGCCTGCAAGACAGGCAGTCGGCGACCTTGGAAGCCAGGATCGTCCGGCGCCCCTACCGGGTGAGGAACGCCAGGCGTATTCTGGGAAGCGGGCGCGGTTGCGGTCCGGCAACCACCGCGGGAGACGGCTCATGGCGGACGCGGACCTGCTCGTTCCGATCACCGGCCGGCGGCTGGCCCTGCCGGAGGGGACGATTTTCCACCTCCACCGGGCGGACCAGTCCGTTCATGAGATCGGCGCGTTTCGCGGCTGGGCCGGCTACAAGGACCTCGGCTCGGACGCGGCCACCGACGGCCTGGTCCTGTTTCAGCATGTGCTGAGCTTCGGCGGCACGGACCAGGGCGGACGGACCGGTATCCATTGCCACCTCGCCCACGTCCATATCGTCATCCCGACCTCCGGGCGCGGCGTGTTCTCCTATGACGGCCTGGTCACCGAGGCGGTCCCGGGCGGCGTGATCGTCCAGCACGGCGGCACGATCCATGACCAGTTCGAATATTCCTATTCGGGGCTGCCCGAGACGGAGAACCGAAAGACCGCCCCGAGCGTCGAGCCGGTCGCGCCCGGCGGGCCGGAACAATCGTTCGGGTTCCTGGAGGTCTTCGTCCCGCGCACCATCGCCGATGTGGAAATCGTCCCGCCGGGCGCGGTGACGGACGAGGACCAGCACACCGCCTGGAACCATCCCTATCACGCGCCCGGACGGTATTTCCTCCAGGACCCCGGATCGGAGGGCGCGTCCTACGGGCCGGCGCCAGGCCGCCCGGACCTTGAAGCGCGCGACGCGCGGACCTGGGCCCCGACCGGCGAACTGGTCGCGACCTGGATCATCAGGCCCGCGTCCGGCGCCCCGGCCGGCGGCGCCCCGGTCAACCTGGGCGTTCCCGGAGAGACCGGCGGGCTGGACGTGCTTTACGTGGTGACCGGATCGGCCAGCTTCGTTCGCGAGGGCGGCGAGGTTTTCATCCTGAACGCCGGCGACAGCCTGACCGCCAGCCAGGGCCTGGTCGGCGATCCCTTCGACCTGTCGCCCGATCTGCGGCTGGTGCGCTTCTTCGTCGCGGCGAAGGCCCAACTCCTCCGGGAACGGACCGCCGAAGAGATCGAAACGCTCGAGGAGATGGGCTCGGGCATCATCACCGCCCGGGAGGTTCGGCCCGAGGGCGATGCGCGGCCAGTGAATTTCTTGGAGACCGGCGCCGCGTAGGAGGGTTCAGGCCCCCTCCCCTTTCACCGGCTTGCTCAGGAACAGCGCGAACTCGCCCTCCGACGAGGTGCCGTCATAGAGGGTGGCGTCCAGGCCGCTGACATGAAAGCCGAGCTGGTTATAGGCTTTCACCCCCGGCACATTGAGGTTGCTGGTCTCCAGCCAGATATTGAGGGCGCCGGAACGCTCGGCCTGGGCCTGGATCGCCGCGACCAGGCGGCGGGCCACGCCCTTGCCCCGGAAAGCCCGGTCGACATAGAGGTGCCAGAGCACCAGCCGGCGGTTCCAGGCGCGGAACTCGGCGGCCACGAACCCGATCACCCGGTCCTCATCATCGACAGCGACCAGGCCGATGGTCCAGGGCATGATCGGGTCATGCAGGTCGTTCAGCGGGAAGGACTTGCTGATCGGCTCGGCCAGCCGGACCTCCTCCAGGGCGATCAGGCCGTCATCGAAGCGCGCGCCATAGATCACGTCGGTGTGGTAGCTGATGTCCAGCGCGACGATCGCGCCGATATCGTCCGGCAGCCTAGCCGGTCTGATGGTCGTCATTTGCGCTCCAGCCGCGCCGCCAGGCTCGAGGTATCCCAGCGGCGGCCTCCCATGGCCTGTATTTCCGCATAGAATTGATCGACCATGGCGGTCTGCGCAAGGCTTGCGCCATTGGCGCGGGCCTCATCGAGCACCAGCCCCAAGTCCTTGCGCATCCAGTCGACGGCGAAACCGAATTCGAACCGGCCTTCGACCATGGTTTTCCAGCGGTTTTCCATCTGCCAGGACTGGGCCGCGCCCTTGGAGATCGCCTCCAGGACCGCATCGGTGTCGAGATCGGCCGCCTTGGCGAAATGCACGGCCTCGGCCAGGCCCTGGACCACGCCGGCGATGCAGATCTGGTTGACCATCTTGGCCAACTGTCCCGCGCCCGGGCCGCCGATCCGCTTGATCGCCTTGGCATAGGCGGCCATCACCGGCTCCGCCTTGGCGAAGCCTTCCGGCTGGCCGCCGGCCATCACGCTCAAGGTTCCGTTCTTCGCCCCCGCCTCGCCGCCGGAGACCGGCGCGTCGACGAACCAGCGGCCGAAATCGCGCGCCTGGGCCGCGGCCTCGCGCGCCAGCTTGGCCGAGGTGGTGGTGTGGTCGATCACCACCCCGCCCGCCGCCATCGCGGGCAGGGCTTCGGTCAGGCAGGCGCGCACGTCGACGTCATTGCCGACGCACAGGGCGACGGCCTCACAGCCCTCGACCGTCCCGGCGATCGTGGTCTCGCCGGCGCCCGGATGCTCGGCCAGCCAGCGCGTGGCCTTTTCGGCGGAACGATTGAACACCCGGACCTCGTGGCCGGCCTTGGCCAGATGGCCCGCCATGGGGAACCCCATCACGCCCAGGCCGATGAAGGCGACTCTCATTACGCACCTCGTGAAACCGAATGTTCCGCTCGCCGGAAAAGGTCGCGGCAACCGCATCTTAACGCCGAGCCGCCACCTTGCCCGCCTACGGTTAATCCGTTTTCGGGATGACGAATGTCAATCAGCGACCGCGCCTTGGTGATCAAGAAGGTCAAGAAGGTCGTCGGCGGCGGCCATCACGGCGGCGCGTGGAAAGTCGCCTATGCTGACTTCGTCACGGCCATGATGGCCTTCTTCCTGCTGATGTGGCTGATCAACACCACCAGCCCCCAGCAGAAGCGCGGCATCGCCGACTATTTCGCCCCGGCCAGCGTGTCCCAATCGACCTCCGGCACCGGCGGCATCCTCTCCGGCACGGCGCTGGGCGACGACGGGGTCAAGAGCAACGGCTCGGCCTCGGCGATCGAGCAGCTAGCGCCCCAGGCGCCGCCCAATCCCAAGGACTCCGGCACGAGCACCAAGTCCGGCGGCGCCTCCACCGTCGACACCGCCAGCGAGCAGGCCCTGCGCGACGCCCTGGCCAAGAAGGAGCAGGCCGCCTTCGAAAGCGCGGCCCAGTCCCTGCGCCAAGCCATGCAGGACATGCCTGAACTGGCCGAACTGTCCAAACAGGTGCTGATCGACCAGACGCCCGAGGGCCTGCGCATCCAGTTGGTGGACCAGGAAGGCCGCTCGATGTTCGATCCCGGCTCGACCAAGCCCAATGACCGCGCCAAGATCCTGCTGCGCGCCGTGGCCAAGATCGCCCAGGCTCTGCCCAACCGAATCACCATTTCCGGCCACACCAGCGCCAACGCCGACGGCAAGAAGCAGCAGGGCGACTGGCCGTTGTCCTCCGGCCGCGCCGACGCCTCGCGCCAGATCATGCAGGACGCGGGCATCGACCCCGACCGGGTCTACCAGGTGGCGGGCAAGGCGGCGTCCGACCCGCTGTTCCCGGACGATCCCAGCCTGCCCGGAAACCGCCGCATCGCCATCGTATTGTTGCGTGAGGCGCCGGTTCTGCCGCCCGACCATCATCCCTAGAGCGTGACGGCCTGAAGTGGGAACCGGTTGACGCCCGTGACGCTCATATCTCGCGCGACCCGGCGTCACAATGCCGCGTCGCCGCTCTTGCGGGCGAGCCCAGGGTTTGTCCTAATTGGGCTCCAGACTCGGAAAGGACGCCGGCTTCATTGACCCAGCATTTCGCGACGCGCCAGTTGCGGTTCTTCCTGACGGCGCCCTCGCCTTGTCCGTATCTGCCCGGACGCGAGGAGCGGAAGGTGTTCGCCCATCTGCCCTTGTCGGATGGCGCGACGATCAATGACGCCCTGACCCAGATCGGCTTCCGCCGCTCCCAGAACATCGCTTATCGGCCGGCCTGCGAGGCCTGCGACGCCTGCGTCTCGGCGCGGATCCCGGTGGCCGACTACGTGTTTTCCCGCTCCGAACGGCGAGTGGTCGATCGCAATCGCGACCTGGAGCGCAATCTGGTCGAGGCCGAGGCGACCATGGAGCAGTTCGACCTGCTGCGCCGCTACCTGCTCGCCCGGCACGCCGAGGGCGGCATGGCCGACATGACCTGGCCGGACTATGTGGCCATGGTCGAAGACACCGCCGCGCGCACGCACCTGATCGAATACCGCCGGCGCTCGGCCGACGGCGGCCCCGGCGACCTGGTGGCTTGCATCCTGGTCGACGTCATGTCCGACGGGCTATCGCTGGTCTACAGCTTCTACGAGCCGACCATGCCGCGCCGCAGCCTGGGCTCGTTCATCATCCTGGACCACGTCGTCCAGGCTGGCCTGGCCGCGCTGCCTTACGTCTATCTGGGCTATTGGGTCTCGGGCAGTCCCAAGATGGACTACAAGGCCCGCTTCAACCCGGTCGAGGTGCTGCGCTCCGGCGGCTGGACCCTGATGGCGGCGCGGGACCGCGAGGCGGACGCGGCGGTTTAGACGCGCGTCACGAGGTCGGAATAAATCTTGAGCGCCGCGTCGGCGGTATAGAACCGCGCCGGTTCGGTCATGGCTTGGGCGATCAGCAGCCGGTCGAACGGATCGCGATGATGCAGCGGGAGTCCAGCCACCCGCAACGCGGCCGCCGAGCGCACCGGAAGCTCGACAAAGCCATTTGCGATGGCCTCTTCGAAGATCTCTTCCGGCGAAACTCTAAAATCCGCGCGCCCCAAAGCAGCCTTGATCGCAACCTCCCAGACACTGGCCGCGCTGAAGAGGATTTCGTTCTCGGGATCCTGCAGCACCGGACGCGTTCCAGGCTTGAGCCGCGACGGCTCGATAATCGCCCACAGCAAGATGTTGGTGTCCAGAAGGACGCGCACTCATCGTCCCTCGAAAGCGTCGAGTACATCGTCGGGCAAAGGATCGTCGAAGTTGTCGGGAATCACCGCCCGGCCCGCGAGCGTCCCCAAGCGACGTTTTGGCTTCTCCGTCGCGGGCTCGAACGCCGTCAGCCTCGCCACCGGCTTGCCGGCCTTGGCGATGATGATCTCCTCGCCGGCCGCGACCTGGTCGATGAGCTTGGAAAAATGCGTCTTTGCGGCGTGGATATTGACGGTGGTCATGTGGCTGAATCGCGTGGACTAAGTCTAGTCTAGCCCTGATTGGCCGCTGACGCTAGCTTGAGGGCCGCCTTCACCCCTGGCGGTTGAGGGCTCTCCCTTACGCCGGTTTGAACCGCTTGCTGCTCGGAAATCCCTTGGGCGCGAGCCGGCCCGATCCAGCGCGTTTGCCGAGCCATTCCTTCCAGTCGCCCCAGGCGCGGTTGCGGCCGGCGGAGTCGATCCAGGCCGGGCCGGCTTCGGCGCCAAAGGCCAGGGCGTCACGCAAACCGCCCTCGCGATAGCTCTGCAGCTTGACGCCCTTGCCGCGCGGCATTTCCGGCAGTTCGTCCATGGCGAAGACCAGGATCTTGGCGTTGTCGCCGATCACCGCCAGATGGTCGCCCTCGGCTTCAAGGCAGATCAAGGCGCCGTCGGCCTCGACATTCAGCACCTGCTTGCCAGCGCGGCGGAAGCTGACCGCCTCGTCCTCCGGCATGATGAAGCCATAGCCGGACTTCGAGGCCAGGATGCGCTTGCGGCCCGGCTTGTGGGCGAAGACCGCGACGATCCTGACCTTGTCGTCCAGGTCCAGCATCAGCCGCAGCGGCTCCCCATGCCCGCGCGCCGAGGGCAGCTTGTCACACGGCAGGGTGAAAAAGCGGCCGTCGGAGGCGAAGATCATCAGCTTGTCGACGGTCTCGGCCGGGACCAGGAAGCCCAGCTTGTCGCCTTCCTTGAATTTGAGTTCCGAAGGGTCTTCGACCCGCCCTCGCGCCGCCCGGATCCAGCCGCGCTCGGACAGGATGACGGTGATCGGTTCGCGCGGCGCCATCGCCTCGATCGCCGCGGCCGCATCGACCTGGGGCGCCGCGGCGAAGTCGCTGCGGCGCTTGCCGACCACGGTGTCGGGTCCCAGGATCTTGCGGACATCGCGCAGGCCCACCCCGACCAGCCGCCATTGCTGCTTGTCCGAGGCCAGCATCTTGTTCAGCCCATCGCGTTCCTCGGCCAGTTCGGCGTGCTCGCGCCGGATTTCCATCTCCTCCAGCCGGGCGAGCTGGCGCAGGCGGGTGTTCAGGATCGCGTCGGCCTGGATGTCGGTCAGGGTGAAGGCGGCGATCAGCTTGGCCTTGGGCTCGTCCTCATAGCGGACGATCCGGATCACCTCGTCGAGGTTCAGGTAGGCGATCAGAAGGCCGTCGAGGATGTGCAGCCGCTGTTCGATCTTGGCCAGGCGGAAGCGGGCGCGGCGGACCACGACCTCGCGGCGGTGGTCGAGGAAGGCCCGCAGCAGCGCCTTCAGCCCCATCACGCCCGGGGTATTGTGCCTGTCCAGCACGTTCATGTTGACCGGGAAGCGGGTCTCCAGGTCCGAGGCGCGGAACAGGCTCTCCATCAGCACGTCGGCGGGGATGCTGCGCGATTTCGGCTCGATGACGACGCGGACGTCCTCGGCGGACTCGTCGCGGACATCGCCCAGCAGCGGCGCCTTCTTGTTCTCGATCAGCTCGGCCAGTTGTTCGATCAGGTCGGCCTTCTTGACCTGATAGGGGATCTCGGCGACCACGATCCGGTAGCCGCCGCGCGGGCCCTGCTCCTCGGTCCAGCGCGCCCGCACCCGCACCCCGCCGCGCCCGGTCTCGTACATATCCAGCAGCGACGCGCTGGGCTCGACGATCACTCCGCCGGTTGGGAAATCCGGGCCGAGCACGCAGCTCATCAGTTCGCTGGTCGTGGCTTCGGGGCGCTCCAGCAGGATCAGGCACGCGTCGATCAGCTCGGCGGCGTTATGCGGCGGGATCGAGGTGGCCATGCCGACCGCGATGCCCGACGATCCATTGGCCAGGAGGTTCGGGAAGCCGGCCGGCAGCACCACCGGCTCTTCCTCTTCGCCGTCATAGGTGGGCCGGAAGTCGACCGCGTCTTCGTCCAGGCCATCCAGCAGCAGGGTCGCGGCGTCGGTCAGGCGGCACTCGGTGTAGCGCATGGCCGCCGCGTTATCGCCGTCGATATTGCCGAAATTGCCCTGGCCGTCGATCAGCGGATAGCGCTGGGCGAAATCCTGGGCCAGGCGCACCAGCGCGTCATAGACGGCGGTGTCGCCGTGCGGATGGTACTTGCCGATCACGTCGCCCACCACCCGGGCGCACTTCTTGGCCGAGGTCTGAGGGTCGAGCCGCAGCAGGCGCATGGCGTAGAGCAGACGCCGGTGCACGGGCTTCATGCCGTCGCGCACGTCCGGCAGGGCGCGCTTGGTGATGGTCGACAGCGCGTAGGACAGATAACGGCGGGACAGGGCTTCGCTGAGCAGTTCCTCAATGATGCGGTCGCCGCCGCCGTCCGAGGGCGGCTCCGCGGGAGGAACGACGGGCTTGGTCATGGGCGCGTGTCGAATCGATCGTGACGGGGTTGCAACCCTATAGACGTCCCGCCTCGCGCAGGCGATCCATCAGCCAAATCCGCGCGGGCGGCAGCGGCCGGTTCATGACGGCGAACACGAAAGCCTCCAGGAAGTGGCCGGTCAGGTCGAGGCCGGCGCCGATGTCTCCGGCGTCCAGGCCATGCTGGGCCGAGAGCATGAACGGCGGCAGCGCCAGGAGCCGGGCCGCATAGGGCGCGCCGGCGGCGCGGCTGACCGCGCGGCCGGTCCTGGGGCTGACATAGATCAGATCGTCCGTGGCGCCCGTCGCCGCACAGCGCGACAGATCGAGGCCAAAACCCAATTCCTGGAGCAAGCCCGCCTCGAAGCGCACATAGACGGCCGGCCAGATGTCGGTGTGGGCCAGGGCCTGGCTCAGCGCTTCGAAAGCCAGAAAGGCGCCGGGATGCGCCTCGCGCTCCGGTAACGCGCCCGCGGAAACCGAGGCGGCGGCGGCCAGGCCCGCGAGCGCCAGGGCGTCCTCGAACAGCGCCGACGGCCCCTCCCCCACCGGCTCGACCTGGGCGGCGCCGAGCTGTTCGGCCACGCGGGCGTGATAGCGCAGGACGACCCGCGCCCCAGGCTGCAGGAACGGCCGCACCTTGCGCGACGCGCCGCCGGCCACATGGGCGACATAACGGCCCTGGCCAGCGGTCAGGAACTCCACGATCGCCCCGGCCTCGCCATGCGCGCGGGCGGCCAACACGAAGGCGTCGTCCTCGAAGTCCATGTCAGGCCAACGTCAAGAGGCTCCCCCTCTGGGGGAGCTGGCGCGAAGCGACTGAGGGGGCTTTTCCGGCCGCTCCCGTGTGGCGGCGAGGCCCCTCCACCCCTTCCCGAGGGCGCCGAGCGCGGCGCCCGTTCGGCGCGGCAATCGCCAAATCGTTGGCGATTGCAGGGACAGCGCAAAGCGCACTGTCCCGCTTCTCACCCCCCTCCCCCGATGGGGGAGGATTTGGACGACGAACCTACGCATCGAAGTCCAGCCCCAGATCCGCATAGAACTCCCGCTCATCGGACCAGTTTTCGCGCACCTTGACGTGCAGGAACAGATGCACCGGGCGATCCAGGATCTCGGTCAGGTCCTTGCGGGCGTTCTCGCCGATCCATTTCAGGGTCTGGCCGCCCTTGCCGAGCACGATCGGGCGCTGGCTTTCGCGCTCGACATAGATGGTCTGCTCGATCCGCACCGCTCCGCTCTTGGCTTCGGTGAAGGCGGTGGTCTCCACCGCGGCGGCGTAGGGCAGCTCCTCATGGACCCGCAGATAGATCTTCTCGCGGGTGATCTCGGCGGCCAGCAGCCGCGCCGGCAGGTCCGCGGCCTGGTCCTCCGGATAGAGCCACGGCCCCTGCGGCATCAGCGCCGCCAAGCGGGCCTTCAGGTCGTCCATGCCCGAGCCATTGTGGGCCGAAACCATGAAGGCCTCGTCATAGGCCCCGGTGTCGAACAGCCGCTGGGACAGGCCCAGCAGTTGGTCGCGCTTGACCAGGTCGATCTTGTTCAGGGCCAGGATCGCCTTGCGCCCGGCGCCGTTCAAGCCCTGGACGATGGTTTCGACATCGTCGGCGGCGCGGCGGTCGGCGGCCTTGCCGGCGCCGGCGGCCACGGCGATCGCCGCGTGCGCGTCGACCAGGTGCACGACACAGTCCGCGTCCTCCGCGCCCGTCCAGGCCGAACGCACCATGGCGCGGTCCAGCCGTCGGCGCGGCGTGAAGATGCCGGGCGTGTCGACCAGCACGATCTGGCTCTGGCCAGCCATGGCGACGCCACGCACCGGAAAGCGGGTGGTCTGGACCTTCTGGGTGACGATGGTCACCTTGGAGCCCACCAGCCGGTTGACCAGGGTGGATTTGCCCGCATTGGGCGCGCCGATGATCGCCGCGAAACCGGCGCGCGTCGCTTCCTCGGTCATGATCCGGCCTCGCGTTCGAGCAGGATGGCGGCGGCGGCCTTTTCGGCCTCGCGGCGCGAACGGCCCTGGGCGATGGCGGGCGAGACCCCCTCCACCATCACCTGGACCTTGAACAACGGTTCGTGGTCGGGACCGCTGCGGTCCAGGACGGTGTAGCTTGGCAAGGCCTTGCCCTGGCCCTGGGACCATTCCTGGAGCGCGGTCTTGGGATCGCGCGGCTGGGCGGCGGCCACTTCGTCGAATTCCTCGGACCACAGGTCCACGAACACCTCGCGCGCCGCGGTCAGGCCGCCGTCGCTATATACGGCCGCCATCACCGCCTCGCAGGCGTCGCCCAGGATCGAATCCTTTTCGCGGCCGCCGGTCTTGGTCTCCCCGCCGGCCAGCCGCAGCGCCGGACCCAGGCCCATGCGGCGCGCCACGCGGGCGCAGGCGTCGCGGTTGACCAGGCCATGCAGGCGAACGGTCAGCTCGCCCTCCGGCGCCTGGGGATAGAGTTCGGCCAAGCGCTCGGCGGCCAGAAGGCCGATCACACGATCGCCGATGAACTCGAGCACTTCATTGTCGCGGGTCTTTCCGGCCCCACCGCCCACGCTGGCATGGGTCAAGGCGCGCTCCAGCAGGGCTGGATCCTGAAAGGCGCGGCCGAGCCGGCGCTCCAGCGCGCCGACCGCATCGGCGCGCGCGTTCATCGCAGCAGGTGGAAGTAGCGGCTCGGCCGGGCGTTCATGACCCAGGTCCAGGGCTTGAACAGCGACGCGCCGGGCGTCCAGGACAGGAGCACGATCCGGGCCGGCCCTTCCAGGTTCTCGAACGGCACGTAACCCACGCCCACCTCTTCAGGGAAACGGCTGTCCAGGGAGTTGTCGCGGTTGTCGCCCATCATGAAATAGTGGCCTTCCGGGACAATATAGACGCCCGTGTTGTCCACGTCCTGGTTATCGCCATAGCTGTTGGTCAGATAGGTGACGCCGTTGGGCAGGGTCTCCTGATAGCGCTCCACCGGACGCATCATGCCATAGCCCATGTCCTCGGTCCCGTCGGGCATGCGCTTGCGGACGATCGGCTTGTCATTGATGTAGACGAGGCCCTGCTTGACCTGGATGCGATCGCCGGGCAGGCCGATCAGTCGTTTGATATAGTCGGTCTTGTTGTCCCGGGGCAGCTTGAAGACGACGATGTCGCCGCGCGTCGGCGCATGGGCCAGGATGCGGTTGCCGCCGAGCCAGGATTCGGGAAGGCTGATCGGAAACGAGTGCCGGCTATAGCCGTAATTGTACTTCGAGACGATGATGTAGTCGCCCTCGAACAGGTTCGGCTCCATCGAGGCCGATGGGATGGTGAAGGGTTGGAACAGCAGCACCCGTAGCACCAGCGCGATCAGGAGGGCGTAGACGATGGTCTTGATGATCTCGACCCATTCGTTGGCCCCCGCGTCCTTGCCTGAAGGCGCGTTCTTCGCATCGGTAGTCATGAAGGGGATGATCTCTCAAACGGCCCGGGCGGCCTTGCTAGACGTTCAATACACGATGGGCAAGCCACCCGCCCGCCCCGGCGACCGGGATGACGGTGATGTTTCGATATTATGACAAGCGGCCCCTGGCCCGTTAACTCGCCGTCATGTGGCGGGCAGCGCCTCGATGATCACAAAGGCCTGGGCGTAGGGATGGTCGTCGGTCAGGCTGAGATGAATCATGGCGGTCATGCCCTCTGGGGTCAACTCCGCCAGCCGTTTGGCCGCGCCGCCGGTCAGGGCCATGGTCGGCTGGCCGGAACGCAGATTGACCACGCCCATGTCGCGCCAGAACACCCCGCGCTTCAGCCCGGTGCCGAGCGCCTTGGCGCAGGCCTCCTTGGCCGCGAACCGCTTGGCGTAGCTGGCCGCGCGGTCGTTCTTGCGCTCCGAACGCCCGCGTTCGAGTTCAGTGAAAATCCGCTCGGTGAACCGCGTCCCGAACCGCTCCAGCGTGTTGTCGATCCGCCGGATGTCGCAAAGGTCCGAGCCGATGCCGACGATCAAGCCACAGGCTCCGACAGGGTCCGCCGCGCATGATCCATCAGGCCGCGCATGCGGCGGATCGCCGGATCCAGGCCGCTGAAAATCGCCTCGCCGATGAGGAAATGGCCGATATTGAGCTCGGCGATCTCGGGAATGCGCGCGATCGGCCCGACGGTCTCGAAATCGAGCCCGTGGCCGGCATGAACCTCCAGGCCCAACGCCGCCGCCTGGGCCGCCGCCGCCCGCAGCGCTTCCAGATAGCGCGCGGCCTCCGCCCTGCCCTCGCGCATGGCGTCGCAATAGGCGCCGGTGTGCAGTTCCACGACCTGGGCGCCGACCTCGTGCGCCGCCGCGATCTGGGCCGGATTGGCTTCGACGAACAGCGACATCCGCGCCCCGGCGTCACGCAGCGCCCGCACCACCGACGCGATTCCATCATGGCCGCGCACGACATCCAGGCCGCCCTCGGTCGTGACCTCCTCCCGGCGCTCGGGCACCAGGCAGACGGCGCGCGGGCGATGACGCAGGGCGATGGCCTGCATCTCGTCGGTCACGGCCATTTCGAAGTTCAGCGGCCGCCCGCGCCGGCGGGTCAGCTTGGCCAGGGACTCGATGTCGGAATCGGAGATGTGCCGGCGGTCCTCGCGCAGGTGCGCGGTGATGCCGTCGGCGCCGGCCGCGATGGCGATCTCGGCGGCGCGCGCCGGATCGGGCGCATGACCGCCACGGGCGTTCCGGATGGTGGCGACGTGGTCGATATTGACGCCCAGACGCAGTCCTTGGCTCATGCGCTCAATCTCCGGCTACCCGGATCCTCGGTGGGAATGGCCGCCAGTTCGGGCGGAAGGGCGTCGGCGGGATAGGCCGGCACATCCAGGCTGGCCAGGGCGACCAGCGGCGCGCCGACATCCGCCTTGCCGCCGGACCGGTCGACGATACAGGCCGCGCAGACCACGGTCCCGCCCGCCGCCCGGATCGCCGCGATGCATTCGCGCGACGAGAGCCCGGTGGTGACGATGTCCTCGACCATCACCACTCGCGCGCCTGGCTCCAGATGGAAACCGCGGCGCAGTTTGAACGCGCCGCCTTCGCGCTCGACATAGATGGACGGGACGCCCAGATGCCGCGCGGTCTCATAGCCCGGCAGGATGCCGCCCACGGCCGGCGAAACCACGATATCGACCTTGCCGACCGCCGCCGCGATCTTGGCCGCCAGGGCCTTGCACAGCCGTTCGGTGCGATCCGCGTGCATGAAGACCAGGTTCTTCTGCAGGAAGACCGGGCTGTGCAACCCCGAGGACAGCACGAAATGGCCCTCGCGCAGGGCGCCGGCGGCGCGGAATTCGTCGAGCACGTCGTTCGTGTTCATCGCTTTGAGGTCTCCCGCAAACCCAGGCCGTCAGCGCCTTTTGCGCCAAGCCGCCGAGGTGGGGCAAGCCCCTCGACTTCCCCAACGGACGGAATGCTAGAGTCGGACAAAGATGGCGGCCCGCAAGCCGGTTTCAACCGGCCAGCAACCGTCCAAGGAGGAACCCGATGCATCTTTCCCTCAGCGCCCCCGACCTGGCTTTTCGCGACGAGGTGCGCGCCTTTCTCGCCGAGGCCCTGACGCCGGAGTTGAAAGCCGCCGCCGCGCTGACCACCAGCGCCTTCACCGACCCGGAATTCAGCCTGCCGTGGCAGCGCAAGCTGCACGCCAAGGGCTGGGTCGCGCCGGGCTGGCCCAAGGAATATGGCGGACCGGGCTGGAACGAAATGCAGCGCTACATCTTCGCTAGCGAATGCGCCCGCGCCGGAACGCCCGGCCTTGCGCCCGCGGGGCTGCGCATGGTCGGGCCTTGCATTCAGCGCTACGGCACGCCGGAGCAGAAGGCGTTCTTCCTGCCCCGTATCCTCGCCGGCGAGGACTGCTGGTGCCAGGGCTATTCCGAGCCGGGATCGGGCTCGGACCTGGCCTCGCTCAGCCTGCGCGCCGATAGCGACGGCGATGATTACGTGCTGAACGGCTCGAAGATCTGGACCACCCACGCCCATTTCGCCAACCGCATGTTCTGCCTGGTGCGAACCCGTTTCGAGGGCAAGCGGCAGGCCGGCATCACCTTCCTGCTGCTGGAGATGAACACGCCGGGCCTCACCGTTCGCCCGATCATCACCCTGGCCGGCGAGCACGAGGTCAACCAGGTGTTCTTCGACAACGTGCGCGCGCCCAAATCGGGCCGGCTCGGCGCGGAGAACGAGGGCTGGACCGTCGCCAAATACTTGCTGGAGTTCGAGCGCGGCGGTGCTTCGGCGCCGGGGCTCAGGGTCGCGCTGGCCCGGGTGCGGCGCATGGCGTCGAAGGAAGCCGCGGACGGCGGTGGGCTGCTGATCGCCGACGAGGACTTCCGTCGGCGGCTGGCGAGCCTGGAAATCGATGTCGAGGCGATCGAGATGACCGAGCACCGGGTCATGAGCGCCCTCTCCTCAGGCGCCAATCCCGGCCCCGCCTCGTCGATGCTGAAGACCCAGGCCACCGAGGCCATGCAGCGGATCGACGAACTGGCGATCTGGGCCGCCGCCCACTTCGCCGGCGTCGACCAGCCGCCAGCCCGCGCGCCAGGTTCCAACATCGAAGCCGTCGGCCCGGCCCACAGCCTGACCGCGATGCCGCGCTACCTGAACAACCGCGCCGCCTCGATCTACGGCGGCTCCAACGAAATCCAGCGGGACATCATGGCCCACCTGGTGCTGGGGCTTTAGGGACGCAATTCAATCCATAGCCTCGTAATTCTAGCCGTCACCGCCGGGCTCCTCCCGGCGGCCCATAGACTCAATCATCCGAAGGCGGCCCACTGAAGCGACGCGGTCTTCCAACTCGCTTTTGCGGATATGGACCACCGGGACAAGCCCGGTGGCGACGGGGAAAAATTAGCCTGGGATCGACGGACGCCGCCCTAGCTCCGCGCCCGCTCCACCGTCTCCACTGGCGGGCAGGCTCTGAGCGCAGCGGCGATATTGGTCAGGTGGCGGGCGTCGCGGACGTCGATGTCGAAATCGGCGTCGAAGAAGTCGGACTGGCGGTGGCTCATGCGCAGGCCGACGATATTGCCGCCCGCCTCGCCGATGATCGTGCAGACCTGGCCCAGCACGCCCGGCGCGTTGCGGATGGTCGCGCGCAGGCGGCCGCGCGAAACCGTGTTGCGCTCGGCCTCCGCGGTCCATTGCAGGTCCCGCCAGAGATCGTCGCGATCCTCGAACTTGGCCAGTTCCGAGCAGTCGATCGCGTGAACGGTCAGGCCGCTGCCGTCCTCGCCGAGAATGCCGACGATCCGGTCGCCAGGCACGGGGTTGCAGCAGGCGCCGAAATGCAAGGTTACGCCAGGCGTCAAGTCGCCGCCGCGCACATAGAGGCGCGCGGCCTTGCCGCCCTCGATCCGTCGCCGGGCGGTCGCGGCGGCCCTCTCGGCCTCTTTCAGGCCCGGGAACACCGCCTCCAGCACCTGGCCCGGTGTGATCCGCCCACGGCCGACGGCCATGAAGAGTTCATCCTCGGCGCCGAGGGCGAAGCGCTCCAGCGCCGCGCGCAGGGACACATCCGCCCTCGCCTTCCCGGCGCGCTCGAAGGTCTGGTCCACCGAGACGCGGCCCAGGCGCGTGAACTCTTCCTTCTCGGTCTGGCGAAGATGGCGGCGGATAGCCGAGCGCGCACGGCCGGTTATCGCGAGAAACTGCCATTCCGGGTGCGCCACCGACTTGGCGCCCCGGATCACCTCGACCACATCGCCATTGACCAGCTCGGTGCGCAGCGACCGCAGTTCGCCGTTGATCTTGACCCCGACCGTGGTGTCGCCGACGTCCGAGTGGACCGCATAGGCGAAGTCCAACGGCATCGCCCCGCGCGGCAGGCTGATCAGCCGCCCCTTGGGGGTGAACACGAACACCTGGTCCAGGAACATTTCGAGCTTGGCGTGCTCGACCAGGTCTTCGGCGTCGCCGCCCTGCTCGACCACCTGGACCAGTTGGCGCAGGTTCACCAGCGGATCGCGGCCGCCGGCCTCCTCCATCGCTTCATGGTCGAAGCCATAGGACTGGTCCTTATAGCGCCAATGCGCCGCCACCCCGTCGTCGGCCACCCGGTCCAACACCTCCGTGCGGAACTGCAGCTCGATGCGCATGCCGTGCGGCCCGACCACCGTGGTGTGGATCGAGCGGTAATTGTTCCGCTTGGGGGTCGAAATATAGTCCTTGAACCGGTCCGGCACGCTAGGCCAGCCGCGGTGAATCACGCCCAGGGCGCGGTAGCAGTCGTCCTCGGTGTCGACGATCACCCGGAAGCCATAGATGTCGGACATCTGGGAGAAGCCGATCGATTTGCGCTGCAGCTTGCGCCAGATCGAATAGGGATGCTTCTCTCGGCCGAACACGCGCGCCGGCAGGCCCGCTCCCTCGAGCTTTTCCAGGACTTCCCGGCTCACCACCGCCACGGCGGCGCCCTGCGAGGTGCGCAGCGCTTCCAGGCGGCGCATGATCGCGTTGCGGGCGGTCGGGTTCAGGTGGGAGAAGGCCAGTTCCTCCAACTCGCTGCAAATGCGGTGACAACCGATCGAGCGGGCCAGGGGCGCGTAGATGTCCAGGGTTTCGCGGGCGATCCGCTCGCGCTTGGCTTGGCTGCTGATGAATCGCAGCGTGCGCATGTTGTGCAGGCGGTCGGCCAGCTTGACCATCAGCACCCGCACATCCTTCGAGATCGCCAGGATGAACTTGCGCAGGTTCTCGGCCTGACGGGTGTGCTCGGCGGTCAGTTCCAGCCGCGACAGCTTGGTCACGCCCTCGACCAGTTCGCCGATCTCGGCGCCGAACCGCTTGTCGATCTCGGCGCGGGTGACCGGGGTGTCCTCGATCACGTCATGCAGCAGCGCCGTGACAATGCTGGCGGTGTCCAGCCGGTATTCGGTCAGGATGCCCGCCACCTCGATCGGGTGGGCGAAATAGGGATCGCCGGAGGCGCGGGTCTGCGCCCCGTGCATGCGGATCGCATAGACATAGGCGCGGTTGAGCAGCGCCTCGTCCGCGGTCGGATCATAGCTCTTGACCCGTTCGATCAGCTCGAACTGGCGCAGAAGCTTGGGGCGAGCCTTGTCGGCGGCGACCTTTTCGAGGGTTTTTTCAGCCTCGTTCGGCGCAACCGGTTCGGCGGCGGCGGGATCGTTCGCCGCCAGGGATAGCGTGCCTGAGCCCGGGGGGCTCAGTACCGCTCCTCTTGACCGCCATCGCGGTCGCTCTGCAGGGCGCGGACCAGTTCCTGCTCGCTCATGTGCTGATGCTGCGGATCGGCCAGCAGGGCCAGGGTTTCGGCCTCTTCCTCGGCATCGGAGCGTTCGTCAACGCGTTGCAGGCTGGCGATCAGGGTTTCGCGCAGGCCCTCGGCGTCGACCACGTCGTCGGCGATCTCGCGCAGGGAGACCACCGGGTTCTTGTCGTTGTCGCGGTCGATCAGCAGCGGCGCGCCGGCGGAAATGGCGCGCGCGCGGTGCGCGGCCAACAGAACCAGGTTGAAGCGGTTCGGAACCTTCTCGACGCAGTCTTCGACAGTGACGCGGGCCATGGAGTCCTCGGATGGGGGGATAGAACCGTAGAAAATAGACGTCCGAGCCTCGTGTTGCAATGCCGCGGAGCGAATGGCGACAAAAGGTTCAGGTCAAATCGGCCGCGCGTCGGCGCCGACACTGGCCTTGGCCGCCAGAACCGCGGCGGTCTCGCCCAGGATCGGGTGCGTCCAGTCCGGCGCGACCTCGGCCAACGGGCCCATGACGAACCGCCGCTCGGCCGCGCGCGGATGGGGCAGGATCAGGTCTCGTTCGGACAGGATCGTGCGCCCATGGGCGATCAGGTCGAGATCGAGGGTCCTGGGCGCATTGGGCTCATCGCGGCGCCGGCCGAACCGCCGCTCCAGCCCATGCAGGGCGGCGAGCGTGGCGCGCGGATCCAGGGCTGTCTCGACGATCGCCACCCCATTCAGATAGTCCGGATGCGTCGGATCTGGCCAGGATGCGGACCGCCACCAGAGTGAGCATTTATGAACGCGCAGCCCTGCTGTCGCGAAAGCCCCTAGCGCGGTGGCCAGCAAGGCTTTAGACGATTCGAATCCGCCTCTTAGATTGCCGCCGAGCGCGACCACCACGGCATCGTCATACATTTAAGAATTTTTGATAAGGCATTGAACGAATGACTTTTTATCCTAATGAACGTATTGCCCTGTTCATCGACGGCGCCAATCTCTATTCGGCCGCCAAGAGCCTCGGATTCGACATCGACTATAAGAAACTGCTGGCCGAATTCCGCACCCGCGGCAACTTGATCCGCGCCTATTATTACACCGCCCTGGTCGAGGATCAGGACTATTCGCCGATCCGTCCGCTGGTCGATTGGCTGGACTACAACGGCTTTTCCCTGGTGACCAAGACGGCGCGGGAATACACCGACGCGCAAGGGCGCAAGCGCTGGCGCGGCGACATGGACATCGAGATCGCCTGCGACATGCTCGAGATCGCCGACCGCACCGACCATGTTGTGCTGTTTTCCGGCGACGGCGACTTCCGCCGGCTGGTCGAGAGCATACAGCGCAAGGGCGTGCGCGTGACGGTGGTCTCCACGGTGAAATCCCAGCCGCCCATGGCCTCCGACGACCTGCGACGCCAGGCGGACAGTTTCGTCGACCTGTCGGATCTCGCCAACATTATCGGCCGGCCGGCTCGCGCGCCGCTGCCCCGCTTCATCTCCGAGCCCGCGGGCTCCGGCGAGCGCGACGCCGATGACGGCCACTAAGGTCGCGGCCGAGGCCATAGCCGAGCCGCCCCGCGACTGTCCGATCTGTCCCCGCCTGGTCGATTACCGGAACGAGAACCGCACCGCGCACGCCGACTGGTTCAATGGCCCCGCGCCGTCGTTCGGCGATCCGAACGCGCGGCTGCTGATCGTCGGCCTCGCGCCCGGCCGCACCGGCGCCAACCGGACCGGGCGGCCGTTCACCGGCGACCATGCGGGGATCCTGCTCTACGACACCCTGATCAAGACCGGCTTTGCGTGCGGCCGCTATCAGGCGCGGCCCGACGACGGGCTGGAGCTGGTCGACTGCATGATCACCAACGCGGTGCGGTGCGCCCCGCCGGGCAACAAGCCCCTGCCCGCCGAGGAAGCCGCCTGCCGCCCGTTCCTGGCCGCCCGCATCGCCGCCCTGCCTCGTCTGAAGGCAATTGTCACATTGGGTGACGTTTCCCGCCGCAATGTGTTGAAAGCGCTAGGTTTGAAGGGCTCGACGGCGGAGCCGGGACACGGCGTCGAAACCGATGCGGCCGGCTACCGGATCTTCAACAGCTATCACTGCTCGCGCCTGAACACGAACACCGGCCGGCTGACCCCGGCGATGTTCGAGGCGGTGTTCGAGCGGGCGCGGGAGTATCTGGGGCGCTGAAGGCTTCGACACGACCCTCCAACCGTCTTGGCCGGGCTTGTCCCGGCCACCTATAGACTCGAACAGCGGGTGTGCGACCGACCCGGGCCACCCGCATGATCGCGGATATGGGCCGCCGGGACAAAGCCCGGTGGTGACGGACAAGGGAAACTTGAGCCCCCCTCGTGGCGGATTGCGCCAACCATCGCTAGGGCAGGTCCGTTCCAATCCCGCGACCGCGCCCTACCCCCGGTCGCGCAACAGCCGTCCCTGCTCCCGCTTCCAATCCCGGTCGGCCTGGACCTCGCGCTTGTCGTGCAGTTTCTTGCCCTTGGCCAGGCTCAGCTCCAGCTTCACCCGGCCCTTGTCGTCGAAATAGAGCTTGGTCGGGATCAGCGTGCGGCCGTCGCGCTGGATCGCGCCCAGGAGCTTGTCGATCTCCTTGCGGTGCAGCAGCAGTTTGCGCGGGCGGCGCGGGTCGTGGTTGAAGCGGTTGGCCGGCCCGTATTCCGGGATATTGGCGTTGATCAGCACGATCTCGCGCCCCTCGGTGGCGGCATAGGACTCGGCGATATTGGCCTTGCCCAGGCGCAGGGCCTTGACCTCGGTGCCAGTCAAGGCGAGGCCGGCCTCGAACTGGTCCTCCAGGAAATAGTCGAAGCGCGCCCGCCGGTTCTCGGCGATCAGCTTCCGCGCCTGCGGCTCCTTGCTCATGCCGTGACGCCGGCCTCGGCCATGGCCACAAGGATCGCCGGCTTGACCGCGTCATTGCAGGGCGCGATCGGCAGCCGCGCGCTTTCGTCGCACAGACCCAGATGGGCCAGGGCGAACTTGGTCGGCGCCGGCGAGGAATCCAGGAACAGCGCCTTGTGCAGCCGCACCAGCCGCCCCTGCCAGGCCAGGGCTCCGGCCCAGTCGCCCGCCGCCCAGGCGTCATGGAAGGCCGCGCAGGCCTCGGGCGCCACGTTCGCCGTGACCGAGATCACCCCGTGCCCGCCGTGCGCCATATAGCCCAGGGCGCTGGGGTCGTCCCCGGACAGCAGCACCCAGTCCTCGCCGCAGGTCAGGCCCTGCAGGCTGGCGCGGCTCATGTCGCCGGTGGCGTCCTTCACCCCGGCGATATGCGGCAGCTTGGAGAGCCGCTCCAGGGTCTCGTTGGCGATGTCGACCGAGGTGCGGGAGGGCACGTTGTAGACCAAGAGCGGCAAGGCCACCGCGTCGTTGATCGCGGCGTAGTGGCGATAGAGCCCCTCCTGGCTCGGGCGATTGTAATAGGGCGTGACCACCAGGGCGGCGGCCGCGCCGACCGCCTTGGCGTGGGCGGTGAATTCGATGGCCTCGGCGGTGGAGTTGGAGCCGGCCCCCGCGATCACCGGAACCCGGCCGCGCGTCACTTGGACGCAGAGCTCGACCACGCGGCGATGCTCTTCATGACTGAGCGTCGAGGTTTCGCCGGTGGTGCCAACCGGAACCAGCCCGTGCACCCCGCCGGCGATCTGACGCTCGACCAGATTCGCGAAGGCTTTTTCGTCGACGGCGCCGTCGCGAAAGGGCGTCACCAGCGCTGGGAAAACGCCGTTAAGGAATTGTTGAGCCATGAGAAACGCAAAATGCCGTGATTTGAGGGCCAGCGTGGTTGCGGCCCAGGTTGCGGCGGACAATATGGCCCCGAACGCGTCGGCCGCAACCGCGCTCGTCGGGGGGCGATACGGAGAGTCGAATTTTGTCCTTTTCGATAGGCCGGGGCCTTTCGACCGTCGCGTTGACCGCCCTGATCTATGGTCAGGCGGGCGCGCAAACCCTTAATGCGCCTGGGTCGAGCGATGACGCTCCCCAGATCGCCGCGCCGAGCGTGGGAATCCCGTATCGTCACGGTGACTCGGAACTCCTGAGCATGGCGCTCGGTTCCGCGCGCCGCGGTGATTCGGCCGCCGTGCAGTCCGACATCGCCCAGATGGCCGATCCGGTCGCGCGGAAGCTGGCGTTCTGGGCCATGGTCGATTCGGGCGGCGAGCAGCTTACCTTCTACCAGTTGGACCAGGCGCGGCGGGATTTCGCCGGCTGGCCGCGCGCCAGCCATCGCCAACTGGCCGCCGAACGGGCCATCGCGACCTCGGGCCTCGATCCTCAGCGCATCGTCAACTGGTTCGCCACGGCCGTCCCCACGTCGCCCGAAGGCGCGATGGCGCTGGCCTCGGCCTATGAGCAACTGAACCGGCGCTCGGACGCCCAGCAACTGATCGAGCTCTGGTGGCGGACCCGGAATTTCGACCTGGGACCGCAATCGGCGATGATGTCGCGCTTCGGCGATCTTTTGACCCCGGACGACTACGCCAGGCGCGCCGACATGCTGCTTTACGGGACGCAAGGGCCGGGCGCCCACGCGCTGATCGCGCTCCTGCCGCCCGATCAGCAGGCCCTGGCGCGCGCGCGCATCGCCTTGCGCGACAACGCCCCGAACGCCGCGGCGCTGGTCTCTGCCCTGCCCGCCAGCGTCAGCGACGATCCTGGCCTCCAGGTCGAGCGCGCCCACTACCTGCAGAAGCACAATCTCGACGCCCTCGCCCTCGCCCTGGTCCCGAATTTCCCGGCCCATCCGCCCGGCGACGAAGCCGCCGGCCACATCTGGGCGATCCGCAAGCCGCTGATCAATTCGGCGATGCGGACCGGCGACTTCCACGCCGCCTACGCGGCGGCCACCAATACCGGCCTGACGAGCGGCCCGGACTTCACCGAGGCCGAGTTCTATGCGGGCTGGATCGCATTCTCCAAGCTGCATGACCCGGCCCGAGCCGACCAGCACTTCGCCGAGATCGAGCGCGCCGGCGCGACGCCCATCACCCAGAGCCGGGCCTTCTACTGGCGCGGCCGGGCGGCCGAAGCGCGGGGCGACGAGGCGGCGGCCCAGGCGTTCTATGCTTCGGGGGCCCGGTTCCCGACCGCCTTCTATGGTCAACTGGCGGCCGAGAAGGCCGGCGTCCACACCATCTCCCTTGGCCGCGACCCCCTGGTGACGCCCGAGGCGCGCAAGGCGTTCGAGGCCCGTGACACGACCCGCGCCATGCGCCTGCTGGCCGAACTGGGCGAGCGGGACCCATTCCGCAGCTTCGTCCTCTCCGCCGCCGACAACCCGGCCAGCGCCGGCGACTGCGCAATGATCGTCGACGTCGCCCGCGGTTATGGCGATCAGGACCTGGCCATGCGCGCGGTGCGCACCTGCGCCCAGCACGGCTTCGTCCTGCCCGAACGCGGCTACCCCTTGCGCGCCGCGCCGATCGCGCCGGAAGCGGCCGAGGCGGCGATCGTGTTCGGGGTGACGCGCCAGGAAAGCGGCTTCGATCCCCGCGTCCGTTCAGGCCCCGGCGCGCGCGGCATGATGCAACTGATGCCGACCACGGCCGCCGCGGTCGCCCGCAGGATCGGCGAGCCCTATAGCGGCTCGATGCTGGACAGCCCGGACTACAACATGCGGCTGGGCGCGGCCTATCTGGGCCACATGATCACCGATTTCAGCGGCTCCTATGTCCTGGCCACGGCCGCCTATAACGCCGGCCCGGGCCGTCCGGCGGACTGGGTCGGCTATTGTGGCGATCCGCGCGCGTCCAGCACCGACCCAGTCGATTTCATCGAGTGCATCCCCTTCTCCGAGACGCGCAACTATGTGATGCGAGTCATGGAGGCGACCCAGGTCTATCGGGCCCGGATCAATGGCGGCGAAGCGCCGATCACCCTGACCGCCGACCTTAAGCGCGGCGGCTATGTCCCCAGCCAGGGCCTCTATCAGAACTATCCGGTGGTGGCCGCCTCGGCCCATATGCCAACCCCGCCGCACACCCAGGAAAGCGACCTGGACGACCTGATCTCGTCCAGCCTTGCGACGCAACGCTAGGGGCCGCGCCCGCGCTGCTCAGTCCGTGGCCAGGCCGTGGAACAGGCCGTCCAGCATCACCGACATCAGTTCCTCGTCCGGCGCCCAGTCGCCCCGGCGCCGGGTGATGCGCAGCGCCACCAGCCCATGGCAGGCCATCCAGAGCGACTGGGTGGCGCTGACGACCGTGCCGGCGCGCAGGCGCCCCTCGGCGGCGACCGCCGCCACCGCGCCCTCGAACACCTGGTAGCATTGCGATCCGAGGTCCGAAACGGTCGGATAGGGCCCGGATGGCTCGGTGACCGTCGAGCAATAGGCCAGCAGGTAGGTGTTCGGATTTTCCAGGCCGAACCGCATATAGGCGTCCAGCATCTGGCGGACCCGAAGCACCGTATCGATCGGCCGACTGGAAATCTCGGTGTTGGAGGCCAGGAGCGCGCCGATCGCGCCTTCGCAGATCTCCTGCAAGATCTGGTCCTTGTCGCGGAAGTGCATGTAGAGCGCGGTGGACGACACGCCCACCTCGTCGGCGATCTTCCGAATGGTCGCGCCCTGATACCCATCGCTGACGAAGATTCTCTCCGCCGCCTGAAGGATCTCGGCGCGACGCAGATGACCATCGCCCTTGGCCTTGCGCGCCGATTTCACCGGTCGGTTGGCGATAACATTCACAGGCGTTTCCCCGCTGCGTTTAGTCCCCACCGGGCACTAAACGAGAATCGGAGCCTTGGAGCAAGCCGCTGTCCACGCAAAGCCTTTTGGCCGCCAGGTCAAATGGGTCCTGAGAGGTCTTCCACCCAACTGGACGAGACCCGGCGCGACCGCGTAAGGCGATGCCCATGAGCCGAACCGACCAACCGCGGCTGGCCGCCGCCCCGATCGTCCTGCGCACCACCGCCTGGACCGATTATGGCCTGATCGACAGCGGCGGCGGACGCAAGCTGGAGCGCTACGGCCCCTACAGCGTGGTTCGGCCCGAGCCGCAGTGCCTGTGGCGCCCGCGCCTGGACCAAGCGGCCTGGTCGGCGGCCGACGCGGTGTTCGATCCGTCGGATGAGGACGAGGCGGGTCGCTGGCGGTTCTCCGCCAAGCTGGACGAGCGCTGGCCGCTCCAGTGGCGCGGCGTGCGGTTCCATGGCCGTTTCACCAATTTCCGCCACCTCGCCTTCTTCCCGGAACAAGCCGCCCACTGGACCTGGCTGGACGAGCGCCTGTGCGCCGCCGAAGGCCAGCCGCGCGTGCTCAACCTGTTTGGATACACGGGGGTGGCCAGCCTGGTCGCCGCGGCGGCCGGGGCGGCCGTGACCCACGTCGACGCCTCGAAGAAAGCGATCGGCTGGGCGCGCGAAAACGCCGCGCTGTCCGGCCTCGACGACCGGCCGGTCCGCTGGATCTGCGAGGACGCCCGCCGTTATGTCCAGCGCGAGGCCCGGCGCGGCTCGACCTATGACGCGATCATCCTGGATCCACCGAAATACGGGCGCGGGCCGAATGGCGAGGTGTGGCGACTATTCGAGGATCTGCCTGAGATTCTGACGCTATGCGCTTCCCTATTATCGGAAAAACCACTCTTCCTGATCCTGAACGCCTATGCCGAACGCCTGTCGGGCCTGTCGCTGGCGGCGTTGCTGGGTGAAGCGATGGCGGGGCGCGGCGGCGGCGTCGATTGGGGCGAACTGGCCTTGATGGAGGAGGACGGCGAACGCGGCGTCGGCCTGTCGTTCTTCGCCCGCTGGACCACGCCATGAACGAACGCCAGATCACCTCGCTGACCAATCCCACGGTCAAGGCCGTGCGCGCGCTGCACATGCGCAAGACCCGCGACGAGAGCGGCCAGTTCCTCGCGGAAGGCTTGAAATTGATCGGGGAAGCCTTTGATCATGATCGCATTCCCCGCATCCTGCTCTACGGCCCCGACGCCCGGCCTCAACCCCTGCTGCAGCGCATCGCCAAGGCGACGGCGGCGGCCGGCGGCGACGTGATCGAGGTGGGTCGGGACATCCTGGAAAAGGTCGCCCGGCGCGACAATCCCCAGACCGTGATCGCGGTGTTCGACCAGACCTTCGGCGGTCTGGACCGGCTCGATCCCAACGCGGCCGGCTGCTGGGTCGCGCTGCAGGCGGTGCGCGATCCCGGCAACCTCGGCACGATCGTGCGCACCGCCGATGCGGCCGGCTGTGGCGGGGTGATCCTGGTCGGCGACTGCTGCGACCCCTATTCGGTCGAGGCGGTGCGGGCGACCATGGGCTCGATCTTCGCGACGCCTTTGTTCAAGGTTTCGGTCGAGGATTTCGTCACGTGGCGCCAGAATTGGCCGGGCTCGATCGTCGGAACCCTGCTCAGCGCCGAGACCGATTATCGCCGGGCCGCCTATCGCGCGCCCACCCTGATCCTGATGGGCAACGAGCAGGCGGGGCTGCCGCCGGCACTGGCCGCCATCTGCGACGTCAACGTCAAGATCCCGATGCGCGGCCGCGCCGACAGCCTCAACCTGTCGGTCGCGACCGGGATCATGATCTATGCGGTGACGGGTTGATATGCCGCCCGGAAATTTCGCGGCAAGGGCATCCCCGTCCGTCGTTATTCTGAGCTTGTCCAAGGACGCTTGGACCGGGCCCGACTGCGTCCTTCGACAAGGATGACGAAATGAGGAGCCGCCAAAGAAAGGAGCTCGACGATCCTTTCTTAAGGGCCGTTGGTATAACCGCGCGGCTTGACCCGCGTCGTCGGCGCTTCGGCCAACGGGTCTTCCGGCCAGGGATGCTTGGGGTAGCGGCCGCGCATGTCCTTGCGCACATCGGCCCAGGAGCCGCGCCAGAAGCCCGGCAGGTCGCGGGTCAACTGGATCGGACGGCGGGCCGGCGACAAAAGGGCCACGGTCAGCGGAACGCGGCCGCCGGCGACGGCCGGGTGTGCGCCCAAGCCGAACAGTTCCTGGACCCGGATCTCGATCCTGGGCCCACCCTCGGCCGCATAGTCGATCGGCGCGCGCGTGCCGGTGGGCGCGGTCCAGTGCTCCGGGGCCAGGCGATCCAGATCGCGCAGCCGCTCCCAACCCATCCGGCCGCGCAGCGCCTGGTCCAGTTCGTCCGCGCCGATCTGCTCCAGGCGTGTACGACCGGCAAGCAGCGGCGTCAGCCAAGTCTCGACGTCGGCCTCCAAAGCCTCGTCCGACAGGTCCGGCCAGGCTTCATCGCCATCCAGACCGCGCAGGAAGGCCGCACGGGTCCGCAAGCGTTGCGCCGCCTCGCCCCAGGGCAATATCTTAGGGCCCTCATCGCGCACCCGGCCCAGCAGGGCCGCGGCGATCAGCGCCGGGTCGGGCTGCTCGATGCGCCGTTCCTCGATCACCAGACGACCGAGGCGGCGCACCCGGGTCGCGGCGACGCGGCCGGCGGGATCGGCCCGCACGCGATCTTCGGTCGTGATCCGGCTCGCGAAGGCTTCCATCAATCGCGCGCCGTCAAGGGGGATGGCCGAGAGGATGCGGTCGCTGGCCGCGCCGCCGCCCAGTTCGGCGATGGCCAGCCAGCGTTCGCGCGCCAGGGCGTCGGTCGGTTCGATCCAGGCGCCGCGGCCATTGGCGAGCAGGAACTGGCCGGCGGCGCCCCTGGCCTGCGCGATCCGCTCTGGAAAAGCCGTCGCCAGCAATAGGCCCTCGTCCGCGAGTGCGCCGGCGTTTTGCGTTCCGCCGGCCCCGCGCGCCCAGCGTCCGGCCAGCGCCTTGGCGTCCCGGGCGCGCGGCGAGCCGTCGCGGTCGAGGCGTGTAAGCCGCTCGCGCAGATCGACATCGCCGCCACCGAGGCCCTGCTCGCCCAGAAGCACGGCCAGCCGCGCGGCAGGCTCGACCGCGCCGAGGCGAGCGCCTTCGAGCACCATATGGGCCAGACGCGGCGGCAGGGGCAAGCCGGCGACCGCACGGTCGTGGGCGGTGAGGTCGCCTTGTTCATCCAGCGCGCCGAGGCGATCGAGCAGGCCCCTCGCCTCCCGCCAGGCCGCATCCGGCGGCGGATCGAGAAAGGCCAGGTCTCCGGGGCTCTTGGCGCCCCACCGCGCCAGATCCAGGGCGAGGCGCGACAGGTCCGTCTCCAGGATCTCCGGCCGGGCGAAGGCTGGCAGGGCGCGCGTCTCGGCCTCGTCCCACAGCCGATAGCAGACCCCAGGCTCGGTGCGGCCGGCCCGCCCCCGGCGCTGGTCCGCGGAGGCCTGTGAGACCCGAACGGTCTCCAGGCGGGTCAGCCCCTTGGCCGGATCATAGCGGGCGACACGGGAGAAGCCTCCATCGACCACCACCCGGACGCCCTGGAGCGTCAGGCTGGTTTCAGCGATCGCGGTGGCCAGCACCACCTTGCGCCGGCCGTCGGTCGCCGGCGCGATCGCCCGGTCCTGATCGCGGATATCGAGCGCGCCGTAGAGCGGAGCGATGTCGACCGGACGGTCTCGCAGGCGCTCGGTGAGTTGATCGGCGACGCGGCGGATCTCGCCCTGGCCCGGCAGGAAGACCAGCAGGCCGCCGTCCGTTTCGGCGAGGGCCGACATCACCGCGCGCACGGTCTGGTCGACTAGACCCAAACGCGGGTCGCGGCCGAGATAGCGGGTCGCGACCGGGAACATCCGCCCCAGGCTCTCGATCACCGGCGCGTCGCCCAACAGCCGCGCCACGCGCGCGCCGTCGAGCGTCGCCGACATGACCAGCAGGCGCAGATCCTCGCGCAATACGGTCTGGCTATCGCGGGCCAGGGCCAGGCCCAGGTCGGCGTCGACGCTGCGTTCATGGAACTCGTCGAACAGGACGGCGGCCACGCCCTCCAGGCCTGGATCGTCGAGGATCATGCGGGTGAAGACGCCCTCGGTCACCACCTCGATCCGGGTGCGCGCCGAGACCTTGGACTGCATCCGCACGCGGAAGCCGACGGTTTCGCCGACCGCCTCGCCCAGGGTCTGGGCCATCCGCGCCGCCGCCGCCCGGGCGGCCAGCCGCCGGGGCTCCAGCACGATCAGCCGTCGCCCCGCGACCCAGGGCTCGCTCAGCAGGGCCAGGGGAACAACCGTGGTCTTGCCGGCGCCCGGCGGGGCGACCAGCACGGCGGCCGTCCGCTCGGCCAGGGCGTCCTTGAGCGCCGGCAGCGCGTCTTCGATCGGCAACATGCGCCGGCCTTACAGGACCCGCGGGCCAGTCGTCACGCGCGATCCCGCCGGATGTTCGAGCACAGCCCGGCGGTTCGACAGGCGAGGCCTAATGCTCGGCCGCCGGCTCGCCGCGCCCCAGCTTGGAATTTCGCAGGCCGAAGGCGAAGTAGAGCACGATGCCGACCGCCAGGTAGATCAGGAAGAAGTTCCGCGTGGTGGGCGTGGCCATCAGGCTCATCAGCAGCAGCAGGCACATGATCGCGCCCAGGATCGGCGTGACGGGGAAGAGCGGCGTGCGGAAGGGGCGGACCAGATCGGGATTGGAGATCCGCAGATAGAACACAGTCACGCACACGATCGCGAAGGCGGTCAGGGAGCCGACATTGGAGAGATCGGAAAGCGCGTCCAACGACAGGAAGCCCGCCGCGCCGCAGGCCACCACGCCGACGATGATGGTGTTGACCCAGGGCGTCTTGAACTTCGGGTGCACCAGGGCGAGCGAAGCCGGCAGGAGGCCGTCGCGGGACATGGTGTAGAAAATGCGGGTCTGGCCGTAGAGCAGCACCAGCATGACGCTGGAGAGACCCGCGATCGCCCCGACCTTCACCAGGATGGCGAACCAGGGCAAGCCGATCTGGTTCACCGCGGTGGCGATCGGCGCGGGATTGTCGAGCGAGGCATAGGGCACGATGCCGACCAGTACGGCGGAGGTGGCGATATAAAGGATGGTGCAGATCACCAGCGCGCCCAGGATGCCGACCGGCATGTCGCGGCCAGGATTGCGCGACTCGGCGCCGGCCGTGGAGACCGCCTCGAAACCGAGATAGGCGAAAAAGATAACGGCGGCGCCATGGATGACGCCGCCGAGGCCATACTTGGTGGAATTGTCGCCGGTGATCACGGCGACGAGCGCGCGGCCAAGCTGATGCCAGATGTCCATCGGCGTGCCGGCCGGCGGCGCCGGGACCTGGGCCGGCACCAGGGGATGCCAGTTGGCCGGATGGACGTAACGCGAGCCGATGGCGATGAAAGCGATCACCACGGTCAATTTGATGAACACCACGATGTTGTTGACCGTGGCCGACTCCGAAACGCCAAGCACCAGCAGAGCCGACACCGCGGCGATCACGCAGACCGCCGGCAGGTTCACGATCCCGACGCCGATGACCGCGCCGGCGTCGTTCTTCACCAGCACGCCCGGCGCGGCGGTCAGGGCCGCGGGTATGTCGATATGCATGTCGTGCAGCAGGCTGACGCAATAACCCGACCAGCCGACCGCGACCGTGGACGCCGCCAGCCCGTATTCGAGCAGGAGCAAGAGCCCCATGATCCAGGCCGTCAACTCGCCCATCGAGGCGTAGGTATAGGAATAGGCGGAGCCGGAGACCGGCAGGGCCGAGGCCAGCTCGGCGTAGCAGAGCGCCACGAACGCGCAGAGCGTGCCTGTGATGACGAAGGAGATCGTGATCGCCGGCCCGGCGAACTGCGCCGCGGCGCGTCCCGTCAGCACGAAGATGCCGGTGCCGATGATGCAGCCGATGCCGAGCAAGACCAGGTTCAGGGCGCCCAATGTCCGCTTCAGTTCTCCATGCCGCGTTTCAGCCTGTATCTGCCCGACCGATTTTCGCTGGAAAATACGTCCGAAACCACTCACGGCGCCCGCAGCATTCGCCATCTGGCTTTCCTTCTTCCCCGCCTTGCGCGGCCTACTTGGCCGAACTCAATAGGCCAGCCTAGCCGCGCGGCCAGGATCGGGCAATGACGGTGCGACCCTTCGCTCCTGGCCGGCGCGCGCATGCCTTGATATGCGGCGATCGGGAATAAATCTCCCTTTGAGCCGTCGAGTCAGGGGCGCGGCGTTCATCGTGAACACGGCGCCCGTCTGTTTTGTGAAATCGGGCTTCGCGCCTATCATATCCTGAGTAGCGGCCAACCGGCCGCCGCGCGGAACGGGAGCCGCCTTGGACGACGCCGACCAGAACCCTCCGCCGACCGATGGCCCGCCCATCCGCGCCATGATCGCGCCGGTGACGCCGTTCCAGCAGAACTGCACCATCGTCTGGTGTGTGAAGACCCGCAAAGCCGCGATCATCGATCCGGGCGGCGAGATCGAGCGCCTGCTGGGCGCGCTCAAGAGCAACGACCTGACACTGGAAAAGATCTGGATCACCCACGGCCACCTGGATCATGCCGGCGGGACCGCGGCGTTGAAGGCCGCGACCGGCGCACCCGTTGAGGGACCGCATCGCGAGGATGCGTTCTGGATCGACCAGATCCCGACTAGCGGGGCGCGGTTCGGCATGCCGGGCGCCCAGGCCTTCACCCCCGATCGCTGGCTGGACGACGGCGACGAGGTCACCCTCGGCGAGACCCAGTTCGAGGTGTTCCACTGTCCCGGCCACACGCCGGGCCATATCGTGTTCTTCCATCGCGGCGCGCGGTTCGCCCAGGTGGGCGACGTATTGTTCCAGGGCTCGATCGGTCGAACCGACTTCCCGCGCGGCGATTTCCAGTCGCTGATCAAGTCGATCACCGGCAGGCTTTGGCCGCTGGGATCGGACGTCCAGTTCGTGCCGGGCCATGGGCCGATGTCGACTTTCGGCGCCGAACGGCGGACCAATCCCTTTGTCTCGGATGAAACCCTTGGCGATCCGCTGTTTCAGGGCTGACATCACCGGGTCGCGGCAGCCTGGAATAAGGCCGCATGGATCTTGTGACCGAACCAGGCGGGACGCGCATGGACGCTGACCCACCCCCCAGCCGCGTTCTGATGGTCGATGACGACCCCGGCATACGTGACGTCGTTTCCGAATTCCTGACCCGGCACGGCTATCAGGTCGATACCGCCGCCGACGCCCAGGAGATGGAACAGGCGCTGAACCGCTCCACGCCCGACCTCGTGGTGCTGGATGTGATGTTGCCCGGCGAGGATGGCTTGGCGATCTGCCGCCGGCTGGCCCGACCGGACGGCCCGGCGATCATCATGCTGAGCGCCATGGGCGAGGAGACCGACCGGATCGTCGGCCTGGAACTGGGCGCCGACGACTACCTGCCCAAGCCGTGCAATCCGCGCGAGCTGCTGGCCCGGGTGCGCGCCGTGCTGCGCCGACGCCAGGAGCCGCGCGCCGCGGACGGCCCGCTGGGCGCGGGCTGCGAATTCGTCGGCTGGAGGCTGGACCTGATCCGCCGCGAGCTGCGCTCGCCCCAGGGCGTGATCGTGAACCTGTCCAGCGGCGAGTTTTCGCTGTTGCGCGCGTTCGTGGAGCGTCCGCAACGCGTCCTGACCCGCGACCGCCTGCTGGACCTGGCGCGCGGGCCGGACAGCGACGCCTATGACCGCGCCATCGACGTCCAGATCAGCCGGCTGCGGCGCAAGCTGGATGACGGCTCCGGCAGCCAGGAACTGATCCGCACCGTCCGTAATGAAGGCTATGTCTTCACGGCGCGCGTCACGCGCATATGAACCTTCGGCGCCTGCGCCTGCCCTTCCTGCCGACAGCGACCCTGTTCGCCCAACTGCTGGCCTTGATCGTGCTCAGCCTCCTGGCCGCGGTCGCGGTCAATGTGCTGGTGATCTTCAACCTGCCGCCGCCGGCGCCCGATTTCTATCGGATCAGCGAGATCACCGAGGCGATCCGGGGCCAGCCGGTCATCAGCACCGGCCTGGATCGTTTGCCCCTGGTCAGCCAGATCCGCGACCAGCCGCCGCAGATCGACGCGAGCAATCCCCGCTTCATGTTCGGCTTCCGGCACGACCTGGGCGCGGTCCTGGGGATCCCTCCCCAGGACATCGTCATCAGCTCGGACTTCTTCGGATTCCCGGATCGGCGGATTTTCCAGGCCGTGCGCCGCGAGATCTCACGCGGCGGCGCGCGCACCGCCGACGAGCGTTATTTGGTCGCGCCTTTCGAACTGGGCGTGAAACAGCCCGATGGCCGCTGGCTGATCATCAAACCCAAACCGTCGCTCAAGCCCACGCCCTGGCAGCAGATGACCTTCACCTGGGTCGTGCTGAGCACCTTGGCGCTCTCGCCGATCGCCTATCTGTTCGCCCGCCGCCTCGCATCGCCGATCGCCCAGTTCGCGGCGGCGGCTGAGCGGCTGGGCCGCGATCCGCATGCGCCGCCCCTGATCATCCGGGGGCCGGCCGAGATCGCGGTGGCGGTCCAGGCGTTCAATGGCATGCAGGAGCGCCTGGGGCGTTATGTCGACGACCGCACAGCAATGATCGGCGCGGTGGCCCACGACCTGCGCACCCCGTTGATGCGGCTGCGTTTCCGCGCCGAGGCCGCGCCCGAGGAACTGCGCGCCAAGATCGCCGCCGACATCGCCGAGATGGAGGCGATGATCTCCGGCACCATGGCGTTCGTCCGCGACGCCAGCCAGCAGGCCGAACGCACGCGCCTGGAATTGTCCTCGCTATTGGAAAGCCTCGCCGACGAGATGAACGAGACCGGCCAGGACGTGGTGGTCGAACAGGCCGACCGGATCGTGATCGACGGCGACCCCCTCGCCCTGCGCCGACTGTTCAACAATCTCCTGGAAAACGCGGTGAAGTTCGGCCGGCTGGCGCGGATTCGCGTTTTCACCGACCACGAGAACGCGGTGGTGGAGATCGACGACAAGGGGCCGGGTTTGCCGCCGTCCGAGTTGGAGCAGGTGTTCGAACCCTTCTATCGCCGGGAGGGCTCCCGTTCGCGCGAGACCGGCGGCATAGGCCTGGGCCTGGCCGTGGTCCGCTCGGTCGCGCGGGCGCACGGGGGCGATGCGGGACTGGAGAATCGTCTGGGCGGCGGCCTGACCGCGCGGGTGCATTTGCCGCTTTCGGCGGTGTGACGTCTCAAGTCATCGGCGCCGCCAGCATCCAGGCGCCCATCGCGGCCATCATCAGGTTCTCTGTCAGCGAGATGAAGCCGAGCGGCACATTGCTGTCACCGCCGACGCAGGCGCATTTGAGCGCGCGCTTGTCGATATAGACCGCCTTGAACACCGAAGCCGCGCCGACGCCGCCGATGAAGAGCGCCACCGGCGCCGCCAGCCAGGTGAGCGCGCCCGAGATCATCAGCACGCCCGCCAGCGCTTCGGCGAACGGATAGACATAGGCGTAGGGCGGCCAGCGGCCGGCCAAAAGGTCGTAGCCCAGGAACATGCTGGAAAAGCGCTCGACGTCCCGCAGCTTCAGGATCGCCAGCACGCTCATGCTGAAGGCGATGAACCATCGGGCCGCGGGCGCCGTGAACGGACTGCCGAAGGCCGCCTGGCTGGCGGCCGCGGCCATCAGCCCGGTCATCGCGAAGACCGCCACGACCGGGGCGTAGGTGACCGCCTTGGGGTCGCGAACCCTTTTGCCGAAATGGCGGCGCAAGTCGTCATAGCCGCCGATCCGCTCGCCATCAATGAACACCTGCGGCGTGGTTTCGACACCCAACCTGGCCCTGAGCGCCTCGATCTCTTCGCGGCTCTTCAGCGGCCTGTCATCGACCTGGAGGCCCCGACTGCGCAGCAGGTGCTGGGCCTTGAGGCCAAACGGGCAGACGTGCTGGTCCGTGACCATGCGGTAAAGCGTCGCTTGTCGGGCAGCCATTTGGGTCTCTCACACACTTGTCCATGATCGAACCCGCCCTAAATGAGGTCTGTACCATGGTACGGAGTCAACCGATGCGGATGACGATCGCCGGATTGGCCCGCGAGGGCGGCGTGGGGGTGGAGACCGTCCGCTACTATCAGCGGCGGGGCCTGCTGGAGACGCCGGCGCGGACCAGCGGCGGCGGCCTCGGTGGCGAGGTGCGGCGCTATGGCGATGAGGATGTCCGCCGCCTGCGCTTCATCCGCTCGGCCCAGACGGCGGGGTTCACGCTGGAGCAGATCGCGGAATTGCTCGCCCTTGACGCCGGCCACGACCATGTCCGCGCCCGCGGACTCGCCCAGGAGCGCATCGCCGCGCTGGACGCCAAGATCGCGGAGTTGCAGGCCGTCCGGACGGCCCTTCAACGGCTCGCACGAGACTGCGGCGCGACCTCATCCGGCCCCTGCCCGATCCTGACGGCCTTCGACCACGGATGAGCCGCGAGGGCGTGACGCATCTTTTAGCTTCTCTATTCCTTCGCCAAGATAAGATGCGCTGTCATTTCAGCGGCGAGCGGCTATTTCAGGATCGACCCGCCGGATGAAATCCTCCGCGGAGGGAGCCCCGTATGTCCGCCGCCGCCATCGCTTCTGAACGCCGTCCGCTGTCGGATCATTTGAAGCGGCTGGAGGCGGAATCGATCGAGATCCTGCGCGAGGTCGCCGCCGCCTTCGACAACCCGGTCATGCTCTATTCGATCGGCAAGGACTCCGGGGTGATGCTGCACCTCGCCGCCAAGGCCTTCTATCCCAGCAAGATCCCCTTCCCACTGCTGCACGTCGACACCACCTGGAAGTTCCGCGACATGATCCGCCATCGCGACACGGTGGCCGAGCGCTATGGCGTGGACCTGCGCGTCTACACCAACCAGGACGGTATCGCCCGGGGCGTCAATCCGATCGCGTCCGGCTCGTCGCTGCACACCCAGGTGATGAAGACCGAGGCGCTGAAACAGGCCCTGGACCTCTACGGCTTCGACGCGGCGTTCGGCGGCGCGCGGCGCGACGAGGAGAAGAGCCGGGCCAAGGAGCGGATCTTCTCGTTTCGCTCGGCCGGCCACGTCTGGGATCCGCGCAATCAGCGGCCCGAACTCTGGCGGCTCTACAACACGCGGGT
This sequence comes from Caulobacteraceae bacterium, assembly GCA_036272715.1. Lineage (GTDB taxonomy): Bacteria > Pseudomonadota > Alphaproteobacteria > Caulobacterales > Caulobacteraceae > Poindextera. The sequence continues at coordinate 236 of DATAYD010000075.1, read as the reverse complement.
GAACAAGGGCGAGACGATCCGGGTCTTTCCGATCTCCAACTGGACCGAGCTCGACATCTGGGAATACACTCGCGCCGAGGCCATTGCGGTGGTGCCGCTCTATTTCGCCGCGCCCAGGCCGGTGGTCGAGCGCGACGGCATGCTGATCCTGCGCGACGACGACCGCATGCCCCTGCTGCCCGGCGAAGTGGAAGAGAAGCGCTGGGTGCGCTTCCGCTCGCTCGGCTGCTATCCGC
>DATAYD010000074.1:0-18635 GCA_036272715.1 Caulobacteraceae bacterium | reverse complement strand
ATGATCGTAAAGGGCACACAAGACGGCGCTTTTATTGATCTTTGGGAAAGATATCATTCCGTCTATGAACAAATTTGGCGTAATATGGATAGGGAAAACAATCTAATTCACTACCGGGTAAGTTGGATGTTGGGAACAAGTTCCGCTGTTTTGACCGCGGAAGCATTTCTTGCCGGTCGTGCGTTCAGTGATGCCGCTCCGAGTGAATCTACCGGTCAGCATATTGTATATGTCTTGATAATGTTGATATTTACTCTGGGGGCTGGATATTTCACCTTCATATCTCAGATCGGAGTGAAGGCGGCGCAGGAGCAACTCGATCATCTGAAGCGCAATTATGAAGAGACGATTTCCGACTCCGGTAAAAGGGTTTTCGAGAATATATTGGGGCTGCCCAGGCCGTTTGGAAATTCCATAAATCACAAACGGGGCAATATCGCCGCCGCGGTGTTTCCGCGTATTATGCTGTTTTCTTGGCTGTTTTTGGGTCTGATCCAATTCGTCGTGCTTATCTATTTTAGCTTGATGTGCCTCCAGAGTGCTGGATTGGTGAATCGACCGCACTGATCCCGCGATTGGACGACCATCAAGTCCGAAGCATCGAGAACCTGACCGGCGCCCGACCCGCTTGCCGCTTCCGCTTTTTTGAGGCGTTCCACCCGAACCCGCTCCACCAGGTCGCGTAGGGTCCCAATCCTCGATGGGGAATGGGCCTCCCCATTCGGCCCCGGCCCGCTTACGCCGCCACCGGCTCGGCCACGAAGCCGCGCCAGCCGCTCATATAGTCCAGGAACGCCGGCCCCAGGCCCTCGGCCCGCAGATGCTCGCGGGTCACGGGCAGGGAGATCGGCCGGAAGTCGGCGTCTGCAGCCAGCAGCCGTGGATAGTCGTGGTGCAGGATCGCCGCGCGGCCCAGCAGCACGAAGTCGCAGCCGGCCTCCAGGCACGCCGCGGCCTCCCCCGGCGCCATCACCTTGCCGGCCACGCCCAGCCGCACCGCGCCGCGCTTCAGGTCGGTGAACCAGGACATCAGGCTTCGGCCCTTATAGGCCTCTTCCTCGGGCTCCTTGTTCACGTCCCACAGCGACATATCCAGGTAATCGATCCGACCCTCGTCCATCAGCCGCTGCGCCAGTTCGCGGATCTCGCCGAGCCGCAGGTCGAAGCGTTCCGGCGACAGCCGCAGCCCCAAGCTGAAATCCGGCCGGCACCGCGCGCGGACGCCCTCGATGATGTCGAAAACGATCCGCGACCGGTTCTCCAGGCCGCCGCCATAGCGGTCGGTGCGCTGGTTGATGGTCGGGCTGAGGAACTGGCAGAGCAGATAGCCGTGGGCGCCGTGCAACTCGACCCCGTCGAAGCCGGCCTTGTCGGCGCGCACGGCCGCGGCGATGAAGTCCTCGGCGGCCTGCTCGACCTCGGCGGTGGTCAGGGCCCGGGCCTTGAATTCGGCATTGTCCGACGGGCAGACAGGGGTTCCGCCGATCAGCTCCGCCGGCGAGCGCATCCCGGCGTGGTGCAACTGGACCACGGCGAGGCTGCCCTGGGCCCGGATCTCCGTCGCCAGCCGCGTCAGCCCTTCCAGGTGCTCGTCGCCGAATACGCCGAGCTGGCCCGGAAAACCCTGGCCCTGGCGCTGGGTATGGGCGGCGCAGGTCATGGTCAGGCCGAATTCGCCCTTGGCCCGCATCGTCAGCCAATGGAACTCGTCATCCGACAGCCGCCCGTCGGGATGGCTCTGCAGATTGGTCAGCGGCGCCAGCATGAACCGGTTCTTCATGGCCGGGCCACGGGCGAAGTCGAGCGGCTGAAACAGGTCCTGGATCGTCACGTCGCGCCCTCAATCCGATTATGCCAAATCTGGCGGCGATGGTCTTGCCTTCGCTCTTAGCCGACGCGCCCGAGCCCCGGCAAGCCGCGACGACGAGGATAAGGTTGACGCCGTTCTCCGCCCAATCCACGTGGCGCGTTTAACCACGCCTCCTCGCGCGGTCGCGGCGCGAGGTCGTCACATCATGAAAAATACCCGCTGTCCCGCATGTCCGCGAGCAACTCGGGTTGCCCGGGGCTCCATCCCAGCGACTCCCGGGTGACCGCGCTGGAGGTCGGATTGTCCACCCCGACAAACATGGCCAGGAAGTCGAAATGGGCGGGCGCCTCGGCCGGGGTGACGCTTTTGACCGGCAGGCCGAGCCCCCGGCCGATCGTCTCGGCGATCGCGCGCATCGGCACGCCCTCCTCGGCCACGGCGTGCAGGCATGAGCCGGGCGCGGCCTTTTCGAGCCCCAGCCGAAACACCCGCGCGGCGTCCAGCCGATGGACCGCGGGCCAGCGGTTGGCGCCGTCCCCGACATAGGCCGCGGCGCCGTTGCGGCGGGCCATGTCGATCAGCCGGGGCATGAAGCCGTGGTCGCCGGCGCCGTGCACGGTGGGCGGCAGCCGCACGATGCTCCCGCGCACGCCCGGGGTCGTCAGCACGGCGATTTCCGACGCGGCGCGCGGCGCGTCCGGGTCCGGGGGCGCGATCGCCTCCGTGCCGAGGCCGCCCGCCGCCGCGATCATCAGCGTGCCGGACGCGATCACGATGGGTTTGTTCGAGCCCTCCAGCGCGCCGGTCATGGCCGTCACCGCGCGCCGGTCGGTTTCGATATTGACCATGAACTGGGACCAGTCGTGGATGAAGGCCGTGTGGATCACGCCGTCACAGGCGCGGACGCCCGCGACCAGGCTGTCGGTGTCCGTCAGGTCGCCGCGATGCACCGCGACGCCCAGGCGCGTCAAAGCCTCGGCGCTGGCCTCATTGCGCGCCAGGCCGAGCACGTCGTGCCCCGCCGCCAGCAACTCGTTCACGATCGCCGAGCCGATGAAGCCCGTGGCGCCGGTCACAAAAACACGCATGCCGATCTCCGCATTCTGCCGCTGTCGGGTTATTGTCCCTTGTTCTGGGTTCGAACAGCCGGGAGCTTATACGGGTATGAACAATAACACCCAGCCGAACGCGGCGATCTCCCTGGGCGGCTTCCTGCGCGATCGCCGCTCGCGCCTGCAACCTGGGCCGGGCGCCCAGGGGCGGCGGCGGACGCCGGGGCTGCGGCGGGAGGAAGTGGCGACGCGGGCCGGCGTCAGCGTCACCTGGTACACCTGGCTGGAACAGGGCCGCGGCGGTCCGCCGTCGGATGATGTGCTGGAACGGCTGACCCGGGCCCTGGAACTCGACGCCGACGGCCGCGAGGTCCTGTTCCTGCTCGCCCAGCAGCGGCCGCCCCCGGTCACCCCGGCGCCGCCGTCGCCGGTCGCGCCGGCGTTGCAGCGCGTGCTCGACGCCCTGAACACCAGTCCCGCCATCGTCAAGACGCCGGCCTGGGACGTCGTGGCCTGGAACGCGGCCGCGGTCGCGGTGATGGGCGACTATGCCGCCGTGCCGCCCCGCGAGCGCAACGTGCTCTGGCGCATGTTCACCGATCCGGCGTTGCGCGCCGGACTGCCCGATTGGGAGGAACACGCGCGCTCCCTGCTCGGGGTCTTCCGCATCGATGTCGCGCGCGCCGGCGGTTGCCCGGAAGCCACCGCGCTCGAGGCGGAATTGCGGGCGACCAGCGCCGACTTCCGCCGGCTCTGGGCCGAGAGCGACATGCGCAGCCACGGCGTTGGCCTGAAATATTTCGAACGCCCCGGGGTCGGATCGCTCACGCTGGAATACTCGACCTTCGAGGTCGACGGTGCCGAGGGGTTGAGCATGGTCGTCTTCACGCCGGCCACGCCGGCCGATGTCCAGGTGATCGCCGCGATGCTCGCGCACCGATCTCCAACCGCCTGAACCAGCGGACGGACGCTCGAGGCCCTGTCGCGATAAGGGCCCAAAAACCCGCGAATTCACCCCGATTTCGAGCGAAATCGGCAGTATTCGCGCCATATTCCCCATTTCCGCGAATGGCCCGAACGTCGCCGCCGACCAGCGACGCAACCGGCCCTGGCGGCTCGGGGCGCCGAGGCCAGCCCAGGGGCGCTACACGCGAACTTGCCTGTCGCCGGGATTGCCATCGCCGCGATCTTGCCGCATGTGCGGGGCTCGGCGAAGCCAGATCGCCGTCGCGCGCGGACAGCCGGGCCGAACCCGGCAGCGCCGCTGGAATAGAGGGAAAAGCAGGATGTTCTCGCATATCATGATCGGGACCAACGACCTGGACAAAGCCAAGTCGTTCTATGACGCGGTGCTCGGCGCGCTGGGCGTGCCGCCGGGGGCGGTCAATGGCGACCGCCTCTACTACATGACCCCGACCGGTGTTTTTTCGGTGACGAAGCCGATCGATGGCCAGCAAGCCACCTTCGCCAACGGCGGCACCATCGGTTTCGCCTGCGGCTCGACCGAACAGGCCGACGCCTGGCACGCCGCCGGCGTCGCCCAGGGCGGCAAGTCGTGCGAGGATCCCCCGGGCGTGCGCGAAGCCGGCGGGGGCAAGATGTATCTCGCCTATCTGCGTGATCCCGACGGCAACAAGCTCTGCGCTCTGCACCGCATGAGCTGACCGGACGCACCGCGGTCGCCGTCAAGATATCGGCGGCCGCCGCGGCTGATCGATCGTACGCCAAGCGTCCTGGGCGTCCTCATGATCCCGTTTCAGGGTCGCCCAGATTCGCTGGATTCCCTCAAGTTGAGACGGGATTTCCTGGCCCAGCCGAATGGTCTCCAGAAAATTCAGGCCGACCTGGGGGGTGAGATGCCACGCCACCCGAGAGGGGTGCACGAGCGCCGCCCTGACGACGATCAGGAAAGGCTCGTCCAGCACCGGCCCCTGGGTGACGGACAGGCGCGCGCCACAGGCGGATATGTCGCGAATGGTGCAATCCGTGCTGACGCTGGTGTTGATATAGACGATCTTGCCGGTGAACAGCACGCGATGGCGGCTCTCGCATCGCCGTTCGTTCGATGGTCGGCGCTTTGGCTTGTCGTCGTCCAGCCAGCCAAATTGAGACATGCTCACGACTCCAAACGCCCGCGCCAACCACCAGCGGGCCTCTGCAATCAGAGGGAGCAAGGTTTGGACCACACGGCTTATTTCCGTTAAGGAATGCCGGCTCCGTCGCTGGTCGGCCTTTAGGTCGCGTTGGTGGCGCCGTTTCCGGCCTACAGTTACGCCGCCAGGACCGCTTCCACCGGACCGGCGGAAACCGCTTCGCCGATGGCGTCGAACAGGGCCTGGGCGGTATAACGGCGATATCCTTGCGGCGTAGGGCTTTGGGGCTTGGCGTTCAAAGCGGGGCCGCGCTGGCCAAGCCCTGAACTCTGTCCTAGTGCAACCGGCATCGATCGCGCCGCGCCGGCGTGATGCTGGTGCGGAGCGGCCATGCGCGGATCGCGGGTTCTGAGTTCGGCCTTGCCATGGGTCCTGGCCCTGGCCGGATCGGCCGCCGCGAGCCCAGGGCCGACTCCCGGCCCCGCCGTCCCGTCGATCCGCGCGCCGGAGGACCGGCCCTATCCCGGGGTGATCCGCCTGTCCGTGGACGCCAGCGATATCGACCGGCGGATCGTGCGGGTGCACGAGACCATTCCGCTGACCGGCGAGGACCTGACCCTGCTCTATCCGCAATGGGTTCCCGGCGGCCATGCGCCGGAGAACCCCATCGACCGGCTCTCCGGCCTCACGATCAGCGCCGACGGCAAGCCGGCCGCCTGGACCCGCGACGTGGTCAATGTGTTCGCCTTCCACGTCGACCCGCCGAAGGGCGCCGCCAGCATCGCGGTCGACTTCCAATATGTCGCGCCCGTCCGCGAGGCGGTGGGGCCGACCGAGATCACCTCCAGGATGATGGACCTGCAGTTCCTCGAAACCGTGCTCTATCCGGCCGGCTATTACGCGCGGCGGATCCCGGTCGAGGCTGAGGCGACCCTGCCGGAGGGCTGGAGCTACGCCACGGCGCTCGGCGATGCCGCGCCGGGCCCGCGCGTGGCGTTCAAGGCCACGACGCTGGAAACCCTGCTCGACAGCCCGCTCTATGCCGGCCGCTATTTCTCCAGGGTCGACCTGAACCCGGGCGCCGCCGCGCCGGTGCATCTCGACGTCTTCGCCGACAAGCCGGACCAGTTGGAGATCAAGCCCGCCGTGCTCGCCGCGCACCGGGCCCTGGTCAAGCAGGCCCTGAAACTGTTCGGTTCGCGCCATTTCGACCATTACGACTTCCTGTTCTCGGTCAGCGGCGAGTTGGAGCAGCAGGGGCTCGAGCATCACCGTTCAAGCGAGAATGGCGCGGACGCGGACTATTTCACCGACTATGATCGCAAGCCGGAAGGGCGCGATCTCCTGGCCCACGAGTTCACCCATTCCTGGAACGGCAAGTTCCGGCGGCCGGAAGACCTGTGGACGCCCAATTACAACGTGCCGATGCGCGACAGCCTGCTGTGGGTCTATGAAGGCCAGACCCAGTATTGGGGCTATGTCCTGACCGGCCGTTCGGGCCTCTGGACCCGGCAGCAGACGCTGGACATGCTCGCCATCGTGGCGGCGACCTTCGATGTCCAGCCGGGACGGCGCTGGCGGCCGCTGCGCGACACCACCAATGACGAGATCATCAACCCGCGCCGCCCGCAGTCCTGGCCCGACTGGCAAAGGTTCGAGAGCTATTACAGCGAAGGCGCCCTGATCTGGCTCGACGTCGACACCCTGATCCGCGAGCGCTCCCATGGCGCCCGGTCGCTGGACGATTTCGCCAGGGCGTTCTTTGGCGTGGACGACGGCGACTATGGGGTCAGGACCTATGTGTTCGAGGACGTGGTCCGCGCCCTGAACGCCGTCGAGCCCTATGATTGGGCGACATTCCTGCGCGCCCGCCTCGACCAGGCGGGCGCGCCCGCGCCGCTGGATGGGCTGAAACGCGGCGGTTACCGGCTGACCTATACCGACAAGCCGACGGACTTCTTCACGGCCAGGGAGGTGCAGAACAAATACACCGATCTGAGCTTTTCGATCGGCCTGACCCTCGGCCGCGACGGCGTGCTGAAAGTCGTGGGCTGGGACAGCGCGGCGTTCAAGGCCGGCTTGACCCCTGGCATGACGATCCTGGCGGTCAATGGCGATCCTTATGACGCCGATGTTCTGAAGGCGGCCATCCGGCAGGCCAAGGGCTCGCCCGCGCCGATCGAACTGATCGTCAAGACCGCCGATCGCTTCAAGGTGGTCCAGGTCGATTATCACGGCGGCCTGCGCTACCCGCGCCTGGAGCGCGACGCGTCCCAGCCCGCGCGCCTGGACGATATCCTGACGCCGCGCAACTAGGCCGAGCGCGAGAGGCTCCGTTCAGACTTTTTTCGCCATGGTTGATCAGGCGGTTTTAACACCAATGGTCTCATGTCTCACGTCGTGGACGAGGGGAGTCAGGCGTGTCGAAGCCGCATGTATTCGAAAACAAGACCGTGAAACTGAAAGACGCGCCGATCCGCCCGGAGTGGATCATCGAAGGCGCGCCGGTGGCCCGCAACCATGTGCTGTTCGTCAGCGAGGATCGCTCGTCGCTGACCCTGTTCTGGGAATGCACGGCCGGGGTCTTCAGGTGGATCTATGACGAGGAAGAGACCATCTACGTCATCGACGGCGGCATGACGCTGACCTATCCGAACGGCGAGACCCGGACCGTCGGCAAGGGCGACGTGGTCTATTTCGCCCCCGGCGACACGGCCGTCTGGACCGTCGAGTCCCACGTCCAGAAGGTCGCCGTGTTTCGCCGCCCGATGCCCAAGACCTTCGGCCAGATCCTGGCCGTCTATCACAAGGCCATGGCCCGCTTCGCCCCTCCGGCCCCGCCGGCGCGCGGAACCGCCGAAGCGGCCTGATCCCCAATCCTCCCCGTTTCGGGAGGGGACCACGAAGTGGTGGAGGGGTCCCGCCGCCGCGGCGCCGCAAGACAGCCCCCTCCGTCGCTTCGCGACAGCTCCCCCAGAGGGTCCCCAGAGGGGGGAGCAGTGGAAGCGAAGCGGCCTCGGCGGAGGCAGCGGTTACCGCGGCTCGGCGGCTCCGCCGTTCATCATGGTCGGGTGCTTCTTGGCCAGGGCGGCGCAGGTCGCGTTCTTCATCATCCGGTCGTTCGGCATGGCCTTCATCCGCGGCGTGTCGCTGGGATCCCCCGGCAGGCCGGAGCCGCTGTCCGAATAGGGTGCTCAGGCCGTGGCGCCGGCGTCCACGGTCATCACGGTTCCGGTGATGTTGCGGCCGCCTTCGCCCATCAGATATTCGACCGCCCGCGCCACGTCCTCGGTCTCGGCCAGCCGGCGCAGGGCCGCGCGGCGGGCGATCTGGGCGCGTTGGCCGTCGTCCATCGCTCCGGTCAGTTCGGTCTCCAGAAAGCCCGGCGCCACGGCGTTGACCGTGATCCCCAGCCGCCCGACCTCACGCGACAGCGACTTGGTGAAACCGACGATCGAGGCCTTGGTCGCGCCATAGACCGAAAGCCCGCCATAGCCGGTCGAGGCGATGATCGAGGCCATGTTGACGATGCGGCCCTCGCCCTTGGCCATCATGGCCCGCACCACGTGCTTGGTCAGCACGATCGGCGACAGGGTGTTCAGCCGGATCAGCGCCTCGATCTGGGAGAGGTGCATATTGGCCAGCAGGCCGTCCGTCCCCAGCGCCGCGTTGTTGACCAGGTCATAGATCGGCCCGAACGCCGCGCGCGCCTGGCGGACCATTTCCGGAATGGCCTCGATCTCGGCGAGGTCGAAGGCGATGAAGTCCAGCCCGCCGACGCCCGCCGCGCGAACCGCCGCCATGGCTTCGCCGAGGGCGTCGCTCTGGCTCCGCGCCAGGGCGATGGCGCGGTAGCCGGCGCCGGCCAGCCGTTTCGAGACCGCCAGGCCGATGCCCCTGCTGCCGCCGGAGACGAGGACGTTACGCAAGGGGCCGCTCCAGCTTGCCGCTGGCGCTCACCGCCAGGGCGGGGACGAACTTGACCATGGCCGGGGTCTTGAACGGCGCCAGTTCGGCGCGGCAGGCGGCCAATATGCTTTCGCGCAAGGCGGCCTGGCCGATCTCGGCCGCCGCCTGGGGCGCGTTCAGCACCACCTCGGCGACCACGATCGCGCCGGTGATCGGATTGCGCCGACCCTTGACCAGCGACATCCGCACCGCCGGGTGCCGGTTGATCACCGCCTCGACCTCCTCGGGATGCACCTTCAGCCCGCCGACATTGATGATGCCGCCGCGCCGACCGACGAAGTGATAGCGATCGCCGCGTCGCTCGACCATGTCGCCGCTGTCGACGAAGCCGTCGGCGTCGACCAGGCGCGGGGCGTCGGCGTTCAGATAGCGGCTGGCCGCCCGGGTCGAGCGCAGTTGCAGCGAGCCCTCGACCACCCGCATCTCGACCCGTCCCGCCTTGCTTGGCCCCGCGCCCGCCTCGACCAGGGCGGCGGGGAAGCCTTCGCGGCCATCATTGACCTCGAACCCGACGCCGGCCTCGGTGGAAGCGTAGGCGTGGCCGATCGCGGCGCTCGGGAACTGGGCCTTCAGGCTGTCCAGCACGGCCTGGTCGACCACTTCGCCGGACATCCGCACATAGCCCGGTGCGATCGCCGCGATCGCCGGGGTCATCAGCGCGCGGCGCCAATGCGACGGCGTGCCGGAAAGATGGGTCACGCCCAGCCGGCCCAGCCGCGCCAGGTGATCGGCCGCCGCCTCATGGGCGTCCGACAGGATCATCGATCCGCCGGCCAGGAGCGCGCGCAGCAGAATCTGCAGCCCGCCATAGCGGCGGATGTCATAGAAGGTGCCCCAGACGGGCGCCAAGGCCGGGGCCGGCGCGGCCCGGATCGCGCCGGTCAGGCCCTCCAGGCTGTGGACCACCAGCTTGGGAACCCCGGTCGTGCCCGAGGTGAACATCACCCACTCGGTGGCGAGGCCGCCGGCGGTCCGATCGTCCATCGGCTTCAACGGCAGGGCCAGACTGAACACCTCCAATCCGCTCAGGCCGGCCAGGGGATCGGCCAGGTCGGAGACCACGGCGTCGATCCCGGCGGTCTCGATGATCGAGGCCAGGTGCGCCTCGTTCAGGTCGGGCGGGCACAGCGCCATCCGCGCGGCGACGCCGTCCAGTTCGACCAGCGCCACCGCGGCGGTCAGTTGGTCGCTGGCGCGCACCAGCACGCGGCGGCCGGCCAGTTCGGCCAGGCGGCCGCCCAGGCTGGTCCCATGCGCCAGGTCGGTCAGGCGGACGCCGGCCTCCGCCCCCCAGAGCATCCGCCCTTCGGGGGTCGAACCGGTCGCCAGGGTGTTACGCAGCATGGGACCGGGCGCTCGCGCCGGCTTCGTAGAAGGCGACGAAATCGCCGAAGGTCACCGGGAAATAGGCGTCTTCGGAAGCGGTGAACGGGTCGAAGCCCAGTTCGTCTTCCAGTTGGGCGACCAGGATCGCGAAGCAGAGCGAGTCCAGGCCACAGTCGAGCAGGACCAGCTCGTCGGACAGAGGCGTCAGGATCTTCTGCTGGCTGGCGGCGATTTCGCCCATCTGGGCGACGATGACGGCTCGGATAGACATGGCGGGCGGTGCTCCAAGGCGGGAAGGATACGAAAGGTTCGCACTACCCATGCATGAAATTTGCCATGGCGACGCTCAGCCCGGTCTTTCCGTGCCGTTTTCAGACGCCAGGGTCCCGCCATGTTCGTTGCACGCCCTTCGAAGGTCCGGTGTCGACCGATCGACGAGCGCGACCTGCTGGCCGTCGCCACGCTTCTGGTCGAGGGGTTTCCCGATCGGACGCTGGACTACTGGCGCCGGGGCCTGGCCCGCATGGCCGCCCGCGCGCCGGTCGAAGGCTGCCCGCGCTTCGGCTACATGCTCGAAGCCGACGGCGCCGCGGTCGGCGTGATTCTCCTGATCTTCACCGATTTCGGCGACGGATCGGCCGTGAAGATCCGTTGCAACATCTCCAGTTGGTACGTGGCGCCCGAATTCCGCGCCTATGCCGCCCAGCTCAGCGCCACCGCGCTGAAACTCAAGCACGTCACCTATCTGAACATCTCGCCGGCCGAACACACCTGGCCCCTGCTGACCGCCCAGGGCTATCGCCGTTATAGCGATGGTCAGTTTGTCTGTATCCCGGCGCTGAGCCGGGGCGGGGACAAGGCCCGAATCCGCGCCGTGACATCCGCCGCCGAGGCCGGTGATGTCGCCGAACACGACCTCCTGGCCGCCCACGCCGACGCGGGTTGCCTCAGCCTGGTCTGCGAAAGCGCCGCCGGCGCCGCGCCGTTCGTGCTGGCGCCGCGCCGGGTCGCCTATTCGCCGCTGCGGCTGATGCAGTTGGTCTATTGCCGCGATACCGGCGCGTTCGTCCGAAGGGCCGGCGCGATCGGCCGATTCCTGCTGCGGCGCGGCGTGGTCGGGGTGATCCTGGACGCCAATGCGCCGGTCCCGGGCCTGGCGGGCCGCTATTTCGACGGCCGCCAGCCCAAATATTTCAAGGGCGAGGACCGCCCGCGCCTGAACGACCTGGCGTTCACCGAAACCGTCCTTTTTGGAGCCTGATCCGGCGATGCATCTCGACATCAAGACGCGCACCGCCGCTCGGGCCCTGGTCGACCAGTTGGTGGTCCACGGCGTCAAGCATGTCTTCTGCGTGCCGGGCGAGAGCTATCTGGGCGTGCTCGACGCCCTGCACGACGCCGACATCACCGTCACCGTCTGCCGCCAGGAGGGCGGGGCCGCGATGATGGCCGAGGCGGTCGGCAAGGCCACCGGCCGGCCGGGCGTCTGTTTCGTCACCCGCGGCCCGGGCGCGACCAACGCGACGCCGGGCATCCATATCGCCCGCCAGGACTCCACGCCGGTGATCATGTTCGTGGGCCAGGTCGAGCGTGGCGTGCGCGAGCGCGAGGCGTTCCAGGAGCTCGACTACCGCGCCGTGTTCGGCGGCATGACCAAATGGGCCACCGAGATCGACGATCCGGACCGGGTCCCCGAACTGGTCACCCGCGCCTTCTACACCGCCACCGCCGGCCGGCCGGGACCGGTGGTCGTCGCCCTGCCCAAGGACATGCTGTCCGAACGCTGCCGCACGCCCCTGGCGCCGGCCTTCGCCCCGGTCGAGACCGCGCCGGCCGCCGAAGACATGGCGACGCTCGAGGCCCTGATCGCGGGCGCGGAGCGGCCGGTCATGGTCCTGGGCGGGCCGCGTTGGACCGAGGCGGCCTGCGCGGCCGCGCGGCGCTTCGCCGAGCGGTTCGACATGCCGGTCGCGACCAGCTATCGCCGCGGGCCTTTGTTCGATGCGCTGCACCGCTGCTATGCCGGCGACCTCGGCCTCGGCCCGAACCCCAAGCTGGTCGCGCGGGTCAAGGCCAGCGACCTCGTCATCTTCGTTGGTGGCCGGATCAATGAGATCACCGCCCAGGGCTATACGCTGTTCGACATCCCCGAACCCCGGACCCGTCTGGTCCACATCCATCCGGGGGCGGAGGAGCTGGGCCGCATCTATAGTCCGCACCTGGCGATCAACGCCTCGCCGATCCGCTTCGCCGCCGCCCTGGAGGCGCTGACGCCCCCCGCCGCGCCGGCCCGGAGCGATCAAACCCTCGCCGCCCACGAAGAATACCTGGCCTGGTCGGACCGGGCCACGCCCCAGCCGGGCGAGGTCAATCTCGGCGAGGTGATGGTGTGGCTGCGGGAGAACCTCCCGGACGACGCCATCCTCTGCAACGGCGCCGGCAACTACGCGTCCTGGATTCACCGGTTCTACCGGTTCCGGCGGTTCGCCAGCCACATCGCCCCGACCTCGGCCTCGATGGGCTATGGCGTCCCGGCGGCCGTGGCCATGAAGCGGCTGCATCCGGGTCGGCCGGTGATCTCGATCAACGGCGACGGCGACTTCCTGATGAACGGCCAGGAGTTCGCGATCGCGGTCCAGTACCGCCTGCCGATCCTGGTGGTGATCGCCGACAACGGCATCTACGGAACCATCCGCATGCACCAGGAGCGCGAGCATCCCGGCCGCGTCGAGGCGACCGACCTGGTCAATCCCGACTTCGCCGCCTATGCCCGCGCCTTCGGCGGCTTTGGCGTGACCGTGGAGAAGACCGCCGACTTCCCCGCCGCGTTCCGCGCCGCCGAAGCCTCCGGCCTGCCGGCGATCGTCCACCTGAAGATCGACCCCGAGGCCATCACCCCCGGCGCCACCCTGACCCAGATCCGCGCCCAGGCGCTGGAGAAGGCGGCCGCGAAGGGGTGAAGGCGCTCCACTGTCACACCCCTCTCCACCGTCATCGCCGCGCTTGCCGCACGGCTGTCCGGTTCGGCGGCAAGCCTAGAGCCCTTTTATCCGATCAGATCGAATCGATCTGATCGGATAAAAGGGCTCTAAACTCAATGTATCAGAGCATTTTCTGACGACGAACCGGTGTCCACTTCATCTGAAAATGCTCTAGCAGATATTCGTCACCACCGGGCTTGTCCCGGCGGCCCATAGACTCAAACGGTTGGAAACGTCGCTTCGGGGCGCATCGTGAGTACCTCACAAAGCCTGTGATTATTGACCACCGGGACAAGCCCGGTGGTGACGGAGCGTGCCCGCCCGCGCCTCCTTACAACAACCACGTCCTCGGCCGGGGATAGGGCCGGTCCTGGGCCAGGTAGATCGCGCCGACGACTGATCGGACGAAGAACCAGATCGTGGCCAGGCCGAGAATGGCCACGCCGAGGTGAAAGATCGGAAAGCCGATCAGCACGACCATCAAAAGCCCGCCCAGCACGATCACCGCCCCCCCGATGACCGACCAGACCGCCGCGATCCAGAAGGTGCGGATCTGGAACACATAGTGGCTCCAGACCTTGGGCCCGGCCGCGCCGACATTGGCGTGGGCCAGGACGATGCCGACCAGCGCCGACAGCCCATTGATCGGTCCGATCAGATAGAGACCATAGATAACCGCCGCGATCACGCGGTCGTCGGATCGTGGGGCCGACGGGGCGCTTTGCGGATCGCTCATGACGGCTCCTGGGCCGCCCGGATGAACCTAAGTCCGGGTCAGGACGATTTCCACGCCGCCGGCGGCGGCATGCGGAGCCAGCGCTTCTGGCTTCTCGACCCTAACACGGGCGCGCGAAACCCTGGAATCGTCAAGTAACGCGCGCGCCAGCCGTTCGGCTATGGTCTCGATGAGCTTGAAATGACCATCGGCGACGACGTTTTGCGCGTGGGCGACCACGGTCTCGTAATTGACCGTGTCGGCCAGGTGGTCGCCGGCGGCGGCGGCCACGTCCAGCTCCACATCGATCACCAGCGGCTGGCGGCGGCCCTTTTCGTGCGCGTGAACGCCGACCTCGGCCTCGACGCGCAGCGCTCGCACGAACACCTTGGCCGCTTCCACCCGGATCACGCCGGGATCGGCCGGGGCGGGCAGGGGTGCGTTCAATGGCGGGCCTTTGGTTTGGCGATGCGGCTCAGGGATCGATGATGTCGGGCGTTTTCCAGGCCAAGTGCTGGCCGCCGTCGACGGCGATCATCTGACCGGTGACCGACCGGGCGTCAATCAGATAAGCGAGCGCGTCGGCGATCTCCTCCGGCGCCGCGCCGCGTTCGAGCGGCAGCCCGGCGATCTCGGCGGAAAAGTCTTCCGGGCTCTGGTGGATCGAGGCCAGGGTCGGGCCGGGGCCGACGCCATTGACCCGGATCCTGGGCGCCAGGGCCTGGGCCATCATGCGGGTGGCGCGCCAAAGCGCGGCCTTGCTGAGCGCATAGCTGAAGAATTGCGGCGTCGGCCTCAGCACCCGCTGGTCGAGGATATTGACGATCAGGCCCTCGCGATCCGCCGGCAGTTGCGCGGCGAAGGCCTGGGCCAGCAGCAGGGGCGCGCGCAGGTTGGCGGCCATATGGGCGTCCCAACTCGCGGGGGTGAGGGTCTGGATGCGGTCGTCCTCGAACAGCGAGGCGCTGTTGACCAGCAGGGTCAGCGGCCCGACCGCCTCGGCCGCCCGCGCCGTCAGGGTCTCGAGCTCGGCGTCGCGGGTCAGGTCGCCCTCGACCACGCCCGCCCGCCCGCCCAGGGTCCCAAGCTCATCGGCCAGGGCGCGGGCGTCATCGTCGGCGACGCGGCAATGGATGGCGACGTCATAGCCCGCCGCCTGGGCTTTCAAGGCCAGGGCGCGGCCGATCCGGCGCGCGGCGCCCGTGATCAGCGCTCCCCCGCGGGCAAGCCGCCCGGCCGCGGCGTCGGCGCTCAATCGAGGCGGCCGAACTCGAACAGATTCAGCCCGGCCAACACCGCCAGGAAGACGACAATCATCAGGATCGCGGACATGGACGCCTCGGGTAGGGTTCGGGTCAGGTCAACAAGGATCAGGGCAATACGGATCGATAAGCCGCTTTAGCGACGCCCGCGCCTGACCGCAAGGCCGCCGCCGTGTAGTCTCCGCGCCATGCTGCTTCTCCGGCGCCTCGAATCCCTGCTCCGCCCGCTATTGCGCGCCCGCGCGCGGTGGACCCGGGGGATGACGCTGGGCGTGCGCGGCCTGGTGCGCGATCCGGCCGGCCGCGTGCTCCTGGTCAAGCACACCTACACCGCCGGGTGGCATCTGCCAGGTGGAGGGGTCGAGCGCGGCGAGACCTGCGCCCGCGCTCTGGCGCGCGAACTGGTCGAGGAGGCTGGCGTGGAACTGACCGGCCGGCCGCGCCTGCGCTCGATCCATTCGGCGGACGCGACCTTCCGCGGCGACCACATCCTGCTGTTCGAGGCGCCTGAATGGCGCGCGGTCCCGGCGACCTCGCGCGGAGAGATCGAGACGGCGCAATGGTTCGCCCCCGGCGCCCTGCCGAAAGGCGTCACGGGCGCGACCGCGCGGCGAATCGCCGAAACGCTCGACGGCGCGCCGCCCGATCCGTTGTGGTGAAGCACGGCGAAATCATTCGCCCACAAGGCGGTGCGGGTCCTTCCGCGCCCGTCGGATCGGGCGGCGGACTTATGCAATCGATGCGGTTGCCTGAGTGGAGCGCATTGTGGTTGGCGGATTATGCCATCCGCCCTATCTTAGCGTCGATATCGGCGCGGAGTTGATACGAGGATGCCTACTCGAAATGTCGTCCTGACCGATCACCAGCATGATCTGATCGACTCCCTGGTCCAGTCTGGCCGTTATCAAAACGCCAGCGAGGTTCTGCGTGATGGGCTGCGCCTGGTCGAGCAGCGAGAGGCCGAGGAGGCGGCGAAACTGTTGGCTCTGCGGAACGCGGCGCAGGTGGGGTGGCGCGATCTTGAGGCCGGCCGATATAGGGACATCGCCGAGGGGGACTTGGCCGATTATGTCCATCAGCTTGGTGCGCGCGCCAGTGGACGGGCTCACGACCGAAGCTGATGGCGGACTACCGCCTCACCGAAGCCGCCGAGACAGACATCATCGAGATCCTGGCCTGGTCGGAGGCGCAATTCGGTGAAGCGGCCCGCCAGCGCTATGAACGCCTTATTGTTACGGCGCTCATGGACATAGCCGCGACCCCGGTTCGGCCAGGCAGCATCGCCCGTCCGGAATTGGGCGAAGGGGTCCGCAGTTGGCATCTGCGCGGCAGTCGGACGCGGGCGCGGGGTGCTTCCGGCATCGTCCAACGACCGCGACATTTCCTGATCTATCGACAATTGGGCGCTCTGGTCGTCGTCGCGCGGGTTTTGCACGATGTGATGGAGCTGGAGCGTCATTTGCGCGCTCCCGATAACTGG
This sequence comes from Caulobacteraceae bacterium, assembly GCA_036272715.1. GTDB lineage: Bacteria > Pseudomonadota > Alphaproteobacteria > Caulobacterales > Caulobacteraceae > Poindextera. The sequence goes on along the minus strand of DATAYD010000074.1, from coordinate 1,947 downwards.
GAATAAGGACGGCGACCTGCCGATCCTTCGTTCCATTGATCCGAGTTCGCCGCCTAGGGGCTATGTCGCGGCGGCTTGACCGCGTCCCGCTTGACAGCTTGAACCGGAGCGCGCCCAGTTTTGAACGGCCACGCTTGCGCCCTCGTCGCGAGCGGCGGACGATCGGGAAGGGCGCTCGGCCGACCACGAAGAGGCGTCCGTCACGGCGGGAGGCGCTGTCATGGGTCAGGCGAATTCTTCTAACGTCACCAGAGCGATCGCCCTGGTCGGTCCGCCGGGCGCGGGCAAGACCACGCTTCTGGAAGCCATGATGTTCGCCAGCGGCGCCATCGCCCGCCAGGGCGAGGTCTCCGCCGGCGCCAGCCTCGGCGACAGCACGCCCGAGGCCCGCCAGCGCGGCCAGTCGGTCGAGCCCAACCTGGCCAGTTTCGAGTTCCTGGGCGACCGTTTCGCCATCGTCGACTGCCCCGGATGCGGGGATTTCGCCGGCGTCGAGGACGTGGTGGCGCCGGCGGTGGACCAGGTCATCGTGGTGGTGGATCCCCAGGTCGACAAGGCGGTGCTGGCCCAGCCGATCCTGCGCGCCCTGGAAGAGCGCGGCCTGCCGCACGCCCTGTTCGTCAACCGGATCGACCAGGCGCGCGGCGCGTTGGATCCCCTGATCCAGGCGCTGCAATCGGTCTGCGCGACTCCGCTGGTGATGCGCCAATTGCCGCTGTTCGAGGGCGAGCGGGCGACCGGCTTCGTCGACCTGGCGCTGGAGCGGGCCTTCGTCTACCGGCCCGGCCAGGCCTCGGAACGGATCGACATGCCGAGCGGGATCGGCGCGGCCGAGACCGACGCCCGCTTCCACATGCTGGAACAACTGGCCGAATATGACGACGTCCTCCTGGAGCAACTGGTCAGCGACATCGAGCCGGCCCGGGACCTGGTGTTCGCGGACCTGGTCGCCGAGATGCGCGAGGCCAAGATCACCCCGGTCTTCTTCGGCTCGGCGCTCAGCGGCTTCGGCATCCGGCGGCTCCTGAAGGCGCTCCGGCACGAGACGCCGCGCCCCGACACGGCCGCGGAGCGGCTGGGCCTCGACGGGCCGTCCGCCTATGTGTTCAAGGTCTCCCACGCGGGCCAGATGGGCAAGGTGGCCCTGGCGCGGGTCCTGGGCGGCGGCTTGCGGGACGGAGCCGAACTGACCCTGCCCGACGGCGCGCGCAGCCGGGCAGGCGGCCTGTTCACGGTCAATGGCGGCGCGACCCGCAAGGTGGCGGCGTGCCAGGCCGGCGACATCGCCGCGATCGGCAAGATCGACGCGGCCCTGGCCGGACAAGCCCTGTGCGCCGACGGCCGCGCCCGCGCGCTCTCGCCCCCGCCGCGCCGCGCGCCGCTCTACGCGCTCGCCATCGAGGCCCGCGACCGCAAGGACGATGTGCGCCTGTCGGCGGCCCTGACCAAGCTTTTGGAAGAGGACACCGCCCTGGCCGTGCGCCGCGATCCCGGAACCCAGCAGACCCTGCTGGAGGGCCAGGGCGACGGGCACCTGCAACTGACCCTCGACCGGTTGCGCCGGCGCTATGGGCTCGAGGTTTCCGCCGCGGCCGCCGCGACCGCCTATCGCGAGTCGATCCGCGGCGCGGTGACCCAGAGGGGCCGCCACAAGAAACAGTCGGGCGGCCACGGCCAGTTCGGGGATGTACTGGTCGAGATCCGGCCCGGCGAGCGCGGGTCGGGCTTCAGCTTCAGCCAGAAGGTCACGGGCGGCGCGGTGCCGAAGCAGTGGATTCCCGCCGTCGAACAAGGGCTCAGGGAAGGGCTGGAGCGCGGGCCGCTCGGCGGCTTTCCGGTGGTCGACGTCGAGGCCGTGCTGCTCGACGGCTCCTATCACAGTGTCGACAGTTCCGAGATGGCCTTCCGCGCCGCTGGCCGGATCGCCATGACCGAGGGGCTGCGCCA
>DATAYD010000073.1:0-6980 GCA_036272715.1 Caulobacteraceae bacterium | reverse complement strand
CCGGCTGTCCGGCGGCCAGGTGAAGTTCGGCGCGACCATCACGGTGGTCGACGAGGACACCGAGGAAGAGGCCCGCTACCAGATCGTCGGCGAGCACGAAGCCGACGTGAAATCGGGCAAGATCTCCTTGACCTCGCCCCTGTCGCGCGCGGTCATGGGCAAGGAGGTCGGCGACGTGGTCGAGGTCAACACCCCCGGCGGCGTCAAGGCCTACGAAATCCTCAAGATCGACTGGGTCTAGCAGGGTTCACAACCCGTTAACGCAATGAAGCAAACATCGCCGACGGGGGCTCGAAAAATTCGGCTCCCTGCTCTGGGGAGGCGATTGTGTTAGCGGTGCTTCAAGCGCGGATGTCGTCCAGCCGGTTGCCGGGCAAGGTCCTACGGCCGATCCTGGGCCGGCCGATGATGGCCCTGCAGATCGAGCGGCTTCGCCGCGCCCGGCGGCTGACCGGGCTTGTGGTCGCCACCAGCACCGAACCGGGGGACGACGCCATCGAGGCCTGCTGCGCGGACATCGGCGCGGCCTGTTATCGCGGCTCGCTGAACGACGTGCTGTCCCGCTTTGTCGGCGCCCTGATCGCCGCGGGCGAGCCCAAGACCTTCCTGCGCCTGACCGCCGACTGCCCGCTGGCCGACTGGAGCCTGGTCGACCGCTGCATCGAAGCCCATGAGGATTCGGGCGCCGACCTGACCTACACCTCCGAGGGCTGGACCTATCCCAAGGGCCTGGATGTCGAGGTCTGCGAGACCGCGGCCCTGACCGAGGCGGCCGCGCGGGCGCGCGACCCGTTCGAGCGCGAGCACGTCACCCCCTATATCTACCGTCATCCCGGACGGTTCCGGCTGCACGGCCTGACCCGCGATCCGCCGCTGCGCTATCGCTGGACCGTCGACACGCCGGAGGACTTCGCCTTCGTCACCGCCGTCTACGAGGCGCTCTATCCGTCCAAGCCGGCCTTCACCAGCGAGGACGTCCTGGCCTGGCAGGCCGTCCATCCCGAACGGGTGCTGGTCCATGAACCGGGCTGACGCAGCCAACATCGAACCGGGGTCCGTCCTCCCCCGAGGCCATGACGTTCACATAGGCTGCTCCCCCATTGGGGGCGCTGTCGCGAAGCGACCGAGGGGGCTCTTCGGCCGCACGCGCGCCCGCCGCAAGGCCCCCTCCCCCACTTCGTGGTCCCCCTCCCCCAATGGGGGAGGAGCTGAAGGTGGTTGGGTCTTCCAGTATGTCGGCGCCCCTGCCCATCACGGCGGACCCCGCTGATGTCTGTCTATCTAAGGCGTGTCAAAACCACCGACGGCGACCGGTTGCTGGACTGGCGCAACCGGCCGGAGGTGTCGGCCTATATGTACACCGACCACCGGATTTCGCCGCAGGAGCATGCGCGCTGGTTCGCCGGCGCCCTGGCCGCGGCCGACCGCCGCTACTGGATCATCGAACTGGACGCGGAGCCCGTGGGCCTGGCCAACCTGGCCGGGATCGACCTGGCGCGGCGGCGCTGCGAATGGGCCTATTACCTGGCCGAATCCAGCGTCCGAGGGCGCGGCGTCGGCGCGGCGGTGGAGTTCGCCATGCTGGACCATGTCTTCGCGGGCCTTGGCCTGCACAAGCTCTGGTGCGAGGTGCTGATCGAGAACGAGGCGGTGTGGAAGCTGCACGAATCGTTCGGCTTCAGGCGCGAGGCGCTCTATCGCGACCATGTCTGGAAGGCCGGCCGGTTCCAGGACGTGGTCGGGCTGGGCCTGCTGGCGCCGGACTGGGCCCAGGCGCGGGCCGCCTGCGCCGAACGGCTGGCGCAAAAGGGCCATGACGCCGCCAACCTGACCCTCGAGGCCGCGCCATGACCCAGATCGCCATCGCCGGCCGCCCGATCGGGCCGGACCATCCGCCCTATGTGATCGCCGAAATGTCCGGCAACCATAATGGCGACATCGGCCGGGCCTTCGCTCTGATCGAGGCGGCCAAGGCGGCCGGCGCGGACGCGGTCAAGCTGCAGACCTATACCGCCGACACCATCACCATCGACCACGACGGCCCGGGCTTCATCGTCGAGGGCGGCCTCTGGGACGGGCGCAAGCTGCACGAACTCTACCAGGAGGCCCACACGCCCTGGGACTGGCACCCGCGCCTGTTCGACAAGGCGCGCGAGACCGGCATCGCCATTTTCTCGTCGCCGTTCGACCCCACGGCGGTGGATTTCCTGGAGAGCCTGGGGGCGCCGGCCTTCAAGGTCGCGTCGTTCGAGATCGTCGACACCCCGCTGATCGCCAGGATGGCCCGGACCGGAAAGCCGCTGATCATCTCGACTGGGCTGGCCTCGCCCGAAGATATCACCGATGCGGTCGCCGCGGCGAGGCGCGCGGGCGCCCGAGACCTCGTCCTGCTCCATTGCACCAGCGGCTATCCGACCCCGGCCTCGCAAATGCACCTGCGCACCATGGGGGATCTGGCGCGGCGCGGGACGCTGGTCGGCCTGTCGGACCACACCCTGGGTACGGCGGTCGCGGTGGCGGCGACCGCCCTGGGCGCCTGCGTGATCGAGAAACACTTCACTTTGGCCCGCGCCGATGGCGGCGTGGATTCGGCGTTCTCTCTGGAGCCGGACGAGCTGGCGCGCCTGGTCGCCGATTGCCGCGACGCCTGGGCCGCCCTGGGCTCGGTCCACTACGAAGAGGTCGAGGCCGAAGCCGCCGGCCGCGACCACCGCCGCTCGCTCTATGTCGTGGCGGACGTGGCCAAGGGCGAACCGCTGACGGAACGCAATATCCGCTCCATCCGCCCCGGCCACGGCCTGCCGCCGAAACACCTCCATGAGGTGCTGGGCCGCGCGGCGGCGCGGGACTTGAAGCGGGGCGAACCGCTGGGGTGGGACTTGCTGGCATAGCGCCCGCTCGGCGGCCGGCGATTCGGAACGGGCGTTGATATCGGCGTTGCCGAAGGCGTGAGCGAGCGCCGCCTTCACCCCGGGGGGCCAGGGGCATGCGCGTGATGACCGGGCGCGTCTCGCCCGGCGTGGCGGTGCGCCAACACCCGCGTGAAAAATTAGTGGTGCGGGCGGCCGGAATTGAACCGGCACGGGGTTACCCCCAACGGATTTTCTTACCAGCTACGGCTTTCACCGCCGGCCCGTGCGGGCCGTTTGTGGTCTGGACTATACCTTCACCCTAGCGCGTTCGCGCCTTAGGTGCTGCCCGTCTAGTCTCTACACCTTCCCCCGTCGCACGTTCGTGCTTCCAGGGGCTTGGCTCGGGATCGCCAGGTTAAAGGTTTCCCCGAGTTTGAGCAGTTCTGCATCTCGGGTTTCCCCGGGAGCACTCAAGTTTTTCGTTCAAGTCCGTTGCGTCTACCGATTCCGCCACGCCCGCGCTGGGGCGGATGCTTAGCAGGCGTCGCGCGCCGCCTAAAGCCTCAAAGCCAGCCGCGCGGGGCTTCGACGTCGAGTTAACGGGGACGAGCCAAACTTTTCAAATGACGTCGGCATCCCGGGCTTGTCCCACGGCTGTCCGGTTCGGCGGCGCGCTTAGCAAATATTCGTCACCACCGGGCTTGTCCCGGCGCGCCCGAAGCGGTGTTTCCAGCCGCTTGAGTCCATGGGCCACCGGGACAAGCCCGGTGGTGACGGACGATAGGCGGCGGCCTGTATCCAACGATCCGAAATGTTCCACAAACGACATGATTTCATCGTGTTATGAGCTTTGGCCTAAGCCTTAACCGGACAGCCGCGGGCTTGTTCCGGGATCCAGTCGGTGACGCTCCGCCGTCTCTGTCGGCGCCCGACCTTCCCGACCTTGAAGACGTCATTCTGGTCGATGCGGCGGCATCAGCGCCCCGCCTCGACCAGGGGCGGGTCCGCGGTGAGCTTGGCGATGCCGGCCCCGGTCAGGGCCTCGACCAGTTCCACGACCACCGCGTCGACCAGGCCCGCGTCGCGTCCCCGGATGACCAGGTTGGAGCCATAGCCCTCGGGCCCGAAGAACGGATAGCTGCCCAGGGACAGGTCCGGATGCGCCCTGGCCACCGCCTCCAGCGGCGCGGCGATCACCCCCTCGCCCGAGCCGTCGACCCGCACATTGCGCGACAGCACCACCGCCCCGCCGCGCAGCCGCCAGCCCACATCCTCCAGCATGCCGCGCATCACCTGGGGCACGCCGGCCATCACGAACACATTGCCGATGGTGAAGCCGGGCGGGCCGGAGACCGGGTTCTTGATCAACTCGCCGCCCACCGGCGCCCGCGCCATCCGCCGCCGCGCGGGCGTCAACTCGCCCCCCTGCCAGCGCGCGGCCATCATGGCGATGATCTCGGGATGCTCGTGGAGTTCGACCCCGAACGCCTCGGCCACGCAATCGGCGGTGATGTCGTCGTGGGTCGGGCCGATGCCGCCGGTGGTCAGCACATAGTCGTAGCGCGCGCGCAGGGCGTTCAGGGCGGTGATGATCTCGTCCTTGACGTCCCCCACCACCCGCGCCTCGGCCAGGTCGACCCCATGCGCGGCCAGGTATTTGGCGATGTGGTTCAGATTGGTGTCCTGGGTCCGCCCGGACAGGATCTCATCGCCGATGATCATGACCGCCGCGGTCACTCGATCCGGGGTCGCGTCCATGCCGATCCTCGCCTGTTTCGGTTTCGCTTTCTCGACTAGGGCCGCGCCGCCGATCCCGCAACCTTCGCTAAAGCGTTCGATAGGCCGGCCTGCGGCGTGAGAGGCATCGATTTCATCATCAAACGATGATAAAACAAGGCTATACGGAGCAGCTCCATGCGCACGACCCTCGCCCTGGACGACGATCTGGTCGCCGAAGCCCAGGCCTTTACCGGCCTGAAGGAAAAATCGAGCCTGGTGCGTGAAGCCCTGAAGGCGCGGATCGAACGCGAAAGCGCACGGCGGCTTGCGCGCCTCGGCGGCTCCGAACCCGATCTCGCCGCGCCGCCGCCGGCCCGCGCACGGGTGATCCTCGTCGACACCTCCGTCTAGGTCGATCATCTGCGCCGGACCGATCAAGGACTACGGGCGCTATTGGACGCCGGCTCGGTGCTCATGCATCCCTTTATCGTCGGCGAAATCGCGATGGGCGGCCTCCGCCAGCGTGAAATCATATTGCGCAGCCTCTCAAACCTCCCTCGGGCCAGCGTCGCCGATGACGCCGAAGTTCTGCATTTCGTCAGCCGCCACGGCTTATTCGGGCGCGGCCTCGGCTTTGTCGACGCGCATCTTCTAGCCGCCTGCCAATTGACGGCCGGATCGACGTTGTGGACGCGTGATCGCCGGCTTCACACCGCGGCCCTGGAGCTTGGGCTTGCGGGCGCGGCATGACCGCCTAGGAACATGGCCATGCGGTTCCCTTCACCCCTTCAGCGCGGCGTCCTGGTTCAGCGCTACAAGCGCTTCTTCGCCGACGTCGTGCTGGACGGCGGGGCGGCTGTGACGGCCCACTGCCCCAACCCCGGCGCGATGCTGGGCCTGAACCAGCCGGGCCTGCCGGTCTGGGTCTCGGCCTCGGACAATCCGAAACGCAAGCTGGGCCACACGCTGGAGTTGGTCGAGGCCGACGGTGGATTGGTCGGAATCAACACCATGCTGCCCAACCGCCTGGTCGCCGAGGCGCTGGCGGGCGGCGTGATCACCGAACTGGCCGGCTATCCAAGCGTACGGCCGGAGGTGAAATACGGCGCCGCCAGCCGGGTCGACTTCCTGCTGACCGCGCCGGATCGCCCGGCCTGCTGGCTGGAGGTCAAGAATGTCCACCTGTCGCGGACCCCGGGGTTGGCCGAGTTCCCCGACTGCGTGGCGGCGCGCTCGACCCGGCACCTGAAGGAGTTGGAGGCCATGGTCGCGGCGGGCGACCGGGCGGTGGCGCTGTTCGTGGTGCAGCGGACCGACTGCGAGACGTTCTCCGCCTGCCACGACCTGGACCCGGCCTTCGCGGCGGGGCTGGATCATGCGGCGGAGGCGGGGGTGGAGGTGCTGGTCCATGCGTGCGGGATGAGCACCACCGCCATCGACCTCGCCCGCCGCCTCGAATGGCGCCGCCGACCGCTTCGCAATTCCGCCGCTCAATGGGGTTGAGCGCCGATGGAACCCATAAGCCGCTCATCCCCCGGCGAATACCGGGAGCCAGGCAGGCGCAGCGCTACCCCCCGGATCCGACGTTCCGGTTGCCCCTATCGACCCGCGGCTGGTAGATTGTCTGCGGTTTCGCCAGGGAGCCCGCCATGTCTTCAGCCAACCTCGCCGCCCCCTCCACGCCCGCCTGGCTCGACGCCTTCAAAGCCCTTCCACGCGATACGCCGATCCAGATACTCAACCTCATCCGGCTGAGGCCGCTGGCGGACTATCCGCCTGATCATCCGGACCATGGCAAGGGCTCGACGGGACTGGACGCCTACGGGGCCTATAGGCGGACAAACGCCGAGGTATTCGCCAGAATGGGTCTGTGGCGGGTCTGGCAGGGGCGACCGGAGATCGTGATGAACTGGCGGCCGGATGAGCGCTGGGACCTCGCTTTCATCGTCGAGTATCCGAGCACCGCCGCGCTCCTGGCGATGATCGCCGACCCCGAATATCGCGAACACCTCAAACACCGGACGGCCGCCGTCGAGGACAGCCGTCAGATCTGCCTCACGCCGCTCGACTCAAACGAATAGCGGCCCGGGGCAAGTCCAGCGAGACGCCCCCCTAGCCCCCTGACGAGGATGTAGGGGCCAAGGCGGCGCGGCAAGCCGCTTCGGGCCCGGGGCTGGGATGACGGTGTTGGATAGGGTCGCCAGTCTCGCTTGACCTGACATCGGCGCCCTGTCCCGTGGTGAACGAGCTTGACATTCGCCGCGCATAAGTTCATGATATGTTCTCAATGAACGCGCCGCTCCACCCCTTTGAAAACGCCCCCGCCGATCCCGATTGGGAGCGGGCCGCGCGGCATGCCGAGGTGCTGGAGGAACTGGCCGAACTGGGCATGTCCATGGCCCGGATGAT
>DATAYD010000072.1:0-8707 GCA_036272715.1 Caulobacteraceae bacterium | reverse complement strand
CTGCCGAAATCGACGATCAGGACGCGTTGGTGGCGAGGCGTATCGGTCATGGGCGTCCGTGGTGGAGAGCGAGCAGAAAAAGATGCTCCCCCTTTGGGGGAGATGGCGCGAAGCGACGGCGGGGGTTTTCCGGCCGCGCCTGGGCGCCGGCGGGGCCCCTCCACCACGTCGTGGTCCCCCTCCCCCGATGGAGGAGGAATTTAGGACAACCGCTCATGGTTGTCGTTCCAGTACAGCGACGAAAAAGCCGTCCGTTCCGACGGTCAGTGGGGTCAGGCGCAGAAAGCCTTCGGGCGTGCGTTGATCGGACAGCAAGGCCAGTCCGTCCGCCTCGACCTGGCCGGAGACCGCGATCTGGTCCAGGGCGCTGGTCACCGCGAACTCGGGATGCGCGGCGAGAAAGGCGGCGATGCGGTCCTGGTTCTCCTCCATCAGCAGCGAACAGGTGACATAGACCAGCCGCCCGCCGGGTTTCACGAACGCGCCGGCGGCGGCCAAGACCTCGTCCTGTTCGACCTGGCGCTGCTCCAGTTGGCCAGGACGGAGCCGCCACTTGGCGTCCGGGTGGCGCCGCCAGGTTCCCGAGCCGGTGCATGGCGCATCGACGAACACCACATCCATCTTCTGTTCCAGCCCAGCCAAGGCGTCCGCGTGCAGCGGGCTTTTGACCTGCAGGTTGCGCACGCCGGCGCGCTGGGATCTTCGAACCGTGTCGGACAGGCGCCGCGCATCGGCGTCATAGGCGTAGAGTTGACCCGAATTGCCCATGGCCGCGGCCAGGGCCAGGGTCTTGCCGCCGCCGCCGGCGCAGAAATCCAGCACCTGGCGGCCCTTGATCTCGCCCGCCGCCGCCGCCGCGATCTGCGAGCCCAAATCCTGGACCTCGAACCAGCCCTTCTCGAACTCCGGCGCGGATTCGACCGGCGCGGCGCGTTCGGCCGCGGCGGGAGGCGAGGCGCGCAGGGCGCAGGTCATCAGACCAGCCGGCGCGACGCCCAGCGGTTCCAGGGCTTTCAACGCTCGGGCGACATCGGTCTTGAGCCGGTTCACGCGCAGATCGACCGGCGCGCGGTGCGAGAGGGCCGCCAGTTCCTGGGCGCGGCGATCGCCAAACGCCCGCTCGAACAGGGGTTCGAGCCACCCTGGATAATCACCCCGCACATCCGACGCGGCCTCGTCCAGGATGCGCGGCGCGGCCAGGCGCCGAGCTTCCTCGTCGCTCAGCGCGCCGGGGCCATGCGGCGGTTCGGCCGCGGCCTCGGCGATCCGTTCGGCCGGCCAATCCCAGTCATAGCGCAAGGCGGCCAGGACGGCGGCGCGGGGTCCGGTCTCGCCAATCCGCCATTCCAGGGACCGCCGCCGGCGCAGGCCGTCCAGCACCAGCCCGGAAACGAAGGCGCGGTCCTTGGCGCCGGCATGGCGGCTGGCCTCGCCCCAGGCCTTCAAGGCCAGCCGGGCCGGCTTGTGATGCGCGTCCATATCGGCCAGCACCTGGATCGCGGCGGCCATGCGGCCGCTGTCACGCATGGAACGGTCTCCTCACTGGGGCGCGTGATAGTTGGGCGCCTCGCGGGTCATGTGGACATCGTGCACGTGGCTTTCGCGCAGGCCCGCGCCGGTGATGCGGATGAACCGCGCGCGATTCTGGAACGACAGGATGTCGTGCGCCCCGACATAGCCCATGGCGGCCCTGAGCCCACCGACCAGTTGATGCAGGATGGGGCCGACCAGGCCCTTATAGGCGACCTGGCCTTCGATGCCCTCGGGCACCAGTTTCAGGGTGTCCTGCACTTCCTTCTGGAAATAGCGATCGGCCGAGCCTTGAGCCATGGCGCTCAGTGAACCCATGCCGCGATAGGCCTTGTAGGAGCGGCCCTGGTAGAGGAACACCTCGCCCGGCGCCTCGTCGGTGCCGGCGAACATCGAGCCCATCATGGCGGCCGACGCGCCGGCGGCGATGGCCTTGGCGAAGTCGCCGGAATATTTGATGCCGCCGTCGGCGATCACCGGCGCGCCGCTGTCCCTGGCCGCCCGAACCGCGTCGGCGATGGCCGACAGTTGCGGTACGCCGACGCCCGCGACGATCCGGGTAGTGCAGATCGAACCTGGGCCGATGCCGACCTTGACCGCATCGGCGCCCGCGTCGATCAGCGCCCGCGCGCCGTCATAGGTGGCGACATTGCCGGCCACGATCTGGACCCGATTAGTTTCGCGCTTGATCCGGTTCACCGCCTCGGAGACATGGATCGAGTGGCCGTGGGCGGTGTCGATCACCACCACGTCGACGCCCGCGTCGACCAGGGCCATCGAGCGTTCAAAGCCCGCATCGCCAACGGTCGAGGCCGCGCCGACCAGCAGCCGGCCTTGCGGGTCCTTGGCCGCCGAGGGGTGGGCCTCGGCCTTGTCCATGTCCTTGACCGTGATCAGGCCAACGGCGCGATAGGCGTCATCGACCACGATCAGCCGTTCGATCTTGCGCTGCTTGAGCAGCGCCCGGGCCTCGGCCGAACTGGCGCCTTCACGCACCGTGGCGAGGTTTTCGCGGGTCATCAGCGCCGAGGCCGGCAGGTCCGGATCGGTGTCGAAGCGCATGTCGCGGTGGGTCAGGATGCCGCAGAGCCGCCCCGAGCCCCGCTCGATCACCGGGAATCCCGAAATCTTGCGCCTGGCGGTGATTTCCCGGACTTCCCTGAGCGGGGTGTCCGGGAAGATGGTCAGCGGATTGATGACCATCCCGCTTTCGTAGCGCTTCACCTCGCGGACCTGATCGGCCTGGGCCTCGACGTCCAGGTTGCGATGCAGGATGCCCATGCCGCCCGCCTGGGCCATGGCGATGGCCAGCCGGCTTTCGGTGACCGTATCCATGGCGGCTGACACGATCGGGATGTTCAACTTGATTTCGCGCGTGAACCGCGTGCCGGTGTCGACCTGGCCTGGCATGACGTCGGACGGGCCGGGTTCGAGCAAAACGTCGTCGAAGGTGAGCCCTTCGCGAATCTCCATGAGACTCTCCATTTTGCGGGCCGCGTATAGCGTCCGATCGCGCCCGTGGGAAGGGCGTCTTTGGCGGAGACCGGAGATGGCGGCCTGACCGGGAAAATCAAGGATGGCTGGTCAGCGGCCCCGGAAACCGGTCGCGACCAGATAGACCTCGGCGCTGTCCGTGCGGCTGGCCTTGGGCTTGACGTGGCGGACCTCGGCGAAATGGGCCTTCAGTATCTTCAGCACGGCGGCCGTCTCACCGCCCTGGAAAGCCTTGGCGACGAAGTTTCCGCCCGGCTTCAGCACCTCCAGCGTGAAATCCACCGCCGCCTCGATCAGGCCCATGATCCGCAGGTGGTCGGTCTGCCGATGGCCCGTGGTGTTGGGCGCCATGTCGGACAGGATCAGGTCGGGCGGCCCGCCCAGCAGCGCCAGGAGCCGCGGCCCGCAATCCGGATCGGTGAAGTCCATCTCAATCACCACCGCCGGCGGCAGGGGATCGACGGGCAGGAGATCGACGCCCACCACCATGCCGGCCTTGCGCTTCAGCGCCACCTGGACCCAGCCGCCGGGCGCGCAGCCCAGATCGACCACCCTTGAACCCGGTTTGATCAGGCCGAAGCGGTCGTCGATCTCGCTCAGCTTGAACGCCGCGCGGGAGCGCATGCCTTCGGCCTTCGCGCGGGTCACGAACGGGTCGTTCAGTTGACGTTCGAGCCAGGCCTGGGACGACGCCGTGCGGACCTTGGCCGTCTTCAGGCGAACCGCGGCCGTACGACCGCCATCGGCGCCGCGCGTGGGCGTGCGGACCATCCGTTTCTTTGGCGGCGGTTCGTCGCTCACGCCGCCGCCTCGACTCGCCCAACGGGTCGCCCGCGACGGCGACGCCTGGGCCGACGCTGGTTCCTTTCCGCCATCAGCGAGAGCAGTATCCCCTCGCGGAGGCCGCGATCGGCGACACGGACCCTAGGACAGGGCCAGAGTTCCTGGATCGCCCGCAGGATCGCCGCGCCGCAAAGCACCAGGTCCGCCCGGTCCTTGCCGATGCAGGGTTGGGCCGCGCGATGGTCGGGATGCATGTCCAGCAACTGGTCGGCCGTCGCGTCGCACTGGTCTCGGCTGAGCCAAAGGCCGTCCACCCGCGCGCGGTCATAGCGGGCCAGGCCCAAATGGATGCCGGCCAGGCTGGTGATGGCGCCCGAGGTGCCGACGAGATGCCCCCTGCCCGCCTGGAAAATCTCTCGCAGCGGTTCAGCATGAGGGAAGGCGATGACCGGCTCCTTGACCGCCTCGACCATGGCGCGGAACCAGTTGGCCTCGCCAGGGCGCTGCTCGGGGAACCGCTCGGCGAGGGTCACCACGCCGATTGGAATGGAAAGCCAGGCGCGGATGGGCGGCATAATCCCGGCCGCCTTGGCTCCTGGTTCCCTGAGATCCACCCAGGACAGTTCGGTCGAGCCGCCGCCGACATCGACGACCAGCGCGGCGTCGGTCTGGCGGTCCAGCAGGTTCAGGCATCCCGCGACCGATAGCCGCGCTTCTTCGCGCGGCGGAATGATCCGAAGCCGCAGTCCGGTCTCCCGCGCGACCCGATCGAGAAACTCCGGGCCGTTCTCGGCGGAACGGCACGCCTGAGTCGCGATGGCCCTGACGTGAGGCGTCCCGCGCTTCTGGATCCGGTCCGCACAGATCTTCAACGCCGCTAAAGCCCGATCCATGGCGGCCGGCTGCAGGCGGCCGGTTTGCGTCAGCCCCTCGCCTAGTCGGACGATCCTGGAAAAGGCGTCGACAACGCGAAACCCTTCCCGTGTAGGGGCCGCGACCAACAGCCGGCAATTGTTGGTGCCCAGATCGAGCGCCGCGAAAAGCTCGTCCGATCCGCGCCCGCGCCCCGAACTGGAGCCGTCGGCGCGACGAGTTTCGCGGCGGTCGTCCGCCGCCCGCGCGTCAGACATGAAAGCGACCTAAATGCTTTGAGGCGCGCCAGGCGCCTCGTTCAAATGCAACCCTATCAAGGCTGGGGGCGCGCTGGAAGCACAGCCTTGTCCCACGGCCAGCGTGGGCCGCGTTCATTGTCCGGTCAGGATCGGTATGGTGTAATCACCGAACTATGAACACTCGACTCGCCAAATTTTCGCTTGGCCAAGTGGTCCGCCATCGTGTCCTGCCCTTCAGGGGCGTGATTTTCGACGTGGACCCGGCCTTCGCCAACACCGAGGAATATTGGCTCTCGATTCCCGAAGCGATCCGTCCCCACAAGGATCAGCCCTTCTATCATCTGCTCGCCGAGAACGATCAGTCCAGCTACATGGCCTATGTCTCGGAACAGAACCTCCTGCCGGACGACAGCGGCGAGCCGGTGGGCCATCCCCACACCGCTCTGATCTTCGACAGCTTCCAGGATGGCCAGTACCACCTGCGCCCGCGCGTGACGCACTAACGGCGGCTGGGCAGGCTCGCCAAACCCAGCCGGCGTACCCCGTCCTTGCGATCAAACGCCGAGTGGCGTCGAGCGCATGATCGCGAGTTCCTCATCGTTCATGTCGGGGGAGATGGCCTCGAACAGCGGCGTGCTGAGATAGCGTTCACCGGTGTCGGGCAACATGCAGAGGATGTTCGAGCCCTCGGGCGCCTCGGCCGCGACCTTCAGGGCGCCGGCGAAGGTGGCGCCCGAGGTGATGCCCACGAACAGGCCTTCCTGCGTGGCCAGATCCTGACTGCACTTGATGGCGTCCGGGCCGGCGATCGGGATGATCTGGCTGATAACCTCCGAATTCACCGCGTCCTCGGTCAGTTTGGGGATGAAGTCCGGCGTCCAGCCCTGCAATGGATGCGGGGTCCAGGCCGAATGGCCGGCCGCGGGCGAGCCGTCCGCGTTGCGGGCCTGCGCGTCGTGACTCCCGAGGAGTTGGGCCGGCTGGGGCTCGCAGACCACGATCCTGGTCTTGGGGCTCTCCTTGGCCAGGACCCGGCTGACGCCCTTCAGCGTGCCGCCCGTGCCATAACCCGTGACCCAATAGTCGAGCGGATCGTCCTTGAAGTCCTCCAGGATCTCGCGCGCGGTGGTGCGGGAGTGCATGTCGGCATTGGCCTCGTTCTCGAACTGGCGCGTCATGAACCAGCCGTGGGCGGCGGCGAGTTCCTTGGCCTTCTCCACCATGCCGGTGCCGCGCAGGGCGGCGGGCGTGACGATCACCTTCGCGCCCAGGAAACGCATCAGCCGCCGACGCTCGATGCTGAAGGAGTCCGCCATGGTGACGACCAGGGGATAGCCCTTCTGGGCGCAGACCATGGCGAGGCCGATGCCGGTATTGCCGCTGGTGGCCTCGATCACGGTCTGGCCGGGCTTCAATTCGCCCGAGGTTTCCGCCGCCTCGATGACGCCGAGAGCCAATCGATCCTTCACCGAGCCCAGCGGATTGAACGCCTCGACCTTGACCCACAGCTTCACATGGGCCGGCGCCAGTTTGTTGATCCGCACGACCGGCGTGCGTCCGATCGTTTCCAGGATGTTGTCGTAGCGCGCCATGATCGCTCCTCCGTCTCGTGGGCGAACCTTAAAGACGCCTTCGACGACAAGTCCATGCCGCGCGGCGGCGATCAGCGGGTCATTTTGGCCGCGGGACCTTGACCTTGCCGTAGTTGAGCCGCCAGCGCACCGCCAATTTGGCGCCTTCCAGCCCACCGACTTGCGAGATGACGGACAGGCCCCGACCGGCGGTTACCTCGACCTGGGCCGAGGGGCCGTCCTTTCCGCCGCCGGTCAGTTCCAGATAGACATGCTCGGAGATGTATTTGCCGCCCGAGACCGTGGGCGCGCCCAGGGTGTCGGAACCCAGGGCGAGCCGGTCCAGCTTCACGAAATTGCGCAGGCCGCCGATCAGGTCGAAGCCGCCGCCGGTGGCCAGGGTGGTCACCGCGGCGGCCAGTTGCGCGGCCTCCGCGCCCGATAGCTGGGCGGCCGATTTGCCGAACAGCACCTGCGACAGCACCTCGTCGCTCGGCAGAGCCGGCGTGGAGGTCAAGGTGATCTCCGGCTTGGCCGCCGTGCCCTTGATGCGGATCACCGCGGTCAGGGTCGGGTCGTCCCGCGTGGCGCTGAGGTCCAGGCGCATCCGGTCCAGCGCCGCGTCCAGATGGACCACGCTGGTGTCGTCGATATCGAACCGCTTGCCCGCGAAGTCATAAGCGCCGCGAAGCACGTGCGCGGACCCGCGCAACTGGGGCGCCGCCGTATCGCCGGTCACGTCGGCGCTCAGCGACATTTCGGCGCTCAGGCCCAGCCCTTTCAAATAGATGCCTCGGTCGGCCCTCAGCTTGATGTCCAGCGCCACGGCGGGCGCCCGGCTGGCCGGCGCCGCCGGGGCGCGGTCCTGAACGCCGGGACGATTGCGCTCGATGACATCCAGGCCGACCACGCCGGGAGGGCTGCGATTGATCGCGGAAATCTCGGCATGATCGATATTGAGCTGGCCCGAGAGTTTCACATGACCGTCTCCGGCGCGGGTGACGGTGACCGCGCCGGTCGCCGTGGCCTTGGCCGTGTCATTGTCGATCAGTTGAAAGCCTTTGACGTTCAGGGTCAGGTTGCTTTCCCCGCCCTTGACCAGGCTCAGCCGGCCATCGCCGGTGACCGCGCCCGCCTTGGCGTCGGAGGCGCTGAAGCTCCGCACGCTGACCAGGTTGTTGGTCAGGTCGATATGGGCCGCGAGATTGCGCAGTTTCAGACCAGTGGCCGCATCCTCCAGCTTGCCGTTCGACATGGCGGCATGGCCGACCATCACCGGGCTGTTCAGGCTGCCGCCCAGCGTCCCTTGAGCGACCAGCTTGCCGCCCAGGCTGCGGTCGCCGCCGAAGAACAGGTCCCAAATCGGCTGCAGCTCCCCGTCGGCGTCGAAGCGGCCCTGGATCGTGCGCGCCGGGTTCACGGCCATGCGGAACGGCGCCGCGGAGGCATCCATGGGCAGGGTGACGTCGACGGTCGCGCGGCCGCCGTTCTTGGCCCCGCCCGACGCATCCACGGTCAGATGCTGGCCGGACAGCGCCGCCTTGATAGTCCCCTCCAAGGCCAGGCTGGAGGCGGCGTCCCGGCTTCTGGCGTCGGTCAGGCGGGCGTTCAGCGCGCCATCCAGGTTCGCGCCCTTGCCGCCGAGTGAGAAGTCGGCGTCGAACTTGCCGGCCAGATCCTCGCCGAGCGCGGCCAGATCGACCCCGCTCAAGGTCCCTTTGGCCGAGACCCCCTGGGCGTCCTGACGGGTCGCGATATCGGCCCTGCCGCCGCCAAGGGACAGGCTGAGTTGGCTGGTGGTTTCCGGGCCGACGGCGAACAGCGCCGGCGTGAGGGTCTTGAAGTCCGCATTGCGCACGCGGCCGCCGCCGTCGAAACTGATGGTCGTCGTCTGACCGCCGCGCGCGGCGGTTCCGGACCCGCTGAAGCGGATCGGCGCGCCGTTGGCGCTGGCCTGGGCGATCACCTTGAATGGCAGGCGGGACATCGGCCCATCCGCCGTCAGCCGCGCGGTCTGGATCGCGACACCGGATCCGCGCGGAACCAGATTGTCGGCGGACAGCCGGATCGAGGCGACAGACCCCGCGGCGGCGTCGGTGAGCTTGACGCGGGCGCTGGCCGCGCCCTCGCTGACGAACGCACCCGGCGCGACGCCGACGGTCAGGTCCGCGAGGGACGGCGCGGCGTCAAGCAGGGACAGCGAGCCCCTGATCGTCA
>DATAYD010000071.1:0-69619 GCA_036272715.1 Caulobacteraceae bacterium | reverse complement strand
ACCGGGCGCAGCCTGATCAATGTGACGCCCGACGGCGAGCGGACCATGTGCACCTTTCTGGGCGCCGCGGCTGAACTGACCCCGGCCGATGTCGATCCCGCCATCATCGAGGCGGCCAAGATCATCTACCTTGAAGGCTATCTGTTCGATCCGCTCGACGCCCGCCGCGCCTTCGCCAAGGCCGCCGGCCTGGCGCGCGCCTCCAGCCGCCTGATCGCCCTGTCGCTGTCCGACAGCTTCGTGGTCGAGCGCCACCGCACGGGTCTGCTGGGCTTCATCGACACCGAGGTCGACATCGTCTTCGCCAATGAGGCCGAGATCACCGCGCTGTTCGAAGTCAGCGACTTCGACGCGGCCGTGCGCGCGGTGCGCGGTCGCGCGAAGCTGGCCGCCATTACCCGAGGCGCCAAGGGTTCCACGATTGTCGCCGGAGACGAAATCCATCACGTGGACGCCGTTCCGATCGAGAAAGTCGTGGACACGACCGGCGCGGGCGACCAATACGCGGCGGGTTTCCTTTTCGCCCTGGCCCAGGGCCGCTCGCTCGACCATTGCGGCCGGCTGGGCGCCCTGGCGGCGACCGAGGTGATCGGCCACTACGGGCCTCGCCCGCGGGTTTCCCTGCGCGACCTGGCGAACGCCCACGGACTTTAAGAGGAGCGCGCCGGTTCATGGCCGCCAATCGAACCGCCGACGTGGTCCGCGAGACCAAGGAGACCCAGATCCGGGTGAGCATCGATCTGGACGGGACCGGCGTGTCCGAAATTTCGACCGGCGTCGGCTTTTTCGACCACATGCTTGAGAGCTTCGCCCGGCACGGCGGGTTCGACCTGAAGGTCGAGACCAAGGGCGACCTGCACATCGACATGCATCACACTGTCGAGGACACCGGAATCGTCATCGGCCAGGCGGTGGCCAAGGCGCTGGACGGGTTCAAGGGCGTGCGCCGGTTCGGTCACGCCTATATTCCGATGGACGAGACCCTGACCCGCTGCGCGCTGGACCTCTCCAACCGGCCCTATCTGGTTTGGAAGGTCGTGTTCGTCCGACCCAAGGTCGGGGAGATGGACACCGAGCTGTTCAAGGAATTCCACCACGCCTTCGCCATGAACGCCGGCGCCTGCGTGCATCTCGAAACGCTCTACGGCGAGAACAGCCATCATATCGCCGAGAGCGGCTTCAAGGCCGTGGCGCGGGCGCTGCGCCAGGCGGTGGAGCTGGATCCCAAGACCGGGGGCCGCGCCCCCTCCACCAAGGGCGTGCTCTGAGGCCGGTATGCGGAGCATCGCCCTGATCGACTATGGGTCGGGCAATTTGCGCTCGGCCGAAAAGGCCCTCGTCAAGGCGAGCGCGGGCCTCGACTGCGCCATCGTGACCACCGCCGACCCGGAGGTGGTCGCCCGCGCGGACGGTATCGTCCTGCCCGGCGTCGGCGCCTTCGCGGCGTGCATGAGCCTGCTCCACGCAACCCGTGGTCTGGACGAGGCCATGATCGAGGCCGTGCGCCGTCGTGGCGCGCCGTTCCTGGGCGTCTGCGTCGGCATGCAACTGATGGCCAGCGCCGGCCTGGAATTCGGCGAGACCCCCGGCCTGGACTGGATCGAGGGCGAGGTGCGGCGGATCGAACCGGGCGATCGCCGGTTCAAGGTGCCTCACATGGGCTGGAACGCCCTGGACGGCGTTATCGACCACCCGGTGCTGAAGGACGCCCCGGACGGGGCGCACATGTACTTCACCCATTCCTTCGCCTATTACCCGGTCGAAGACCGGGACGTGGCCGCCTGGACCGACCATGGCGGCCGGTTTCCGGCCGTGGTGGCGCGGGGCAACCTGGTCGGCGTACAGTTCCACCCCGAAAAATCACAAGCCGCGGGCCTGAAGCTGCTCGCCAACTTCCTGGAGTGGCGCCCGTGATCCTGTATCCCGCCATCGACCTGAAAGACGGCCAGTGCGTCCGCGTCGTCCATGGCGACTTCGCCACGGCGACCGTTTTCAACGAACACCCGGCGGCCCAGGCCGAAGCCTGGGCCAAGGCCGGCTTCGAATGGCTGCACGTCGTGGACCTGAACGGTTCGGCCGAGGGTCGGGCGGTCAACAGCGTCGCGGTGGAGGCGATCCTGAAGGCGGTGTCGATCCCGGTTCAACTGGGCGGCGGCATCCGGACCCTGGTCAATGTCGAGGCCTGGATCGAGGCCGGCGTAAGCCGGGTCATCCTGGGCACGGTCGCCGTCCGCGATCCCGAACTGGTCAAGAAGGCCGCCCGGAAGTGGCCCGAACAGGTGGCCGTCAGCGTCGATGTGCGCGGCGGCAAGGTCGCGGTGCAGGGCTGGCTGGAGGATTCCGGCCTGGACGCCCTGACCGTCGCGCGCCGCTTCGAGGACGCCGGGGTTTCGGCCCTGATCGTCACCGATATCGACCGCGACGGCGCGATGATGGGTTTCAATGTCGAGGTGTTCGGGACGATGGCCGATGCGGTGTCGATCCCCGTGATCGCCGCCGGCGGGTTCGCCAGCGTCGCCGACATCGAAAAACTGCGCGCGCGTCCGGGCACGCCGATCGCCGGCGCCGTGATGGGCCGCGCGCTCTATAACGGCGCCATCGACCCGGCCGAGGTGCTGGCCGCCGCCAATCGCAAGGCCCCTGAACCATGCTGAAGGTCCGCGTCATCCCCTGCCTGGACGTCAAGGACGGGCGGGTGGTCAAGGGCGTGAACTTCGTCAGCCTGCGCGACGCCGGCGATCCGGTCGAACAGGCCTCCGCCTATGACGCCGCGGGCGCCGACGAGCTGATGTTCCTCGACATCACCGCCAGCCATGAAGGCCGTGGGGCGATCCTCGACGTCGTGGCGCGCACCGCCGAGGTCTGTTTCATGCCGGTGGGCGTGGGCGGCGGCGTCCGTTCGGTCGAGGACGCGCGGGCCCTGCTGCGCGCGGGCGCCGACAAGGTCTCGATCAACACCGCCGCGGTCGAGGATCCGGACCTGGTCCGGCGCTGCGCCGATGCGTTCGGCGCCCAGTGCGTCGTGGTGGCGATCGACGCCCGCCACGGGACCGCGCGCGCGGGGGAACCCGATGGATGGGAGGTCTTCACCTATGGCGGACGCAAGGCCACAGGCCTGGACGTGGTCGCCTGGGCCGAGACCGTGGTCGCGCGCGGGGCGGGCGAGATCCTCCTGACCTCGATGGACCAGGACGGGGCCAAGACCGGCTATGACACGGCGCTGTTGAAGGCTGTCAGTTCGGCGGTCGGCGTGCCCGTCATCGCCTCTGGCGGCGCCGGATCGGCGGCGCACCTGGTGAAGGCCGTGACCGAGGGCGGCGCCGACGCGGTGCTGGCTGCCTCGATCTTCCACTTCGGCGAAGTGACCATCGGCGAGGCTAAACAGGCCATGGCGGACGCCGGCCTGCCGATGCGGATGCGCTGAACCGGATGACCCGTTTTTCCGAAGCCCTCCAGCGACTGCGCGCGACGATCGAGGCCCGCCGGGGCGCCGATCCGTCCTCGTCCTACACCGCCAAGCTGCTGGCCGCCGGGCCGGCCCTGGCGGCGAAGAAACTGGGCGAGGAGGCGATCGAGACCGCCCTCGCCGCGGTCCAGGCCGATCCGGACGCCGTCGCCGCCGAGAGCGCCGACCTGATCTATCACTGGCTGGTGCTCCTGGCCGCCTGCGGCGTGGATCTGGACGCCGTCGCCGCCAAGCTCGAGGCCCGTGAAGGTCGCTCCGGGATCGAGGAAAAAGCGTCGCGCCCCGCGTCCTGAGCGCCGATGAAACCACCGGAGCGGGCCGTCGTGCTTGCGCCTGGAAGCGCGACCGCGCTAACTCGGGGCATGAGCGCCCATCCGCCCCTGATCTCCCCTTCGATCCTCGCCTCGGACTTCGCGCGACTAGGCGAGGAGGCCCGGGCGATCGAGGCGGCCGGCGCCGATTGGCTGCATATCGATGTGATGGACGGTCATTTCGTGCCCAACATCACCATCGGCCCGGATGTGATCCGCGCGTTGAAGCCGCATGTCGGCATCCCTATCGACGCCCATCTGATGATCGCGCCGGCGGACCCCTATCTAGACGCGTTCCGCGAGGCGGGCGCGGACATCATCAGCATCCATCCCCAGGCCGGCCCGCACCTGGACCGTTCGTTGCAGCATATCCGCAAGCTGGGCGCCAAGGCCGGCGTGGTGCTCAATCCCGCGACCCCGCCCAGCGCGATCGAATGGATCATGGATGACATCGACCTCATCCTGGTGATGTCGGTCAATCCTGGGTTCGGCGGCCAGAGCTTCCTGCATTCGCAACTGAAGAAGATCGAGCGCCTGCGCGCCATGATCGACGATACTGGCCGCGACATCGTGCTGGAGGTCGATGGCGGCGTGACGCCCGAAACGGCGCGGCTTTGCCTCGAGGCGGGGGCGACCGCCCTGGTGGCCGGCACGGCCGTGTTCAAGGGTGGGCCCGAACGCTATGCCGACAATATCCGCGCCCTGAAGGGCGCCTGAACGCGGCCGTGGCCGCGAGCGCCCTGGCCATCGCGCAGCATGGGGCGTCGCGGGCCGCGCTCCTGGCGACAGCGGTTGGGCGAACCGCGCGACATCTCGCCGCCAAGCAATGGCATGGCGGCGTCTTCCACCTCTGGGGGCTGAACCGTCCGCGGGCGCAAGGTTTCGCGGCGCAGCCAAAGGATCCGCGGCCCGCCGACGCGGTCGCCGGCGCCGCGATCCTGGGGGGCCTTTTCGTTCTGGGCGGCGATCGGCTGGACCTGGCGCCAGGCGAGGATCCGTGGAATCAGCCCAGCCCCAGTCGCCACTTCGCCGCGCGCCTGCACCGGTTCGACTGGCTGCGCGACCTCGCGGTCATTGGCGAACCAGGTTTGCGGGAGGGGCTGAGGCTGACGCTGGAGTGGCGGCGTGTGTTTGGCCGCTGGAACGGTTTCGCCTGGAGTCCGGCCATATTGGAGCGTCGGGTGCTGAGCCTGGCCTGCGTCGGACGCGGCATGGCAGCCCTGGCGTCCGACGCCGAGGCGGCGGCCCTGGCCAATCTTCTGGCGCGGCAGGCCCGACACCTGATCACTTTGCGCATGGACGATGGCCGACGGGCAGAGCGACTGGCCGCGGCCGGCGTCGCGGGAACCGCCTTGGCGAACCTCGCCGGCGAGCGGTTGATGCGCGACGCCCTGGCCCAAATGGCGCCCTTGCTGGAGCGCACGGTGCTGGCCGATGGCGGCCATGCGAGCCGGTCGCCCGAGGCGGGGCTGGAGCTGCTGTTCGATCTCCTCACCCTGGATGAGGGCCTGTCCCAACGCGGGGTCGCGCCGCCCGAGGGCCTGTCCCGCGCCATCGACCGGCTGACCGCGGCGCTGAGCTTCTTCACCCTGGCTGATGGCCGGCTGGCCTGTTTCCAGGGGGGCGAGGAGAGCACGCCAGGACGGGTCGCCGCGGGGCGGGCGCATGAAACGGCGCCCGCCGTCCCGCCTTTGCGCGAGGTCCCCCATGCCGGTTATCAGCGGCTGGATGGCCCTGGATTGCAGGTGATCGCGGACGCCGGACCGCCGGCGACGGGAGCGTTTGGCTCGACCGCTTGCGGCCAACCGCTGGCGATCGAGGTGATCTGCGGCCGCGACCGGCTGATCACCAACTGCGGCTGGAGCCGCGACGCGGACGGTCCCGGAGCGCTGAGGTTGACCGGAGGCGCGTCCACCGCCTCTGTCGGCGACGGCGCGGCGGGCGCGCCCATGACCGGCTTCCTGGCCCATGCCCTGGGCCCGCGGCTGGACGGCGGCGCGACCAAGGTCGTGGTCAACCGCCGCGACGCCGAGGCTGGCGTCTGGGTGGAGATGCATCACGACGGCTGGCTCGCGCGTTACGGCCTGACTCATGAGCGCCGGCTGTTCCTCGATCGCACCAAGCGGGAGCTGCGCGGCGAGGATCGGTTCGTGCCGGCCTCGAACGCGGCGAACCGGCCCACGCCGGTGGATGTCCGTTTCCATCTGCATCCCGACGCCAAGGCCTCGCTGGCCCGCGACCAGCGCAGCGTGCTGCTGCAAGGCGCGTCCAACATCGGCTGGTGGCTGCGCAATGACGCGGCCGAGGTTTCGATAGAGCCCTCGGTGCATTTCGAGGGCGGGCGGGCGCGGCGGACCAGCCAGGTCGTGCTGCGCGGCCGCCTGCGCGCCGATCGTGGCGGCCGGGTGCGCTGGAAGCTGGCCCTGGTGGAGCCCGCGACCGCGTGAAAATGAAACCTCCCCCCCATCGCCAGCCTTTGGTCCCGCTGGCCATCTTCCTGCACGACCTGGCCGTGGCCGGGCTGGCCATGGGCGGCTCGTTCCTGCTGCGCTACCATTTCGAGCCCAAGCCGACTCCCTATGCGGCCGGGACGACGGCGACCTTGCTGTTCGTCGCCGTCTGCGCGGCGGCCTTCCCGCTTTTCGGCCTGCATCGCGGCGTGTGGCGCTTCACCGCCCTGAACGACATCCTCCGCTGCGCCAGGGCCGCGGTGATCGCGAACCTGATCTTTCTGCCGCTGCTGTTCCTGATCAACCGGCTGGAGGACTTTCCACGCTCCACGGTCGCCATGTCGATGGCGGCGACATTCACGCTGCTCTGCTTCGGGCGTCTGTTGGCGCGCGCCTGGGCCGGCGGAGATCTGCGCGAAGCCTTCCGCCTGGAAGACCGCGCCCTGCCGCCGGCGGTGGTGGTCGGGTCGGCCGATGCGGCCGACAGCTTCATCGGCGCGGCCCGGCGATCGGCCGATGCGGGCCCGCACATCGCCGGCATCATCGTCCTCGACCTGGCGGTGATCGGGCGGACCATCCGCGGCGTGCCGATCCTGGGCGGCCTGGACGATCTCGCGTCGTCGCTGAAAGCCGCCAGCGCCAGGACCAAGGCCCGGGCGTCGGTGATCGTCGCCGAACCTCGGCCCGACCGCGCGCTGCTGGAGCGCGTGGTGGGCGCCGCCGCGGAATCCGGCGCGAGCGTGGCGCGGGCGCGCGCGTTCAACGGCGGCGGTTCCGCCGTCACGCCCGTGGGCGCGGCCGACCTTCTGGCCAGGCCGCCACGCGCGCTGAACCCCGCCGCCGCCCAGGGCCTGATCGCCGGCAAGCGGGTGCTGATCACCGGGGCGGGCGGGGCGATCGGCGGCGAACTGACCTTGCAGGTCTCGGCGCTGGATCCACGACAACTGATCCTGTTCGACGCTTCGGAATTCAACCTCTATTCGATCGACCAGACCCTGCGGGAGATGCGCGCGCCGGGGCGCTGGCGGGCGGAATTGGGCGATGTGCGCGATCGGGCGCGGATCGCGGAGGTGTTCGCGAGCTTCCAGCCGGAGGTGGTGCTGCACGCCGCGGCGCTGAAGCATGTGCCCTTGATGGAGCTCAATCCGATCGAGGCCGTGCTGACCAATATCGGCGGCGCCCTCAACGTCGCGCGACTGGCCACCGCCGCCGGCGCCAACCTGGCCTTCATCTCAACCGACAAGGCGGTCAATCCGACCAATGTGATGGGCGCGACCAAGCGCGTGGCCGAGCACGTGGTCCACGCCCTGGCGGCCGAGCGGCGGGCCAAGGCCGCCGTGGTCCGTTTCGGCAATGTCCTGGGTTCATCGGGCTCCGTGGTGCCCCTGTTCGAGCGGCAGATCGCCAAGGGCGGCCCGGTCACTGTGACCGATCCGCGCATCGAGCGCTATTTCATGACCATCCAGGAAGCCGCCAGCCTGGTTTTGCAGGCCGCCGCCCTGCCCGCCGCGCCCGGCGAACGTGGCCTCTATGTCCTGGACATGGGCGAGCCGGTGAAGATCGAGGAGCTGGCTCGGCAGGTGATCCGCCTGCACGGCCTGCGGCCCGACAAGGACATCAAGATCATCCACACCGGGCTCCGGCCCGGCGAGAAGCTGTTCGAAGAGATCTTCTACCCCGTGGAAGACGTGCGCGCGACCGCCGCGGATGGAGTCCTGGCCGCGAGAGCCGAGGCGCCATCCTGGGCCGACCTCGGCGGCCCGGTCGAAGCGCTTCTGGCCGCCGCCGCCGTCCGGGATCGGAAAGCGGTTCTCGAGAGGCTGAAGGCCCTGGTTCCGGAATTCCGCGGCGGTTGACAGGCGCGGGCGGCGGGCCTATCCGCAGCCTGCCTTGCGTGACTGGCGATGAAGGTGGGCGACCACCGGGGAGCGCGAAGGTTTTCGGCCGCTCGCCTGGGCATGTTCTCATAGTTGGAGACCGCCTTGGCCGCAGCACCCGCCTTTCCGCCCGCCCCCGACCAGACGCCCATAAGGCGCGCTCTGATCTCGGTTTCCGACAAGACCGGCCTGATCGCCGCCGCCGCCGCGCTGGCGGCGCTCGGCGTCGAGCTGGTCTCGACCGGTGGAACCCGCGCCGCCATCGCGGCCGCCGGCCTCACGGTCAAGGACGTCGCCGAGCTGACCGGCTTCCCGGAGATGATGGACGGCCGGGTCAAGACCCTGCACCCGGTGGTGCATGGCGGCCTTCTGGGCGTGCGCGACGCGCCGGAGCACGCCCGCGCCATGAGCGAGCACGGCATCGGCGGCATCGACCTGCTCTATGTGAACCTCTATCCGTTCGAGGAAACGGTGGCCGGCGGCGGGGATTTCGCCGCCTGCGTCGAGAATATCGATATCGGCGGCCCGGCCATGATCCGCTCGGCGGCCAAGAACCACGGCTATGTCTGCGTCTGCACCGCGCCGGAGGACTTGGCCGAGGTGCTGGCCGCGCTGCAAGCGGACGGCGCGACCACGCTGGCGCTGCGCAAACGGTTGGCGGCCAGGGCTTTCGCCCGCACCGCCGCCTATGACGCCGCTATCGCCGCCTGGTTCGCGGCCGCCGTCGGCGATACGGTTCCGGTCCGCAAGACCTTCACCGGCTCCCTGATCCAGACCACGCGCTATGGCGAGAACGCGCATCAGAGCGCGGCCTTCTACGGCTTCGCCCAGCCGCGCCGGCGCGGGGTCGCCACCGCGCGCCAAGTGCAGGGCAAGGAACTGAGCTACAACAACATCAACGACACGGACGCGGCGGTCGAGCTGGTCGCGGAGTTCGATCCGGCCCAATCCGCGGCGGTCGCGATCATCAAGCACGCCAATCCCTGCGGCGTGGCCCTGGGCGCCGATCTCAAGACCGCCTATCTGCGTGCGCTCCAGTGCGACTCGGTCTCGGCCTTCGGCGGCATCGTGGCGGTGAACCGCCGCCTGGACGTCGAGGCGGCGCGTGAGATCTCCGGCATCTTCACCGAGGTGGTGGTCGCGCCGGACGCCGATGAGGACGCGATCGCGGTATTCGCCAAGAAAAAGAACCTGCGCCTGCTGCTCATCGGCGGCCTGCCCGATCCGGCGGCGGCCGGCGAGGTGTTCAAGACCGTCGCCGGCGGTTTCCTGGTCCAATCGCGCGATGGGGCGCGGGTGACCGCGGCCGACCTGAAGATCGTCACCAAGCGCGCCGCCACGCCGCGCGAGATCGAGGACATGCTGTTCGCCTTCATCGTGGCCAAGCACGCCAAGTCCAACGCCGTGATCTACGCCAAGGACGGCCAGACCGCCGGCATCGGCGCGGGCCAGATGAACCGGCGCGACTCGGCCCGGATCGCGGCGATCCGGGCGGCGGAGGCGGCGGAGACCGCCGGCCTGCCGCGGTCCTTGGCCAAGGGCTCGGCCTGCGCTTCGGACGCCTTCTTCCCGTTCGCCGACGGCCTGATCCAGGCGGTGGAGGCCGGCGCGACGGCCGTGATCCAGCCGGGCGGATCGATCCGCGACGACGAGGTGATCGCGGCGGCCGACGCCGCCGGCATCGCCATGGCGTTCACGGGGGTGCGGGCGTTCCGCCACTAAGGACGGCGCGGCTGTTGAACCTGAAACGGAAAGGGTTTATCGCGCGCGCTCTGCATCGAGGGTTCCGGCCGCCGCGATCTCGCACGGGGCCGTTCCCGGAGGTTATGAATGTCAGGGGAATCCCCCGACGCGGCTCTGTTGGCGAAGGACGTCGCCGCCGATCGCGACCCGCCGACCGCGACGAATCCATCGAGCACCGCACCGAACGCCCGCATTGAAACCCCGGCCCAACGCGGCCAGGGCTTCTTCGCCCTGGCGCTGGGTTCGGTCGGCGTGGTGTTCGGCGATATCGGCACCAGCCCGCTCTACGCCCTGCGCGAAGCCTTGGCCCACGCGGAGCATAAGGGCGCGGACCCCTTGACCGTGATCGGCGTTGTTTCGCTGGTCATCTGGGCGCTGATCCTGATCGTCACGGTCAAGTATGTCGTGATCCTGATGCGCGCCGACAACCGCGGCGAGGGCGGCACCGTGGCCCTGATGGCCCTGGCCCAGCGCGCGATCGGCCGGCGCACGGCCGTTGTCTTCATCCTGGGTGTGATGGGCGCCGCGCTGTTCTATGGCGACGGCCTGATCACGCCGGCGATCTCGGTCCTGTCGGCGGTGGAAGGCGTGCGCGGCGCGCCGGACATCGGCCATATCCTGCGCCCCTACGTGCTGCCGATCGCCGCGGGGATCCTGGTCGGGCTGTTCGCGGCCCAGGCGCGCGGCACCCATCGGGTGGCCTTCGTGTTCGGGCCGATCACCGCGCTCTGGTTCCTGACCATCGGCGTGCTCGGCCTGATCCATCTAGGCGACGACCTTTCGATCTTCCAGAGCCTCAACCCGTTCTACGGCCTGCTGTTCCTGTACCGAAACGGCCTTGTCGGCTTCACCATCCTTGGCGGCGTCTTCCTGGCGGTCACCGGCGCGGAGGCGCTCTATGCCGACATGGGCCATTTCGGCAAGGCGCCGATCCGCGTGGCCTGGCTGTGCCTGGTCTTTCCTTGTCTGGCGCTGAACTATCTGGGCCAGGGCGCCATGGTGCTGCGCTATCCGATCGCCCGGCACAATCCGTTCTGGGCCATGACGCCGCACCTGACCTTCATCTACTGGCCGATCCTGATCCTGGCCGGCGCGGCCACGGTGATCGCCAGCCAGGCGGTGATCACCGGCGCCTTCTCGATCACCCAACAGGCCGTTCAACTGGGCCTGTTGCCCAAGCTGGAGATCCGCCGCACCTCCGAGACCCAGGCCGGCCAGATCTTCGTGCCGACCGTGAACAGCCTGCTGATGATCGGCGTGCTGCTGCTGCTCATGATCTTCCGCACGTCGAGCCACCTGGCTTCGGCCTATGGGCTGGCGGTCACCGGCGCGATGTTCATCGACACCTTGCTGGCCTATGTGATCATCCGGCGGATGTGGAAATGGCCGCTCTGGCAGGCGGTCTGCCTGCTGATTCCGATCGTGTTCGGGGACCTGGTCTTCATCTCCTCCAACCTTCTGAAGGTCAGGGACGGCGCCTGGTTGCCCCTGCTGATCGGCGCGGGCCTGGTCATCATCATGTGGACCTGGGCGCGCGGGGTTAACATCCTGACTGAAAAGACCCGCCGCGACAGCCTCTCCCTGGTCGACCTGATCGACATGCTGCACGCCCGGCCGCCCTATCGCGCGCCAGGCACGGCCATGTTCCTGACCTCGGATCCGGATGTCGCACCGGTCGCCCTGATGCACAATCTGAAGCACAACAAGATGTTGCATCAGAAGAACGTCATCCTGACGGTCAAGACCGTGGAGACGCCGCGGGTCGCCGACGCGGACCGGATCAATGTCGAGATCGTCAATGACGACTTCAAGAAGGTGCAGATCCGCTACGGCTTCATGGAAACGCCGAACCTGCCCAAGGCCCTGCAGCTCTGTAAAAAACAGGGACTGAAGTTCGATATCATGTCGACCAGCTTCTTCCTGGGCCGCCGCACCGTGGTGGCGTCGGTCGATTCCGGCATGCCGCTGTGGCAGGACAAGCTGTTCATCGCCTTGATGAAGAACGGCGCCAACCCGACCTCCTTCTTCAAGATCCCGCCCGGCCGGGTGGTGGAGCTGGGGACCCAGGTCTCCGTCTAGGCGGCTCGTGTCGGTATTGGACCTCCTACGCGTCGCGGAGGGTTGAAACGCGGGCCGCAAACGCCTTTAAGGCGGCGAGCCTTTTCTGGGGAGCCCGATGGCCGATCCGACGCCGCCTAAGAAAGTCGTCCTCGCCTATTCCGGCGGGCTCGACACCTCGATCATCCTGAAGTGGCTGCAGGAGGAATACGGCTGCGAAGTGGTGACCTTCACCGCCGACCTGGGCCAAGGCGAGGAGTTGGGCCCGGCTCGCGAGAAGGCGCTGATGCTCGGCATCAAGCCGGAGAACATCTATATCGAGGATCTGCGCGAGGAATTCGTCCGCGACTTCGTGTTCCCGATGTTCCGGGCCAATACGGTTTACGAGGGCCAATATCTGCTGGGCACATCGATCGCCCGGCCGCTGATCGCCAAGACCCAGATCGATATCGCCCGCAAGGTCGGCGCCGACGCCGTCTGTCACGGCGCCACCGGCAAGGGCAATGATCAGGTCCGCTTCGAGGTCGCCTATTATGCTCTGGAGCCCGATATCCGGGTGATCGCGCCCTGGCGGGAATGGGATTTCGCCAGCCGCGAAGCCCTGCTCGATTTCGCCGAGAAGCACCAGATCCCGATCGCCAAGGACAAGCGCGGCGAGGCGCCGTTCAGCGTCGACGCCAATCTTCTGCACTCCTCGTCCGAGGGCAAGGTGCTGGAAGATCCGGCGGTCGAGGCGCCGGAATTCGTCTATCAGCGCACCATTGCGCCCGAAGACGCACCCGATAAGGCGCAGGTCTTCACCATGGACTTCGAGCGCGGCGACCCGGTCGCGATCGATGGCGAGCGGCTATCCCCGGCGGCGTTGCTCACCCGCCTGAACCAGCTCGGCCACGACAATGGCGTCGGTCGGCTCGACCTGGTGGAGAATCGCTTTGTCGGCATGAAATCGCGCGGCGTCTATGAAACGCCCGGCGGGACCATCCTCCTGGCCGCGCATCGGGGCATCGAGTCGATCACGCTCGACCGGGGCGCCGCGCACCTGAAGGACGGGATCATGCCGCACTACGCCGAGCTGATCTATAACGGCTTCTGGTTCACCCCCGAGCGCGCGATGCTGCAGGCCCTGATCGACAAGAGCCAGGAACTGGTCGCCGGTCAGGTGCGGATCAAGCTTTATAAGGGCAATGTCACGGTGATCGGGCGCGAGAGCCCCTATTCGCTCTATGACCAGGACCTGGTGACCTTCGAGGAGGGCAAGGTCGCCTATGACCACCGCGACGCGGCCGGCTTCATCAAGCTGAACGCCTTGCGCCTGCGCGTGGCGGCCAGACGGGACCGGCGCGCCAAGGCCTAGGAGACCTCTGGCCTAGCCGTCACCAGGTATCGAAGGGTAGGGCGCGGCCGTGTCGTGGCGGATCAGGCCGTGGGTCGCGGCGGCGACGCCGATGATGATGATCTGCACCGCCATGGCGCAAAGGATCAGGCCGAGCACCCGGATCACGATGGTCATGCCGATCCGGCCGAGCGCCCGTGAGATCAGGCCGCTGAGCGAGAACGAGATCACGATGGTCAGCGAGACCGCCGCGATCACGCCCAGGCCGGCGCCGAGGCCCGCCAAGCCAAACCCGCGGGTCTCGCTGGCATAGATCACCGCCGTCGATATCGCGCCTGGCCCTATCAGGAGCGGCACGGCGAAGGGCACCACCAGGCGCTCGAACCCCTGGCGCGCATAGACGTGGGGGGGCGCCGGGTCGCCGTCGCTGGCCGGCGCGGCCATCGCGTCCACGAAGCCGCCGCGCGCCATATCCAGGCCCAGCAGGAACAGCAGCACACCGCCGGCGATCCGGAACGCCGGCAGGGAGATGCCGAAGAACTTCAGCAGGGTCAGGCCGCTGAGGAAGAAAAAAGCCAAAAAGACAAAGGAAAACAGGCTGATATACGCCGCCAGCACGCGCCGGCCCGCCGCGTGGGCGCCCACGGTCGCCGCCGCGAACAGGGCGACATTACCGACCGGGTCGATCAGGGCGAACAGCGCCACGAAAAAGTTGACGGACAGCGCGGTCAGGCTCATCTTTTCGTCTTAGCCCAAATCGGAATGTTTCGCCTCGCCCCGCGCGTCTTCGCGCGTGCGCGCGGCCCTGCAAGGAGTGCTCATGTCCGTCGTCGCCCCGGCCCGCGAGGCTGATCCGGCCCAGACCGTCCCCTGCGATCCCCGGCTGATCGTCCCGCTGGACCTGCCCAGCCGGGCGGACGCCGAGGCCATGGTCGAACGGCTCGGCGACGCGGTCAGCTTCTACAAGATCGGGCTGCAGCTCCTGGCCACCGACGGGATGGCCATGGCCAAGGACCTGAAGGCCCGCGGCCGGCAGGTGTTCCTGGACTGGAAACTGCACGATATCGGCGCGACGGTGGAAAAGGCGACGGCCGCGATCGTGGCCTCCGGCTCATGCGACCTCCTGACCGTTCATGCCGAGCCCCAGGTGCTGGCGGCGGCGGTGCGCGGCCGTGCGGGCGCGGTCGGGACCAAGATCCTCGGCGTCACCGTCTTGACCAGCCTTTCGGAGGACGATCTGAAGGAGATCGGCTACGCCCAGGGGGTCGAGGCCTTGGTCGAGCGCCGGATCCGCCAGGTCCTGGACGCTGGCGCGGATGGCGTCGTGGTCAGCCCCCGCGAGGCCGCGATGGCGCGGCGGATCGGCGGCCCGACGTTCCTGGTCCTGAACCCCGGCGTACGGCCCGCCTGGGCGCGCGCCGACGATCAAGCGCGGGCGGCGACTCCGGCCGAGGCCCTGGCCGCGGGGGCCAGCCACTTGGTTTGCGGCCGACCGATCACCGCGGCCGATGATCCTCGCGCCGCGGCCCAGAGCATCGCCGCCGAGATGAGCGGCGTCTGAGGTCCTACTTCTTGCAGCCGCAACCACCGCCGCCGTAATGCCCCTTCATCGGATAGTGGTGCATCATCATATGGTTGTGCGAGGCGATCGAGAGCTTGACCGCCAAGCTGGCGCTGGCTGACGCCGAGGCGCTCGCGTTGGCGCTGGCGTTCGAGAAGCTGTCGGCCGAGGCGAACTCGCCACCGCCGCCTCCACCACCTCCAAAATCGACGATACCGGGGCCGACGCCGCCTTCGCTAATGAAGAAGGTGTCGGGCAGGTTTTCAGTGACCGCGCGGTCGTCGCTGATGATCCGGCGGGTTTCGAAACCCTGGGCGTAGGGGCAACGATCACCCATCCGCTCATGAACCACTTCGCAGGCGTCGATATAGCCGCCCTCGTCGGCTTCGCGCCGATCGACCCACACCTCGCGTTCGCCATAGCCGGAGCGGGTGCGCCATTCAGATTCATCAGGATAGACCGGCCAGGCCGGGGCCTCATAGGTTTCGCGACCATAATAGCCTTCAGCGCCATAGCCTTCGTCGGCACGACGTTCATAGCGATCCTGGCCGGCCCGGCCGCGCTCATAAAACTCGGCGTCGGGCCGCTCAGCGTACCGCCCACGTCCGCCCCAGCCCTGTTCGTGATAACCGCCGGGCTCCGGCCGGCATCCGCGGTCGATGACGCGCGCCTGGCGCGCGCAGGGATCAATCTCCTCGACCTCGCCATAGCCGCGTCGGTCATAGGCGTGGACGCGATCGCCCTCGCGGCGGTCGTCATAGGACCGGCCGTCGCGATATCGGTCTTCGCTGTACCGAGCGTCGTAGCCGCGATCCGGTCCGCGGCCCATGGTGGATGAATCTTCGTAAGCGGGCTGGGCGTAGCCGTCGCCCCGATCGTCATAGCCGCTGTAACGGTCACCGGCCGAGGCCGCGCTTGCCAGCGCGGCGCACGCCAAAGCGGCGCCAACCAGCAGTCCCAAGCCCAGAGCAGGCCGCGCCATGTCGAGCATCCCGTGATATTCATAATGGTTAACAATAAGTTACGGGATTTCGCGTGGGAAAGCCAGCCCCTGCTCGCGCCAGGGGAATCTTAACCTAGAAGTCGACCGCGACGCCCTTGTGCTCCCAGTCGCCATATCGGGTCGGCTCGGGCCCAGCCGGACCCCCCAATTCCTCGGTTTTCGAGGCCGCCTCGACCTGGGTGCGCCGGCGCGCGGCGGCTTCTTCCAAGGCCCGCCGCGCGGCGGGCGTCAGGGACTTGCCTGGCGCGGCGTGTTCGGGCAGCGGATCGTCCATGGCTCCAATTTTAGGCCTCTTGCGCGGCCCGCGCCAGCATTGGAGGCCGGTGAAATGGCCAAGGGCCTTGAACCGGAGCGGCTGCCGGTGCACGGCGGGGCATGACAAGCGAAACCTCTTCAGGCGAAACCTCCTCGGGCCCCTCGGACGGCGTCGCGCCTCGGGAAGCCGCCCTGGCCATGGCCACCGCCGCCCTGGACCATCGCGGCGGCCTGGAAGAATCCATGGACCGCGCGCCGTTCGACCGGCTCGAGCCGCGCGACCGGGCGCTGGCCAGAATGATCGCCATGACCCTGCTGCGGCGGCTCGGCGCCATCGATCGGCGGCTGGAGCCGCGCCTGCACAAGGCGCCGCCGGAGTCCGTGCGGATGCTGCTGCGTCTGGGCGCGGCGCAGGCGCTTTACATGGACACCCCGAGTTTCGCCGCCGTGGACACCACCGTCCGCCTGGCCGACCAGCACAAATCGACCCGCGCCTTCAAAGGCTTGATCAACGCGGTGCTGAGGGGGCTTTTGCGAGAGCCGGGACCCGTGGACGATGACCCCGAGAGCCTGGCCCCGGCCTGGCTGTTCGCCCGCTGGCGCGCCGCCTATGGCGAAGCCGCCGCCAGGGCCATGGCGGCGCGGATCGCACAGGAGCCGGCGACCGACCTTTCATTGCGTGACGCGGGCGATATCGAACCGCTGAGCCGGGCCCTGGAGGCAGAGATCCTGCCTGGCGGCATGTTGCGCGTGGCTCATCGCGGCGACGTCGCCGGCTGGGAAGGCTATGGCGAGGGGCGATGGTGGGTTCAGGACGCGGCCGCGGCGATCCCGGCCAGGCTCCTTGCCGTCAAGCCGGGCGAAACCGTTCTGGATGGATGCGCGGCGCCGGGCGGCAAGACCCTGCAGCTCGCGGCGGCGGGCGCCCGGGTCACGGCGGTGGACCGGTCGGGACCGCGCCTGCGCCGCCTGTCCCAAGCCCTTGAACGCACGGGTCTTGGCGCCGAGATCGTGATCGCCGAACTGGCGCAGTGGTCCGACGACCGCCGGTTCGACGCGGTTCTGCTCGACGCACCCTGTTCGGCCACCGGCACCTTCCGCCGTCATCCCGACGTCCTCTGGGGTTCGCGCCCCGCCGATATCGCCAAGCTGGCCGAGGTGCAGTCCCGCCTGCTGGACGCCGCGGCCGAAAGGGTCGCGCCGAGCGGGCGGCTGGTCTACTGCGTATGTTCGCTGGAGCCGGAAGAGGGCGAGGCCCAGATCGACACTTTTTTGAAGCGTCATCCCGAATTCCAGGCTTCGCCGCTCAACCCCGGCGAAGGCGGCGCGCCGGATGGGGCGGTGACCGGGTCGGGGCGGCTCCGCGTCCTGCCGCATCAGCTCCCGGGCGGCCTGGACGGGTTCTTCGCGGCGCGCCTGACCAAGGCGGGTTGACGATCAGGCCTTGGCGCGGCGTTTCAGCGCGACATAGAGGGCGCCCTGTCCGCCGTGCCGACGATGGGCCTCGGAAACGCCGGCGACCAGATCGCGCAGCGCCGGAGCCGCCAGCCACTCTGGGGTCATCCGGCGCAGGACGCCATCGCCTCGCGAGCCCTTGCCGGTGATGACCAAGACGGCGCGCCAGCCTTCCTGGTGCGCGCGGTGGATGAAACCGATCAACTGGGCGCGGGCCTTGTCCTGGTCCAGGCCATGAAGATCCAGCCGAGGCCCCAGGGGATCGCGTTCCCGGGTCAGGCGGCGAAGACGGCCTTTTTCGATGAGCTCGGGCGCGGCCTCGGAACCCTGCCGCTGACGAGGCGGCGCGGGCGGCGTTGAACTGGCCGATGGCTGGGGACCAGGCCTCGGCTTTTTAGGACTGGCCGGCGCCGGCGGCGCGACGCTATCCAGGTTGGCGAGCGCCGGCATCGGCGCGTGCCGGCCGGGGGCCGGATGGATAGTCGCCGCGACGCGGGCCCAGAGATACTGCTCCTCGGGCCGCAAGGGCCGTTTCACGGCGCGGACACCGGGATCGGCATGAGTTGATAGAGCGTCAGCGTGTGGCGAACGCGCCCCGCCTCTAGGCCGGCGCCCGGGCCGCTGCCCGCATAGAGGTCCGCACGCACCGGTCCCTTGATCGCGCCGCCGGTGTCGAGCGCCAGGGCCAAGCGCTGATAGACCGGGAAAGCGCCGTTCAGCGCCGGCGCGCGCGCGTCGATCCAGTAAAGCCCGCCCAGGGGATGCTGCGTCGGATCGACGGCCAGGGCGCGGCCTGGGATCAGAGCCACTCCCGCCGAGCCGGCGGGTTCGCGGCCATCGTCCGGCGCGAGGTTGAAGAACACGTACCGCGCGTTCAGCCGCATCACCTCGTCGGCCTCCGAACCCCGATGATCGGCCAGCCAGGCCATGATCGCGTCACCGGAGGTGTTGTTGTCCGGCAGGACGCCGCGATCGCGCAGGGTGCGCGCGATCGGAGTGAAGGGCTTGCCGTTGCTGGCGCTGAACACCGCCTTCAATCGCCGGCCATCCGGCAGGACCAGGATGCCGGAGCCCTGGATCTGAAGGAAGAACAGCTCCTCTGGCTTCATCCAGGCCAGCGGCGCGTCGGCCCGGGACGCTTCGATGTCCATGCGATCAGGATAGGGCGAGAGCCGGCCGTCGATGACGCGGCCGGAGAGCTTGTGGCCGGCCAAGGCCGGATCGAACAGGCCCAGGTCGACACTGACCAGGTCGGACGGCCGCGCGCGGACGGGCGCCGTGAAGGGATCCTCTCGCGCGGCCCTCGCCTTGTATTCCGGTGCGAAATAGGCGGTCAGCAGGCCGCCGTCGCCGATGCGCTCGGCACGGAAATTGGCTTCCAGAAAGGCGCGAGCGCCCGCCTCGTCGACCGGCCCCAGCGTGCGGGCGCGGGCGCAGACGGCGCGAAGGTCCGGATCACGAGAAACCCCACACCCGGAGACAAAAGCCCGCAAGGCGCCGGCGTGGTCCTCTCGGTCCCATCCGGCCAAGACCGCGAAGGCGCCCGTGCTCGGCGGAGGCGCCGGCCTGAACGGTTCGGAAGACGGAAGGGGCGGGGGCGGCGGGCCAAAGCGGGAAGGCGGCGCGGTCGCCACTTGCGGGGAGGCGCAGGCATAAAGCGCCAAGGCGACGAACGCCGCGGCGGCGGCGCGATACCGACGAACCACCCTCACGCTTCCGCCGCGTCGACCCGCACCAGCGTCCAATTGGGATCGCGATTGGAGAATCGCCGCTCGAAGGTCCAGACCTCGGCGGTGCGCTTGTCGTCGACAGCTTCGCCTTCCGGTCCTTTGGAGCGACTGCGGAACTCGGCCAGGAAGCGCACGCGGGCGCGAGCGACATCACCTTCCGCCTCGGCGCTTTCCAGGTCGGCGCGGGGCGGCTGGGTGAATTCCACGGTTTCGCTGCGGCCTTCCGCTTCCCGCGCGCTGATCGCGTTCTCGAAACCGGTCACGATCGACGGCGCGATCAGGCGGCGGAGGGTTTCGCGATCGCCGCTGGCGAAAGCCTTGACGATCATCTCATAGGCGCCCTTGGCGCCTTGAAGGAACCGAGCGGGATCGAAACTGGGGTCGCGGTTGCGCAGCGCGGCCAGGCCGGACGCCGGCAGGGCCAGGGTCGCGGCTTCACGTTTGCGCGTATCGACATCTTCGGGCCGTCCCGTCGCGGGCACGGGCGCGGCGTCCTCGGGCTGGCGACCCACCCGACGGCCCAGAACCGCGTAGAGCTGGTAGAGCACCACGGCGGCCAGGGCGGCGAAGATCAAAAGTTCCAGGAGTTCCACTCAGTCACCGCGGTTGATAGACGCGGTCGACAACCGCATCGGGAGCTGCCCCAAAACACTTTATACCTCGACCCGGCGCCTGGGCCATACAGATTCCCATAGCGCCTACTTTGCTGACAAAGGCTTGAAACCCGTCGGGGTAGGCGCGGGTTCCCTGCGTGAGGCTGCGTTGCGCGCTCATGCGGCCCATGATAGCAGCCCCGGTTTCTGGCTCCAAGGCAAGGCGGGCGCCCGTTCGTTCTTCCTAGACCGCTACCACAGGACATCGCCGTTCATGACCGACACCGACTTCCAAGGCGCGGGCGCCAATGGCGATGGCGCCATCCCGACACCGCCGGGCATTCGCGTGCTCGCGCAGTTCGTCCGCGATCTGTCGTTCGAAAACCCCCGCGCTCCGGAATCCCTGAGAACCGGGCCGGTTCAGCCCCAGATCGACCTGAATGTCGAGATGAATGCGCGCGTGCGCCCGGATGGCCTCTACGAAGTCGATCTGAAGCTGGCGGCCAAGGCGCAGACCGAGGGCCAGCCCAGTTTCCATGTCGAACTGCTTTATGGCGGGCTGTTCCAGATCACCGGCGTCCCGGAATCGGACCTGGAGCCGGTGCTGCTGATCGAATGCCCACGGTTTCTGTTCCCTTACGCCAGGCGTATTATCTCTGACCTGACGATTGATGGCGGTTTCGCGCCGTTCATGCTGGAGCCGATCGATTTCGGCGCCGTCTTCGCGGCCCGCCAGGCTCAACTGCAGCAGCAACCTTCCGGATTGGTTTAGGGGACCGTCGGCCCCTCGAGTTCGAAACCGAGCCACAGCGCCTTGTCCTTCAGCGTCCGCCGCACGAACTCGGCATGGGCGGCGCGCTCGGCTTCGGTCGAGCGGGCGGCGAGGGGGCGCGGTCGAGCGCCATAGACGATGCGGCCCGCCGCGATCACGCCCTGGGCCTGGGTCACGACGGGCGCGAGGTCGAGGCCGCGTTCCTTGCCGCCACGCAGTTCCAGATAGACCGCCGCCAGCAGTTGGGCGTCGATCAGGGCGCCGTGCTTGTCCCGGTCGGCGAGCGAAATCTTGAATCTTTTGCAGAGCGCATCCAGGGAATTGTACATGCCTGGAAAGCGTTTCTGGGCCATCGAGAGCGTGTCGACCCAGCGAGCATCCGGAAGCGACGCCCGATCGGCGCGCTCCAGTTCGGCATTGATGAACCCCCGGTCGAAGCCGGCATTGTGGGCGATCAGGACCGCCTCGCCGACGAAATCGAGGAAAGCGTCGCACACGTCCGCTTCGTGAAACCGGGGCTTGTCGTTCAGAAAGGCCAGGGAAATGCCGTGCACCCGTTCGGCGTCCGCATCGATGGGCCGATCGGGGTGGACATAGCGGTGGAAGGTCCGCCCGGTGGGCAGGAAGTCCTCCAATTCGACGCAGGCGACTTCGATCAGGCGGTGACCGGTGCGAGGGTCAAGGCCGGTGGTCTCGGTATCCAGGACGATCTCGCGCATCGGCTATCCTTGGGTCGGTTCGCCACGAGCTTCAAGTCGCGGCGCGTCGGCTTTGAGGGTCGAAATGACGCGCCGCACCTGTTCACGCGCATGAGCCAAGCCTTGGCTGGTATCAATGATGAAATGGGCGCGCGCGCGTTTCTCCAAGTCATGCAGTTGTTTGGCCAGGACCGCGTCCAGCCGGGCCGCGTCCCAACCCGGGCGAGCCAGCACCCGTTCGCGCTGCATCGCTTCCGGCGCGGACGCCACCACCACCGCATCGACCCGCTTTTCACCGCCGGTCTCGAACAAAAGCGGGATATCGAGCACCACCATCTCGGCTCCATCGGCCTCCGCGCGCTCAAAGAAAGCCGACCGGCTGGCGCCGAGCAGCGGGTGCACGATCCCTTCCAACCGCTTGATCGCGGCTGGATCGCCGAGCACGCGCCCCCCCAACAGGCCCCGATCCACGGCGCCGTTCTTCACGACGCCGGGGAAGGCCGTTTCGATTGGCGCCACCGCCGCCCCACCGGGACCTTGCAGGACATGGACCTCGGCGTCGGCGTCGTAGACCGGCACGCCCTCGGCGGCGAACATCGCGGCGGTGGTCGACTTGCCCATCCCGATCGAACCTGTCAGCCCGATGATGATCATGCCTGATGCTCCAGAGCCGCCACCGCGAGGGCGCGCACGTCCAGGCTAGCGGGCGGCGACTGGCCGAAAAAGGCCTCGAACGACGGTTCGGCCTGGTGGATCAGCATTTCGAGCCCGTCGACGATCCTGTGTCCCCGAGCGGAAGCGCGGATCGCCAATGCGGTTCGTAGAGGGCGATAGACCATGTCCATCACGATGGCCTCGTGAGGCAAGCCGTCCAGATCGATCTCCAGAGGTTCGCCGCCAACGAGGCCGAGGGTTGTGGCGTTGATCAGGGCGCCGGCGCCTTCGAACGCCTTTTTCGCGTCCGCCCAGCCAAAGGTCTCCACTGAACCCCCCACGCCTTCCGCGACAGCCTCCGCGCGGCCCAGGGTTCGGTTGATGAGGCGCACGGCCGGCGAACCAGCTTCGAGGAAGGCCGCCGCCGCGCCCCGCGCGGCCCCGCCCGCCCCAAGAATGGCGATGGGCGCGGCATCGGCCTTGAAACCTGGCGCCTGGGCCGCGAACGCCGCCAGGAGGCCGTACCCATCCGTATTGTCGGCTCGGACCGCGCCATCTGGCGCGAACGTCAGGAGATTCGCCGCCCCGGCCTTGTACGCCCGGTCGCTAGCCGTGTCGGCCAAGGCCAGAGCCTGTTCCTTATAGGGAACCGTCACATTGAGGCCGCTGAAAACGCCGCCCCGCAACCCATCGATAAAAGTCGCCAACCGTTCGGGCGCCGGGCTGAGCGCGATATAGACGCCGTCGATGCCCGCCGCGGCCAGCCACGCATTATGCAGCATCGGACTCAGGGAATGAGTGATCGGCCAGCCGATTACACCCGCCACCCGGGTCGAACCCCTGACAACGCCAGTCACGTCGCGACCACGCCTTCACCCCGGAGCAGGGCCAACAGCCCCATCATCGGCAATCCCAATATAGTGAAATAATCGCCGTCGATCCGGTCGAATAGCTGAACGCCTTGGCCCTCCAATTGATAACACCCGACGCTGGAAAGCGCCGCCCCGCCGTTGCGGATCAGGTAGGCGTCGAGGAAATCGGCGCTGAACGCGCGCATGGTCAGGCTGGCGCTTTGGATCTCGCTCCAAACCACGGCGCCGGCCTTCGCCACGGCCACGGCGGAATGCAGTTGGTGCCGACGCCC
Organism: Caulobacteraceae bacterium; assembly: GCA_036272715.1. Taxonomy (GTDB): domain Bacteria; phylum Pseudomonadota; class Alphaproteobacteria; order Caulobacterales; family Caulobacteraceae; genus Poindextera. The sequence goes on along the minus strand of DATAYD010000071.1, from coordinate 46,516 downwards.
CCGCAATTGCTCCAGCCGCCGCCGGGCCTCTTCCAGGTTTCCCACCTTGTCGAACAGGACGCCATCGAGATCCAGGGTCTGGTCCGCGCCAATCACGAGGCCATCGCGCGCCGCCGACACCGCCTCGGCCTTCGCCGCCGCCAGGGCCGACGCAATCGTCATCGGATCGGCGCGCTCGGCGAGCAGCCGTTGTTTGATCACATCTTCATCGACGCCCGATCCGACCGTCTCGAAAGCGACACCCGCCCCGGCGAGCAAGGCCCCCCGCGCGGCGCTCTTCGAGGCCAGAATCACCCGTGTCACGCCAGGATTTCCACTTGGCCGCCCCCCGCGGTCAGGACGTTGATGACCGCCGCGGCGGTTTCTTCCACGGATCGGCGGGTCACATCGATGACCGGCCAGCCATACTTCTCGAACATTCTCCGCGCCCGCACGATTTCGTCACGCACCGATTCCAGTTCGATATAGGCACTTTCGCGCTCTTCGCGCAGATTCAGCAAGCGGTTGCGCCGGATCTGGATCAGCCGGTCGGGTGAGACTGTCAGGCCCACGACGATTGCCCGTTTCAGGCCGAACAACTGGGCCGGCGGCTCGGCGCCTGGGACCAGCGGCACATTAGCGGCGCGAATCCCCCGGTGCGCCAGGTAGATCGAGGTCGGCGTCTTGGAGGTCCGGCTGACGCCGACGAGGACCACATCCGCCGCTTCCAGGTCCTGGGTCCCCTGGCCATCGTCATGGCCGATCGCGTAGCTGAGCGCGTCCATCCGGTTGAAATAGTCGTTGTCCAGCGCGTGCTGGGCGCCAACCCGCGTCGACAGCGACGCGCCAAGATAACGCGCCAAGGCGCCGACCAGCGGGTCCAGAGCCGCCACACAAGTCAGATCCAACTCGCGGCAACCCTGTTCGAGCGCCGCGCGCAGGTTTGAATCCACGATCGTGTGCAGGACCACGCCCGGCGCGCCTTCGATCTCGACCAGGACCCGTTCGAGCTGCCGTTGGGATCGGACCAACGAATAGATATGTTCGATCGGCAGCACATTATCGAAGCGCGCGCACACGGCCTTGGCCATGGCGTTCAAGGTCTCGCCCGTGGAGTCCGACACCAGGTGGACATGGAAATAGGTGGCGAAACGCGAAGATGTCATCGCCAGGGTCCAGTCCTTCTCTTTTTCCTGTGAATAATTCGTTAACCGATCGTTAACCACTGGCCCTCAAGAGGATGACGCCCCGGGGAAGAACGGCGGCCCAATCTCGCCCAGCCTCGAGACTTGGGACAAACCACCCTTTAGAGGGCCTGTTGTCCCCATAGCCAGCAGGTTTGACAGAGTCGAATCACAGGCTTGGCGCCCATAAGGCCTGGGGCCATGCGCCCACGCTTTGACCCCGGGCCCGGTTAAGATTCTATTAACTTTTGTCGTGGTTTCGCATTTGTCCCCATTGTTCACAGGGCGCTGTCCACGGCGAGGATGGCTGTCGATGGGTTGGGGAGGAATACCGCATATCCCCTGACTCGATAAACCATCCCCACGATTCGCGCCTTTAAACTTCTTTCTCAAAACCTTTTTAAATCTTTCATTAAGGAAGGAGGCGAAGGGCGGACTTGAGCATTGCTCGCCGAACGGATTTAACGAGGGTGATGAACGCGCCCTCGCCTCCAAGCCAACCGCTCATGCTCCGCGCCCTGGCCGGAGAGACCCTGACACGCCCGCCGATCTGGTTCATGCGGCAGGCGGGGCGGTCCTTGCCCGAGTACCGGGCGCTTCGGACCCAGGCGCCTGATTTCATCGCCTTCTGCCACGATCCGCGGATGGCGGCGGAGGCGACGCTTCAGCCCATGCGGCGTTTCCCGTTGGACGCGGCCATCATGTTCGCCGACATCCTGCTGATCCCCCGAGCCTTGGGCCAGGAGGTCTGGTTCGAGGCGGGCGAAGGACCCAAGCTTGGCGCGTTGCCGTCGGTCGAAAGCCTGAGAGATCAGGTTGACGCCTCGACCGAGCGGCTGGCCTCGATCGGGGAGACCCTGAAGCTTGTGCGGGCCGCCCTGGAACCGGAGCGGGCCTTGATCGGGTTCGCGGGCGGTCCCTGGACGGTGGCGACCTATATGATCGAGGGTGGCTCCAGCGATCGCAGCGGGGCCCGGACCTTCGCCTACCAACAGCCGGAGGTCATGGACGCCTTGATCGACGTCCTGGTCGAGGCGACGGCGCGATATCTGGTCATGCAGGCCAAGGCCGGCGCCCAGGTTTTGCAACTGTTCGAGTCCTGGTCGGAGAACCTGCCCGAGGATCTGTTCGAACGACTGGTCATCCGTCCACACGCCCGCGTGGTCACCCAACTGCGCGAAGCCGGCTTAACCACGCCGGTGATCGGCTTTCCCCGAGGGGCCAGCGGCCTGGCGGAAAGCTATGCGGAGCGCGCCGGAGTCCAGGCGGTCGGCCTGGATGTCCAGGCGTCCAAGGCGCTCGGTCAACGCCTGCAACAGAGCGTGACCATACAAGGGGCTCTGGATCCCCTGTTGCTCAGGGCCGGCGGCGAGGCTCTCGACCGACGGATCGATCAGCTTCTGGAGCAGTGGGGCGATGGCCCCTATATCTTCAATCTCGGCCACGGGGTCTTGCCCGATACGCCGATCGATCACATCGAGCGGGCCGTGGCGCGGGTGACGGCCTGGCGGGCCGGCTGACATGGCCGACAAGCGGCGCCTTGCCGTCGTCCTGTTCAATCTTGGCGGCCCAGATCGGCAATCGGCGGTGCGGCCGTTCCTGTTCAACCTGTTCTCGGATCCCGCGATCATCCAGGCGCCGGGTGTCGTGCGCTGGTTGCTGGCCCTCCTGATCTCAACGATCAGGGCTAAATCAGCCAGGACCAATTACGCCTTGATGGGTGGTGGTTCGCCGCTGCTGCCGCAGACCGAGGCTCAGGCGGCGGCGCTGGACCGGGTATTCGCGGACCTCGCCCCCGACATCGAAACAAAGGTCTTCATCGCCATGCGTTATTGGGCGCCGCGAGCGGCCGAGGTCGCGCGTGCGGTGGCCGCATTCGCGCCCGATGATCTGGTATTGGCGCCGCTCTATCCACAGTATTCGATGACGACGACAGCGTCCTCGACCGCTGAATGGACGTCGGTTTACCGGGGGCGGGGTCGTATGCGGGCCCTGTGCTGTTATCCGATCGACACCGGCTTCGTGGACGCGCACGCGCGGCGGATTATGGCCGCGTGGGAAACGGCGGGCCGGCCGGGGAAGATCCGGCTGTTGTTTTCGGCGCATGGCCTGCCTCAAAAAAAAGTTGAGGACGGCGATCCTTATCAGAGCCAGATCGAAGCCGCCGCCGCCGCCATCGCCGAGCGCCTTGGGCCGGGCTGGACAGACTGGCGGGTCTGTTATCAGAGCCGGGTCGGTCCTCTGAAATGGTTGGGCCCGTCGACTCCAGAGGCGATCCAGCAGGCGGGACGCGATGGCGTCGGGGTGGTGGTCGCGCCGGTCGCCTTCGTCTCCGAGCACGTGGAGACCCTGGTCGAATTGGACCATGACTATGCGAAACTGGCCGTCGCGGCTGGCTGTACGCCCTATATCCGCGTGCCGGCCCTCGGCGTGCAAACCGATTTCATCAAGGGATTGGCGCGGTCGGCGTTGGGGTTGCTTGGCCAGGCGGAAGGCGTCCATCCAGGTTCACCCTTCGTCTGCGACAGCGCATGGAGTCGCTGCCCAAGACGGCGAGAAGGGGCCGCGGCATGCTGATCGCGCACTATAATCTCCTCAGAGGCCTGCACATCATCGCGGTGATCGCCTGGATGTCCGGCTTGCTCTATCTGCCGCGGCTGTTCGCCTATCACACCCGCGCCGAGCCCGGCTCACAGATGGACGAGACCTTCAAGACCATGGAGGTCAAGCTGCTGAGAATCATCATCAATCCGGCGATGATCCTGGTGTTCCTGTTCGGCGGCCTGCTGGTCGGGGTTGATATGACGCGGCTCGGGCCCCACTTCTGGTCGGCGCCGTGGGCCTTGACGAAGATCGTCGGGATTCTGTGCCTGGTGAGTTGGCATGGTTTTCTCGCCAGGGCGCGGCGGGCCTTTGCCGAGAACCGCAATCAACGTTCGGAACGGTTCTGGCGAATGACCAATGAGGTGCCGTTTCTGATCGCCGTCGTGATCGTGTTGTCGGTGACGACGAAGTTCGGGGCTTGAAGACGGATCCAGCGTCACGCTTGACCAAACGGGCGGCATGTGTTTCCGCTTGATCAAGCGCGCCCTCGGCGCGTTCCCGCCTTCCATCGGACCCCGCGCCCTGGCGGCGCAGCCACGGTCCGATCCCCCAACCAGCGCCAAAGCCATCCGGTCGTGGCGCCATCCTGAACCCCTTGCCAGCTCCACCATTTGGAGCGTTACGGCCGCGTGCGCGGCCCAACCCAGAAGTCAAAAATGTCAGACGAATCCGTCATTGAATCCATTCCAGAGCTCGCCGACACCAGCGCGGGCTTTTCTCCTGAAGTCGCGGGCGAATCAGCCGATGCGATTGAAGAAGGCCCTTCCGCCGCCAGCCAGGCGATCGCGGCGATGGGCTTGACCAAGATGTCCTTGCAGGAATTGAAGGAAAAGCCGGCCGCCGAACTGGTCGCCTTCGCCGAAGCGCTGGAGATCGAAAACGCCAACTCCATGCTCAAGCAGGACATGATGTTCGCGATCCTCAAGGCCGTGGCCGAGGAAGGCGTCGATATCTCCGGCAGCGGCACCCTGGAAGTCCTGCAGGACGGCTTCGGTTTCTTGCGCTCGCCGGAAGCCAACTATCTGTCAGGGCCGGACGATGTCTATGTGTCGCCCTCGCAGATTCGCAAGTTCGGCCTGCGCACCGGCGACAGCGTCGAGGGCGGGGTGCGCTCGCCCCGCGAAGGCGAACGCTATTTCGCCCTGGTCAAGGTCGACTCGGTCAATTTCGAGAGCCCCGACAATGTCCGCCACAAGGTGGCCTTCGACAATCTGACACCGCTTTATCCCGAAGAGCGGCTGACGATGGAGATCGATGATCCGACTTTGAAGGATCGTTCCGGCCGCGTGATCGACGTGGTCGCGCCCTTGGGCAAGGGCCAGCGCTGCCTGATCGTCGCCCCGCCCCGGGTCGGCAAGACCGTGATGCTGCAGAACATCGCCAAGTCGATCGCGGCTAACCATCCCGAATGCTATCTGATCGTGCTTTTGATCGACGAACGGCCCGAGGAAGTCACCGACATGCAGCGCACCGTGCGCGGCGAGGTGATCTCCTCCACCTTCGACGAACCGGCGACACGCCACGTCCAGGTCGCCGAGATGGTGATCGAAAAGGCCAAGCGCCTGGTCGAACATAAGCGCGACGTGATCATCCTCCTGGACTCGGTCACGCGCCTTGGCCGGGCTTACAACACCGTGGTGCCGTCGTCCGGGAAGGTGCTGACCGGCGGCGTGGACGCCAATGCGTTGCAGCGTCCGAAGCGGTTTTTCGGCGCGGCGCGGAATATCGAGGAAGGCGGCTCGCTGACCATCATCGCCACCGCGCTCATCGAAACGGGCAGCCGGATGGACGAGGTGATCTTCGAAGAGTTCAAGGGGACCGGCAATTCGGAAATCATTCTGGACCGCAAGGTCGCCGACAAGCGGATCTATCCGGCCATCGATATCCTGAAATCCGGCACTCGGAAGGATGAGCTGATCACGCCGAGGGACACGTTGCAGAAGATCTTCATTCTGCGCCGCATCCTGGGTCCGATGGGTCCGCAAGACGCGATCGAGTTCCTGTTGGACAAGTTCCGCCAGAGCAAGAACAATGCGGACTTCTTCCAATCTATGAATACTTGAAGCTTATTTTAGGTACCGGAAAAGAACGACTGAAAATCTATCATGCATTAGGTCATGTTGGATTCATGTGGTTTGGGTGCTTGAGGAACTAGGGACTCTGGCGAGATAGCTTACGGGATCAGCAAGGTCTGGCCGGTGGTCCGCCGGCCTTCCAAGGCCTCGTGCGCAAGGCGAGCCTCCGCCAGCGGGAAGGTCTGGCCAATCTCGATCTTGACCGCGCCAGTTTCGATCACGTGGAACAATGCCGCCGCGCTGGCGTCCAATTCCTCATTGGTCGCCACATAGTCGAATAGGGTCGGCCGGGTCAGGAATAGGGAGCCGCCCCGAGCCAGTCTCGCCGGCTCGATGGCTGGCGCCGGCCCGGACGCGTTGCCGAAACTGACCAACATGCCACGGCGGCCGAGGCTCGCCAGGCTGGCCTCGAATGTCGCGGCGCCGACGCCGTCATAGACCACGCGGACGCCGGAGCCGCCCGTGATCTCCTTGACCTTGGCGGCGACATCCTGGCGCCGATACTCGATCACGTGGTCGCAGCCCTGGGCGCGGGCGATCGCCGCCTTGTCGGGGGAGCCGACCGCGCCGATCACGGTCGCGCCGAGCGCCTTGGCCCATTGGGTCAGGATGCCGCCAACGCCGCCAGCCGCGGCGTGAACCAGAACGGTCTCGCCGGCGGCCAGGGGATAGCACCGCCGGAGCAGGAACTCGGCGGTCATGCCTTTCAGCAGGGCGGCCGCGGCGATTTGAGTCGACAAGCCTTGCGGCACGTGGACCGCCCGATTTTCGGGAACCAGGTGCGCCTGGGCATAGGCGCCGATAGGTCCCGCGCCGTAGCCCGCGCGGTCCCCGAGCTTGAAGCGGGTCACACCCTGGCCGACAGCATCGACGGTACCGGCGCCTTCCTGGCCCAGCACGGCCGGCATCTTGATCGGATAAAGGCCGGAGCGGTGATAGGTGTCGATGAAGTTCAGGCCAATGGCTTCGTGCCGAATGCGGATCTGGCCGGGTCCCGGTTCGGGCAGGGGCAGATCGATGGCTTCGAGAACCTCGGGGCCGCCGGCGCGGGTGGCTTGGATCGCGAGCATGATCTGGTTCCTAGCCCAGGTTCTTTTTGAAGAAGGTCCTGGTGCGTTCGTCAGCCGTGGCGGCGTCTTCGGCATGGAAGTGCTCTCCGCCCGGACGGGCGAAGGCGTGGTCGCGGCCTGGATAGGTGTGGATCTCGATCTGGGGATGGTTCTTCAGCGCGTTCAGGATGAGTTCCTGAACCGGTTTGGGGGAGAACTGATCCTCCTCGGCGATGTGCATCAGGAGCGGCCGGGCCAACTTGGCCGCTTCGGCGGTGTATTTCTCGATCCCGACACCATAATAGCTGACGCTCGCATCACTGTCCGTGCGGGTCGCGGTCAGATAGGCCAGAAGGCCGCCCAGGCAATAACCAACGGCGCCGACCTTGCCATCGACATCGGGTCTGGCTCGGACCGCATCAATGGTGGCCGCGATGTCGGCGACGCCCCGCTCAACGTCGAACGCGTTGAAAAGTTCGAAGGCGCGCTTCCATTCAGCCTCGCTCTGGTCGGTGATGTCGATCCCCGGCTCGATCCGCCAGAACAGGTCCGGGCAGACCGCGATATAGCCTTGGGCCGCGAGAGCGTCGCAGACGCCGCGCATGACGGCGTTGACGCCGAAGATCTCCTGGAGAACCACGACCGCCGGGGCCTTGGTCGCCGCGGGCCGGGCCACATAGGCCGAAAATGCACCGTCGGCGGTCGTGATGGTCATCGATGCAGCGGTCATTTTGAATGCACTCCATGTGAAAACTGGATTGCTACTAGCGCCCTGGCCGGGCCAAGGCCCATAACAATATCGTGGGGACCGGAGGTTCGGGATGATGAAGGCGAAGATCGAAGTCGAATGCACGCCGGAGGAGGCGAGGGCCTTTTTGGGCCTGCCCGACGTGGCGGCGCTGAACAAGACCCTGACGGACGAGATGCAGACGCGGCTGAGGGCCAACATGGCCGCGCTTCAGCCCGAGGAACTGATGAAGAACTGGATGGCTTTCGGCGGCCAGGCCCAGGAGCAGTTCATGAAACTGATGAGCGCCGCGGCCAACGCGGCCAAGCGATAGCGATTCAGGCGGCGCGGCATGACGGACACGATCTTCGCTCTGGCGACGGCGCCGGGGCGCGCGGCCGTGGCCATCGTGCGACTGTCCGGGCCACGCGCCGGCTCGGTTTTGCGACGCCTCTCTGGTGGTGGATCCCTGCCGCGAAAGGCGGTGCTGCGAACCTTGCGGGGTCCAGGCTCGGATGTGGTGCTGGACCGTGCGCTGGTAATCTGGTTCCCCGGCCCCGATAGCTATACGGGTGAGGATTGTGCCGAGTTCCACGTGCACGGCGGGGCGGCCGTGGTCGATGGGCTTGTCAAGGCGCTGCTCGAGCTGGGTCCGCGATTGGCGGAGCCCGGCGAATTCACGCGCCGCGCTTTCGAGAATGGCAAGCTGGACCTGACCCAGGCCGAAGCCGTGGCCGATCTTGTGGACGCGGAAACCGATGCCCAACGACGCCAGGCGCTCGCCCAGCTCGATGGGGATCTCGCGCGCCGCCACGCCGCCTGGCGCGAGGTGTTGGTGGACGCGCTGGCCGTCCTCGAAGCGGCGGTGGATTTCCCGGACGAGGAGGTTCCCGAGACTATCGCCGAGGAGGCTGGCCCGGCGCTTTCCCGACTCACCGATGAACTCGGCGGCGCCTTGGCGGATGCTGATCGGGGTGAGCGGATTCGCGACGGTTATCGAATCGCCCTGGTCGGTGCGCCCAATGCCGGCAAGTCCAGCCTCTTGAACGCGCTGGTCGGCAAAGACGCCGCGATCGTCACGCCCATTCCCGGCACCACGCGGGATGTGATCGAGGTTCCGCTGACGTTGGGGGGGTTTCGGGTGTGGCTCTCCGATACGGCGGGCGTGCGCGATACCGCGGATCCTGTGGAGGCGGAGGGCGTGCGGCGTGCTCGGGCCTCGGCATCTGGCGCCGCGCTGCGCTTGTGGGTCGTCGACGGCGCGTTCAACGGCGCGTGGAAAGAGGCGAGGGGTTCGGTCCAGACGGCGGATATTTGCGTCATCAGCAAGGCCGACCTGGTGAACGGCGATGACGCCGGGTTGGCGCGGCGCTGGGCGGAGCAGAATGGGCTGGAGGTGGTTGAGGCCTCGGTGACGGGGGCTCCGGGCTTGGACGCCTTACGGGGCCGATTGTTGGCGCGGGTCACGGATGCGCTCTCGGGTGCGGAGTTTCCCGCGGCGACCCAGGCGCGGCATCGACAGGCTCTGACGGAGGCGCAGGTTCATCTCGACCGGGCGATCGAGGTGCTGCGGTCGAAGGCGCCGGTGGAGTTGGCGGCGGAGGATGTGCGGCTGGCGGCGCGAAGCTTGGCGAGGATCAGCGGGCGAATTGATGCTGAACAGGTATTGGACCGAGTGTTCGCGCGCTTCTGTATCGGGAAGTGATGTTGGGTCAACCCAGGGTCGGGGATGTTTCACGTGAAACATACAGCCGTGCTCGACGCCGCCTTTGGCCCGGACTATAAGCACAGCCCGCCCGGGCGCTCCGCCTTTCGGGCGCCTCCGGGTCAGGCATGGTTCAATCCCCCACATCCTGGGATGTTATCGTTATCGGCGGTGGCCACGCGGGTTGCGAAGCGGCGGCGGCGGCGGCGCGGATGGGTGCGCGCACGCTATTGCTGACCCACCGGCGCGAAACCATCGGTGAAATGTCGTGCAATCCGGCGATTGGCGGGCTCGGCAAGGGCCATCTGGTTCGTGAGGTCGACGCCCTGGACGGGCTGATGGGCCGGATGGCGGACCAAGCCGGCATCCAGTTCCGGTTGTTGAATCGCTCCAAGGGCCCGGCCGTGCGAGGTCCGCGCGCTCAGATTGACAGGAAGCTCTATCGGGAGGCCATGCAGACTGAGCTCAGCGCTCAGATTGGCTTGACGATCGAGGAAGCCGCGGTCGAGGACTTGGTGCTCGATGGGGGCCGTGTCGCGGGAGTGATGGCAAGCGATGGGCGGGAATGGCGTGCTGGTCGCGTCGTGCTGACCACGGGCACTTTCCTGAAGGGCGTTATTCATCGTGGTGAGCAGCGGGAGCCGGCTGGCCGGGTCGGGGAAGCGCCCGCCATTGGCCTTTCCGACCGGCTGTATTCGCTGGGCCTGAAGATGGGCCGGCTGAAGACCGGCACGCCGGCGCGCCTGGCTGGCTCGTCTATCGCTTGGGACCGGCTTGAGATACAGCCAGGCGACGCCGAACCTGTGCCGTTCTCGTTTCTGTCGTCGGCGATCGACCGGCCGCAAGTATCGTGTGGCGTCACGTGGACGAACGCGGAGACCCACCGGATTATCGCGGAGCGTTTGGGCGAGTCAGCGGTCTATGGCGGCCGCGCCACGGGTCGCGGACCTCGCTACTGTCCGTCTATCGAAGACAAGGTGGTCCGGTTCGCGGATCGCTCCAGCCACCAGGTCTTCCTGGAGCCTGAAGGGCTGGACGATGACACCGTCTATCCGAACGGGATCTCGACCTCGGTGTCGGCGGAGACCCAGGAGCTGTTCTTGCGCACTATCGTGGGCTTGGAAAGGGTCCAGGTGCGCCGGTACGGCTATGCGATCGAATATGACTATGTCGATCCCCGTGAACTGCTGACGAGCCTGGAGGTGCGCCGTCTGCCGGGGCTCTACCTTGCCGGACAGATCAACGGCACGACGGGCTATGAAGAGGCCGCCGCCCAGGGCTTGGTCGCCGGCCTGAACGCGGCGCGCGCGGCGTCCGGGGCCGCGGCGGCCGTATTCGCCCGTGATGAGGCTTATATCGGGGTGATGATCGACGATCTGGTGACGCGGGGCGTCAGCGAGCCCTATCGCATGTTCACCAGCCGCGCGGAATTCCGCCTGACGCTGCGCGCCGATAATGCCGACCAACGGCTAACCGGCAAGGGTGAGGCGCTGGGCTGCGTGGGCTCAAAACGCGCTGGCGTGTTTCACGTGAAACAAGACGCGCTGGCCGCGGCCCTGAGCCGGGCGCACGATTTGACGCTGACCCCCGGCCAAGCGGCCAAGCATGGTTTCCGGGTCAAGGCCGATGGACAGCGCCGAGACCTGATCCAACTCCTGGCCTACCCGGAGATCGGCTTCGATGATCTGACGGCTCTGTGGCCGGAGATCAGCGCGTGGAGTTCGCAAACCCGAGAGCAGATCGAAATCGAAGCGGCCTATGCCGGCTATCTCGATCGCCAATCGGCCGATGTCGCGGCCTTTCGGCGGGACGAAGACCTGATGCTGCCCGAAGGGCTCGACTATCAGGCGATCGGCGGGCTTTCCAACGAGGCGCGCGAAAAGCTCGAGGTGGTTCGCCCCGGAACCCTCGGCCAAGCCTCCCGAATCGAGGGCGTAACGCCTGGCGCCCTCACAGCCCTGCTCGCCCATGTCCGCCGCGCCCGCGCCGCTTGAACCCGCGCCGAAGGTGGTCGACGACTACGCCTTCCAGGCGGCGACCGGCGCGAACGAGGCGCGGATGGCCGACATGCGGGCGTTTTTTGATCTCCTGGTCGAGTGGAACGGCCGGATGAATCTCGTTGGACCCTCCGCGCTGGGCGATTTCTGGGGGCGGCACGCGTTGGACAGCGCTCAGCTCCGTTTGATCGCGCCCGAAGCCCGCACCTGGGCCGATCTCGGAGCGGGGGCGGGTTTTCCGGGTCTGGTTCTGGCCATCCTGGCCAAGGGAGACGCCGGAGCGCGGATTCACCTGGTCGAGAGCATGGCCAAGCGCTGCCGCTTCCTTCAGGCGGTGGTCGACGCCCTGTCATTACCCGTCACCGTTCACAATGCCCGGGCCGAAAGTCTGACCCTGGGCGTTGATGTGGTCGCCGCGCGGGCCTGCGCGCCCATGGTCAAACTTTTGGGTTATGCTTGGCCATACCTGCGGTCTGGCGCCACGGGCTTGTTCCTTAAGGGACAAGATGTTGGGGTTGAGCTACAAGAAGCTGCTAAATCTTGGAAATTCGAGGCCGACCTCATACCCAGCATCAGCCATACCGAGGGCCGTATCGCACGATTGCAAAAGGTGTCCCGTGTCCGACCAGTATGACCGCCGGCGCTACCCGGACCTACGCGTGCTCTCGATATCGAACCAGAAGGGCGGGGTCGGTAAGACCACGACGGCGATCAATCTCGGCACCGCCCTGGCGGCGGTCGGCGAGCGCGTGCTGATCGTCGACCTGGATCCCCAGGGGAACGCCTCCACGGGCCTGGGGATCATGCGTGGGCAGCGGATGACCACGGTCTATGACGTCGTGGTCAATGAAGCATCCCTGGCGGACGCCGCGATCAAGACTTCGCTGCCGGGCCTCGAACTGGTCCCGTCCGATCCCAATCTGTCGGGCGTTGAACTGGAGCTCGCCCAGGCGCCGCGGCGCTCGTTCCGGCTCCGTGACGCTGTCGCGGCGTTGCGCGGGCGGGTGAATGAAGGCGGTTACAGCTATGTGCTGATCGACTGCCCGCCGTCCTTGAACCTCCTGACCGTCAACGCCATGGCGGCCGCGGATGCGGTCCTGGTGCCTCTGCAGTGCGAGTTCTTCGCTTTGGAGGGCCTGACCCAACTGATGCGGACGATCGACCTGGTGCGCGGCAATCTGAACCCCAAACTCGAGATCCAGGGTGTGGTCCTGACCATGTACGACAAGCGAAACCGTCTTTCCGAACAGGTCGCCCAGGATGTCCGCACCCATTTCGGCGATAAGGTCTACAAGACCATGATTCCGCGTAATGTACGGGTTTCCGAGGCGCCGTCTTTCGGACAGCCGGTCTTAGTTTATGATCTTAAGTGTTTAGGAAGTCAGGCTTATCTGAACCTGGCGCGCGAAGTGGTCGGCCGCGAACGCGCTCGCCTGCGGGCGGCCGGCTGATGGCCGATCACCGCAGGGGACTGGGTCGGGGCCTTTCGGCCTTGCTGGGAGAGGCCGACGAAGCGGCGGCGGGTGGAACGCCTTGGCCGAGCGACGGCCGAGACCTGCCGATCGAGCTGATCGAACGCAATCCGGACCAGCCGCGCCGGGATTTCGTCGAAGAGGACCTCGAAGCTTTGGCGGCCTCCATCCGTGAACGCGGCGTCCTGCAACCGATCCTGGTGCGGCCGTCTCCGGATGGCGGCGGGCGGTACCAGATCGTCGCCGGCGAGCGGCGCTGGCGCGCGGCCCAACGCGCGGGCTTGCGCGAAATGCCCGCGGTGGTGCGCGAACTCGACGATCTGAAGACCCTCGAGATCGCGATCATCGAGAACGTCCAGCGCGTCGATCTGAACGCGATCGAAGAAGCGTTCGGTTATCGCGACCTGATCGACCGGTTCGGTCGCACGCAGGAAGAGATCGCCCAGATCGTCGGCAAGAGCCGCAGCCATGTCGCCAACGCCCTGCGCCTGCTGGGCCTGCCCGAAGCGGTCCAGTTGGAGCTGCGCGCCGGCCGGCTCACCGCTGGCCACGCCCGCGCGCTGGCGGCGGCCCCGGATCCCGAGGCTCTCGCGCGCCAGGTCCTGGCCCAAGGCCTGAACGTGCGGGAGGCCGAAGCCCTGGCCCGGCGAGCCCAGGCCCCGACGAGGCCCGCGCCGTCGGCGGCCCCGGTCAAGGACGCCGACACCCGGGCCCTGGAAGAGGATGTGAGCGAAGCGCTCGGCCTGCACGTCGAGATCAACGATCGCGGCGGCGCTGGCGAAGTGCGGGTGCGTTATGGGTCGCTGGAGCAATTGGACGAGCTCTGCCGGAGGTTGACGACCGGCGGCGAACGCGCCCGAGACCTATAATCCCAGCCTGCGCGCACGGCCCGCGATCAGCAGCGCCAGCCGCTCGGCGATCAGGTCATCCGGCGAGCCGGTCTGTTTGCAGGCCCGGTCAGCCGCCAAAAGCTCCGGTTGTAGGACGTCGAGCTGCTCCAGACTCCAGGCGCGCGCCTGGCGCAGGAATTCCCGCTCGTTGCGCCAGAAGACGCCGGAAGCCTTCGCCGCCTCGGCCAGACCGGCGCCGGCCTTGGCCAAGGTCAGCGCGCGGCGAAGCCGGCCGAGGTGGGTCCCCAAGGCGCGCACCGCCGCCGGCCCGCTCTCGCCCTCCGCCGCCGCCCGGCGGAGGTTGGCGTGGGCGCCGGCCATCTTGCCGCCGAACGCGTCTTCCGCCGCCTCGGCCAGCGAAGCCTCGGGCTCGACGCCGAGAAAGGGCCCCAGATCTTCCGGCTTGGCGGTCACCTGGCCGCCTGGGCCGAGGAACAGGGCCAGGCGTTCGATCTCCTGGCGCATCACGCCACGATCGTGGGGCAGGCGGCCGACGATCAGGTCCAGTGCGTCCGGGCTCAGGCTCAGCTTGTCCTTCGCCAATCCTTCGCGCACCAGCCGCGCCGTATCGCCAGGCTCGTCGTCGTAACAGGCGATGGCGGCGACCTGTGCGGCTTTTTCGGCGGCCTTGCGCAGGGCTGAATCGCGGCCAAGGGCGCCAGCCTCGATCAGGAAGAACGCGTCCGGATTGAAAGAGCCGGCGTCATGGGCCTGAACCGCTTCGGCGGCGGCGCGGTCGATCGCCACGCGGTCGCCGGTCAATTTCAGCCGCACCAGCCGGCGGCCGCCGCTGAGCGACCGCGCCGTCAGTTCGTCGGCCAGGCGCGCGCCGTCGCTATCGATATCGGCTTCGGTCAGCAGCGCGACGTCGAAAGGATCGTCAGGATGCGCCGTGGAGGCCTGGGCCAATCGGTCGGCCCGTTCATGTACGCCGGCGCGGTCGCGGCCATGGATCAGGGCGCCGCGGACGGTCTTGGTCGGTTGGCTCAGGAAGCGCTCGACATCAGGCCGTTTGGACAGGATCACGGCGCGGCCTCGGCTGGCTATTTCTTCTGGGCGAGGCTGGTGAAATAGAGCGCCAGAGTGGTCTGGATCCGCTCGGCGGCCTGGCTGGCGGCGCGCTCCTGGCTATTCTGCTGGGCGGCGATGCCCGCATAGGGCTGGTCCGCGACATCGTAGACCACCACGATCGGCTCGACGCCGCCCTTGACCAACCGGCCAGTGGCGATCTCGATCAACTGATAGGTGACCGTGATGTGGGTCTCGTAGAGGGTAGCGACATTGTCGATCCGCAGACCTCGCGGATAGCGCTTCTCGGCCACCGTGAAGTTCAGTTGATAAACCGGCGGAACAGTGCGGTCGCGGGCGAAGGCGTCGTTTAGGTCTTGGCCCAGGAGATAGGCCGTGCGGCCGTGCGGCGCATGCACGTCGATCGCCGCGAGGCCGGGCGTGACCCCCGGCTTCGCATAGAGCGGCGTGAAACCGCAGCCCGCCAGCGTCAGCGCGGACGCGGAAACGGCCATGGCCATGGCCACAAGGCTTCGAAGCGTTTTCGTCATGCGGCCACTATGTTGACGATCCGATCCTGCACCACGATCACCTTGCGAACGGTCAGGCCTTCAAGGTGGCGCTGAACGCCGGCGTCCGCCAGAGCGATCTTCTCGATATCGGCGTTTTGCGCGCCCGTGGCCGCGCGGATCTCCCCGCGGCGCTTGCCGTTGATCTGGACGGGCAGCACGCGCTCGTCGACGGCGACCAAGGCCGGGTCGAAATCAGGCCAGGGCGCGTTCACCACCATGCCGGCCTCGCCCAGCCGCTCCCAGCAGGACTCGGCCAGGTGTGGCGTGAACGGCGCGATCAGCCGCGCCAGGGCCGACAGCGCTTGCCGGCGGGCGGCCAGCAGCGCTGGGGAGGCCGTTTCGACCGGCGCGGCGCGCAAGGCGTTCAGGAATTCGTAGAGCCGGGCCACCCCGCTGTTGAAGCGGAAGCCTTCGATGCTGTCGGTGACGCTGGCGATCAGCCGGTGCGTCGCGCGCACCAGTTCGACAGCCGCCGGATCGTCTTCGGCCGGCGCGTCCGCCAATGCTTCGGGCTGATTGTCGAATTCGTTCCAGACCCGGTTGACGAACCGCCAGGCGCCCTGGATCCCGCCAGTGGTCCACTGCACGTCACGCTCGGGCGGCGAGTCCGACATCACGAACAGCCGCGCGGCGTCGACGCCATAGGCCTCGGAGATCTCTTCCGGCGAGACGACGTTCTTCTTGGATTTGGACATCTTTTCGATGTCGCCGATCTCCACCGGTTCGCCGCCATCGAGCAATCGCGCCCGGCGCAGATCGCCCTCGGTCGTCACCTCGATGGCCTGGGGCTCGATCCAGTCGCCGTTCTGTCGCCGATAGGTCTCATGGGTGACCATGCCTTGGGTGAACAGGCCCGCGAACGGCTCCCGCACGTTCAGTTGCCCAGCATCCGCCAGGGTCCGGGTGATGAACCGGGCGTAGAGCAGGTGCAGGACCGCATGCTCGATCCCGCCGATATATTGGTCGACAGGCAGCCAATAATCCGCGGCGGTCGGGTTGATCGGCGTGGCGGCGTTCGGGTCGGTGAAGCGTGCGAAGTACCAGGAACTGTCGACGAAGGTGTCCAGCGTATCGGTCTCTCGCAACGCCTTGCCGCCGCAGGCCGGGCAGGTGGTGTCGCGCCATGTCGGATGCCGCAGCAGCGGGTTGCCCGGCCGGTCGAACTCGACGTCGTCGGGCAGCATCACCGGTAGCTGGTCTTCCGACACCGGCTGGGCCCCACAGGAGTCGCAATAGACGATCGGGATCGGACAGCCCCAATAACGCTGGCGCGAGACGCCCCAGTCGCGCAACCGGTAGACCGTGGCGCCCTGGCCTTGGTCTTGGGCCTCGACCCGCGCGATCGCCGCGGCCTTGGCGGCCTCGATTTCCAGGCCGTCGAGGAATCCGGAATTGAAGATCCGGCCAGGTCCGACATAGGCCTCGTCCGCAACCTGGAAGTCCGCGGGGTCGGCGTCCGGCGGCAGTACGACGGGCCGGACCGGCAAGCCGTATTTGCGGGCGAAATCCAGGTCGCGCTGGTCGTGGGCCGGGCAACCGAAGATCGCCCCCACGCCATAATCCATCAGGACGAAGTTGGCGATCCAGACCGGCAGGCGCCAAGTCGGATCGAAAGGGTGAACCACCTCGACGCCTGTATCGAAGCCTTTCTTCTCACCGGCTTCGATCTCGGCCGCCGAGGTTCCGCCTTTGCGGCACTCGGCGATGAACACGGCCGCCGCCGGGTTTGCGCGCGCGACCTGTTCCGCCAGCGGATGGTCCGCCGCGACGGCGACGAAGCTCGCGCCGAACAGCGTGTCGGGGCGCGTGGTGTAGACTTCCACGCCTTCGGAATGATCCTTCGGCGGCGTCGCATAGCCGAATGTGAGCCGCAGGCCCTTGGACCGGCCGATCCAATTCTCCTGCATCACGCGGACCTTGTCCGGCCAGCGATCCAGCGTCGCGAGGCCGTCCAGCAGGTCGTCGGCGTAATCGGTGACGCGCGCGAACCATTGGGTCAGCTTGCGTTTTTCGACTTCCGCCCCGGAGCGCCAGCCGCGGCCGTCGATCACCTGCTCGTTGGACAGCACGGTGTGGTCGACCGGGTCCCAGTTGACGATGCCTTCCTTGCGGTAGACCAGGTCTCGCTTCAACAGGTCCAGGAACAGGGCTTGCTGCTTGCCATAATAGGCCGGATCGCAAGTGGCGAACTCGCGGCTCCAGTCGATCGACAGGCCCAGCAGCTTCAACTGGGCCCGCATCGCGGCGATGTTCTCATAAGTCCAGGATTTCGGGTGAACGCCGCGCTCCATGGCGGCGTTCTCGGCCGGCATGCCAAAGGCGTCCCAGCCCATCGGATGCAGGACATTGAAGCCTCGGGCTCGTTTGAACCGCGCGACCACATCGCCCATGGCGTAGTTGCGGACGTGACCGACATGCAGGCGGCCCGACGGGTAGGGGAACATCTCCAGGGCGTAGTATTTGGGCCGTTCGCCGCTCTGCTGGGGGTCTGGCGCGCGGAACACGTCCGCATCGGCCCAGGCGGCGCGCCAACGGGGCTCGGATTCCTTGGGATTGTATCGCGCCATGGCCGCGGCCCAGCTCCAGATCCAGACCCGATTCGACCGGCTCGAATCGGGCGCGTCAAAGTGCAATTCGGGTCGAGGCCGGCGCCTCGGTCGACAGGCGCCTCGGTCGATTGGCGCTCGGCTTAGGGCGCGGCGGCCAAAAGCGGAAGCGGCTTTCGAACCTGGGTCGCGCCTACTGGCTCATATTCGAAAGTCGAAGCTGACGCGCGCGCGTCAGGATCGCGTTTTCGATATCCGCGGCGGTCTGGTCCGAAGCGGCGGCGTCAACCCAGGCGCCCGAGGCGTCATGGTGCTGCTTGAAGACGGTGACGTTCAGGCCATCGGCGCGCAGTCGCGTGTCCAGGATATAGACCGTGCACTTGAACCGCTCGTCCGGCTTTTCCGGATTGACGTACCAGTCGGTCAGGATCACCCCGCCATAGGGATCGGCGGACGCCAGCGGCATGAAAGCCAGGGTGTCCAGCGAAGCGCGCCACAGATAACCGTTGACGCCGATCGCGCCAGGCGCCGCCGCCGGCGGTTTGCCGCCGCCGAAGGGATGGAATCCGGCCGTCTTGTAGGCGTCGCCGCCAGCGGCCTTGTGCGCGCATCCCGCCAGGGCGGCGGCGCCCATTGCCGCCGCAATAACTGATGCTGTACGCATCAACTTCATCGTGTTTCGCTCCGCTCGATTATGCGCAAACCCGGACAATCGCCAGCTCGCGCGGCGTCCACCCCTGACCGCAAGACGCGCTCTATAACACGCCCGCCCCGACGCCCAACAGGAATCGCGTGGCGCTTGCGCCACAGCCGGCGCCCAGAAGCGAGGCTGACGCAGCCACAGCGACGCCCACGCATTGACCCCGTCGAAAACCATGCGCTAATCGGAACCGAGATGGGCGGGACGTGGCGCGCGAGCGTCATTGTGGGGATTTTTAGACGATGGCGGTAGCCTGACGGCCATGACCAGGATGCGCGCCACAGCAATTGTGATCTGCGCCGGAGCCTTGTTGGCGACGGCCGCGGGCGCGCGCGCGCAGACGATCCAGACCGCTCACGCACCGATCAACCTCAATTCCAACGCCTTTTCGAACTTTAGCGCTGAGCCGGAAACGAACCATTGGAGCCCGCAACCGGCTCAAAAGTCATTGTTTTGGGACCAAAAAGGCCATTGGGGCCTGAAACTCGACCTCAACCAGCCGGTCGGGCGCGACATGCAGTTGCGTGACGTTCAGGCGGGGGCCTATTTCCGTATCACCCCGTCGATTCGGGTCGGCGGCGCGGTCGCGTTGGGCGACACCACGACCTTTGACCGGACCAACCCACTGCCCCAACAGAACCAACAGGGGCCGCGCGTGAAACTGGAAACCAGTTTCAAGTTCTAGGTTGGGGCCTGGCTCGTCCGCCGCCGGCTTTTTCGAACACTTCGACGCCTGCCAAGCCCGCCGCGGCGGATCGTAGCAACCGTGGCGCGGTCCGATCATTCACCCCTCCCAAGGCGATGACGGGAAGCCATGAGGCGCGGACCATCGCCGCGAATCGCACTGGCCCCAGAACACGACCGGTCGCGGAACGGCTGCGGCTGTCGAACACCACCGAAGCGAGGATCGCATCCACGCGCCAGCGCGCAGCCGCGATGATCGCGGCTTGGTTGTGGGCGGCGGTTGAAATCAGCCAACCCGGGCGGGATCGTCGCAGACGGGGAGCGAGATAGGCCAGCCTTTGTGGTAAATGCACGCCGTCCGCCCCGACCACCGCCGCCAACCGCCAGTCCGTGCCGATTAGGAGCTTCAGTCCGCGTGCATGGGTCAGGCGGCGCAGTGCGCTGGCGATCGCCAAGCGGTCCTCTGATCCGAACGTGCGATAGACCACCGCCGCGCCGCGCGGCAGGCGGGCGGCGATCGCGATGGGGTCTGGCGTTCGTATCGGGTCGGTCAAGAACCACAGGCAAGGGACTGGCGCGGCGCGGCGCGATGCCGGCTTTCCTTGGCGCGGACGGCGGCCTAGCTTCGCCGCCACCCCTTCCATCACCGCCCCCGGCGGCCGCAGAGCATTCATCGACTTCCCATGCCCGACACCGACTTGGAGTCCAAGTCCCCGCTGCGAACCGTCCTCGAGCGGATCGCCGCGGCGGCCGTCGCCGCCGGCCGTGATCCGGATACGGTGGATTTGGTCGCCGTCTCAAAACAGCAGCCTTGGCCGATCATAGAGCCCGTGCTGGCGGCGGGCCAAAGGCGCTTCGGCGAGAACCGGGTCCAGGAGGCGATGTCGCGCTGGGCCGCGCGCCGTGAAGGTTTGGAACTGCGCCTGATCGGGCCCTTGCAGACCAACAAGGTGGACGACGCCGTGCGTCTGTTCGATGTCATCGAAAGCCTCGATCGGCCCAGGCTTGCGCGAGCGCTCGCGCAGGAATTTGATCGGTTGGATCGGACGCCAAGGCTTTACGTCCAGGTCAACACCGGCGAGGAGCCGCAGAAGTCTGGCGTGGTCCCGGCCGAGGCTGATCGCTTCATCGCCGCTTGCCGCAACGAATATGGCCTTTCGATCGAAGGGCTGATGTGTGTGCCGCCTCGGGACGAACAACCCGCGTTGCATTTCGCCCTCCTGGCCAAGATCGCGCGCCGTAACGGCCTGGAGCGGCTGTCGATGGGCATGAGCGGGGATTTCGAAACCGCCGTGCGCTTCGGCGCGACCTCGGTGCGGGTGGGTTCGGCGTTGTTCGGGGCGCGTCCGACGCTTCCTCCGATTTGAGCGCTTTACGCCCCCTGACGGCGCGGGCATGTTCGGACCATGGCCCAGCGTAAGACCATTCTGATTATTGATGATGAAGCCGACCTGCGCGGCGAACTGGCTGAGCAACTGGCCCTAAACAACGAATTCACCGCCGCCCAGGCCGAAACCGGCGAGGACGGCGTGCGCCAAGCGGTCGCGGACAAACCGGACCTGATCCTCCTGGACGTGGATCTGCCGGACATCGACGGGCGCGAGGTTTGCCGCAGGCTGCGGGCGGCGGGGATTTCCGCGCCGGTCATCATGCTGACCGCGGCGACGGGCGAGACCGACACGATCCAAGGTCTGGATTCCGGCGCCAACGACTATGTGACGAAGCCGTTCCGCTTCGCGGTTCTCCTGGCGCGCATCCGCGCCCAACTTCGCAGTCACGAGCAGTCCGAGGACGCGGTGTTCCGGATCGGCCCCTACGAATTCCGGCCGGCCGCCAAGCTCCTGGTCGACGCCAAGCAGAAAAAGGTCCGCCTGACCGAGAAGGAGACCAACATCCTGAAATACCTCTACCGCGCGGGCGAAAAGCCGGTGTCGCGCGAGGAATTGCTGGCCGAGGTCTGGGGCTACAACGCGGGCGTCACCACCCACACCCTGGAAACGCATATCTATCGCCTGCGCCAGAAGATCGAAGCGGACGCCGCCGGCGCCAAGCTGCTGCTGACCGAAGCGGGCGGCTACCGGTTGGCGCCATAACGATATCAATCCAGGGGCAACAGCGCTTGCAGGCTGCGACTGTCCGTCGCGCACGAAATGCCTGCCTAAAGCGCCAGGTCCGCGCTGACCGGGGCATGGTCGCTGGGGCGCTCCCACTCGCGAACATCGTCGTGGACGCGCGCTGACGCCGCGCCGGTGCGGAAAGCGCCGTCGCGCAGGCCCGGTGACACCCAGATATGGTCCAGGCGCAAGCCGCGGTTCGAGGCGCGGAAGTCGGCGGCGCGGTAGGACCACCAGGAAAACAGTTTTCGCGGTTCGGGGATCGCTTCGCGGGGCAGGTCGATGAACTGGCCGGCGGCCTTGAGCCGCTCCATGGCTTCGATCTCGACCGGGGTGTGGCTGACCACGCGCAGCATCTGGCGGTGCGACCAGACATCGAACTCGCCCGGCGCCACGTTCAGGTCGCCGGTGATGATCAGGGGCGCTTTCGGATCGCGCGCCGCCGCTATGGTGGTCAGGCGTTCGAGGAAATCGAGCTTGTGGTCGAACTTCGGATTGAGTTCCCGGTCCGGTATGTCACCGCCGGCGGGGATGTAGAAATTCTGGATCTCGACGCCCTCGACCCTGGCCGAGACGCAACGGGCGTGGCCTTCGCGGCAGACGTCCAGGGTGGGGCCAGGTTCGAAGGGCAGGCGCGAGGCGATCGCGACGCCGTGCCAACCCTTCTGCCCGCTGATCGCCAGGTGCGGCAGGCCCATCTCGGCGAAGGCCTCGCGCGGGAACTCGCCCGCCTGGCACTTGATCTCTTGCAGGCAGAGCACGTCTGGGGCCTGTTCGGCCACAAACCTCGCCACCTGTTCGGCGCGCAGCCGCACGGAATTGACGTTCCAGGTCGCAAGCCGAAGTCGCATGGGCAGGTCTTCTCACGATCCGCCGGCAAGTCAAACCGGCGGCTGTCATTTGGGGCAGGCCAAAAAGAAACGCCCGGTGCGGAGGGCCGCGCCCGGGCGTTGGAGTGGTCTCTCGTGGCCGCCACCGGGAGGGGATTGGGGTCCGGCGGGGACGTCAGGCTTCGGAAATCCAACCGAGGCCTCATGCGAGCTAAAAATGCCACTAGACCGCACAAAGTCAAGGAGAATGTCGTTTTTACTTGATTGTGACGAAAATGCTTCAATTTAACGGGGGTGTTACAAACGGAGCCGATTGCGGCGCGCGCAAAACGAACAGGCTGGGATCCAGCCCGGAAACCGGCTTCAGGTCGGTGATTTCCACGCGGGTGGTCTGGCCGCGCGCGTCGGTCATGGTCCAGTCGCTCAGGCGGAAAGGATCGGTCGCGAAGGTCAGGGTGATCTGGCCTTGGGTCTCGTGCTTTCCGTCGCGGGCTGTCAGACCGAAGCCATTGCTGAAATGGGTGACGTGGGTGACCGTCACGCCCCGATCCAGCCGGATCTGGCGAGCAAGGAACAAGGACAGCGGCGTATATTTCAGCGGGTAGTGGTTGAAGCTCCTGAGCCGAGGGTCGAACACCGAAACGGTCGCGCCGTCGGACACCACGAGCAGGCCGGATGGCGGGTCATAGGCGAACCGCGCCCGGCCCGGGCGGGCCAGATAGAGTTCACCGCCGGATCGGGCGCCGCGGGAATCGGTCTGAACGAAGCGTCCCTTCACCTCGCTGAGATTCTGCAGATAGGCGACGGCATGGTCGACCAGGACCTTGTCCTCGGGGGCCAGGGGAGCCGCAGGCGCGCTCAAGGCCACGGAGGCCGCGGCGAGGGCGAGGGCCATGCCGGCCAGGGCTGATTTCAGGGTTTTCGCAACCATGGCCATCAAACGTACGGTTCCTCTGTTCGGCTCGACACGCCGCCAAAATCCAAGATGCTGAGCGCAAGGCGCGGCGGCGGCTGAAATGTGGCTGGATCGAGGTTCGCGTCTCAGCTCGGCGGCGGACCGGCCAGGATGTCGCGCTTGCCCGCGTGGTTCGCCTGGCTGACCACGCCTTCCTGCTCCATCCGCTCGATCAGAGACGCCGCGCGATTATAGCCGATCTGCAGGCGACGTTGGATATAGCTGGTGGAGGCTTTTCGGTCGCGGGTCACCACGGCGACGGCCCGGTCGTAGAGATCGTCCCCACTCCCGTTTTCACCCATCGGATCGCCGTCATCGCCGCCGTCCTCATCGCCGCCCGCGGTGACTTCTTCCAGGTATTGCGGCTCGCCCTGGTCGCGCAGGTAGCGGGCGACGGTCTCGACCTCGCCGTCGGAGACGAACGGGCCGTGCAGGCGGGTGATCCGCCCGCCGCCGGCCATGTAGAGCATGTCGCCCTGGCCCAACAACTGCTCGGCGCCCTGCTCGCCCATGATGGTGCGGCTGTCGATCTTGGATGTGACCTGGAAGCTGATCCGGGTCGGGAAATTGGCCTTGATGGTGCCGGTGATCACGTCGACCGAGGGCCGCTGGGTGGCCATGATCAGGTGGATTCCGGCGGCTCTGGCCATCTGGGCCAGGCGCTGGACCGCGCCTTCGATGTCCTTGCCGGCCACCATCATCAGGTCGGCCACCTCGTCGATGACCACGACCAGATAGGGCATGGGCTCGGGGCGCAACTGTTCCTCTTCATAGATGGGTCGGCCCTGCTCGTCGAAGCCGGTCTGGACGGTGCGCACGAAGTGTTCGCCCTTGGCCTGGGCCTCCACCGCCTTCTCGTTATAGCCGGCGACATTGCGCACGCCGATCTTGGACATGCGGCGATAGCGGTCCTCCATTTCGCGCACGGTCCATTTCAGCGCGACGATCGCCTTCTTCGGGTCGGTAACCACCGGCGCGAGCAGGTGCGGGATGCCGTCATAGACCGACAGCTCCAGCATCTTCGGGTCGATCATGATGAACCGGCATTGATGAGGCGCGAGCCGGTAGAGGATCGAGAGGATCATCGCATTGACCACCACCGACTTGCCCGAGCCGGTCGTGCCGGCGATCAGCAGGTGCGGCATTCGCGCCAGGTCGGTGATGTAGGGCTGGCCGTCGATGGATTCGCCGAGCGCCAGCGGCAGGACATGGCTGGTCTTATCGTATTCGGTCGAAGAGAGCAGGTCGCGCAGATAGACGGTCTCGCGGCGGGCGTTGGGCAGTTCGATCCCGATCGCGTTGCGCCCCTGCACGACCGAGACGCGGCAGGCCGCCACGCTCATCGATCGGGCGATATCATCCGACAGCGCGACCACCCGGGCGGATTTGACGCCGGGCGCGGGCGCCAATTCATAGAGCGTGACCACGGGGCCGGGCCGGATCTGGTCGATCTGGCCCTTGACACCGAACTCGGCCAGCACCCCCTCCAGCATGCGGGCGTTCTGCCGCAGCGCTTCTTCGTCGAAAGCCGAGGCGCGGGGCTTGGGCTTGGCTAGCATGGCCAGTTCCGGCAGATGGAAACCGGCCGGCTTGGCGAAGTCGAAGGCCTTTTGGTTCTCGCGTTGCTCGCGATCGGAGTCGCGGACCTGATGGCGGGGCGTCTTGACCTTGGGAGCCGTAATGAGCTGGTTGTCCCCGGTCGCATCGGTTTCGACGGTTTCAGCGGCTTCGGGCGGCTCCATCGTCATGACCGGCGCGGTCCTGCGTCGCCGGACCGGCGTTTCCTCGGCCGCGGCGGGCGGAGAAGGGGGTTTGTGCAGCCGCGCGGCGATGAGTGGACCCAAGGCCAGGATGTCGGCCACGCCGAGGCCGATCGCATAAACCAAGGCGGCGAGACCCCCCGCGCCGAGCACGACGGCGGCGATCAGGCTCGCGGCCGGCAACCGCACGAAGTGGATCAGGCCGGCGAGGCTCTTCAGCATCGCCTCGCCCCAGAATCCGCCCAGGCCGCGCGCCAGGGGCCAGGTTTCCGGCGCCGGCGGCGCGGCCAGAAGGCCGGTGAGGGCGAAGACGCCGAGCATTCCGATCAGGGCGCGGCGCCGGAGCTGTTGACGGCCGAGGGCTGGATCCTGTTCGCCAGCCCGGCTGAGGCCGGCCGCGATCATGATCAAGGCGGCGAGCCAGGCGCCGAGCCCGAGCGACTGTAGCGCCACGTCCGCGACGTCGGCGCCGACACCGCCCAACAGATTCTTCGCCCGGCCGGCGGCGGCGGCGTTCAGGCTGGGATCCGTGGCGTGATAACTGGCGAAGGCGGCGACCAGAGCCATGCCGCAGGCCGCCGTCAGGCCGCCGCGGAACCGCGCCAGGGTTGGCCCGGCCCAGCGGGCGCGCGCCGCCTGATAGAACAGCTCCAATCCCGACCGTCGCGCCACCCTGGCCATGCGTCCAAACACCCCGATCACCGGACCGCCATACTCGGCGCACAGGGTTAAGGGGCGTTTACGAAGACGACCTTAACATCGGCGCCCGAAGCTTTTGGTCTCTTATCGTTCGCGCCGCGCCGCGCTAAATGAGGGTTCATGACAGAGGAACGTTTCATCGGCGGGTGGACCCGCTCAAGCCTGGCCGCCAGGACGGCGGAAGAACGTTACGCCATCTGGAAGCGCGCGCGGGGCCTGCGCACCGCCGACGGCAACCAATTGGCCCGGGAGATCGAGCGGCTGGGCCTGCCCTATGCCGAGCCTGGCCTGCTGGCCGAGGACAATCCGATGCGGATCACGATGCGCGACATTATCGCCTCGCCCGAGGCGCGGGCGGCCTGTATCGAAGCCACGCTGGACGGCCTTCCCGCTATTGCGGGCGTCGATCCGATGATCCACGAAGCGCTTGGCTCGGCCTATCGCAAGAGCGACGAGGCGATCGCCACCGCCGCGGCCCTGGTGGCCGAGCTGATGGACTCGATCGGCTATGTGGAGGCGGGCATGAAGGACCTGCCGAACCGGTATGTGGCGCGGCGCGGGATGTTCTGGAAACACCGCTGATCGGTTCGCTCACTTTGGAAGCGCGGATTAGCGGCGCGGACAAAAACGGCCCGGATCGACTGTGATCCGGGCCGTTCTGGTCTTGGGTTTTGGCCGCGCCCCGAAGGGCGAGAGCCGACCGGCTTAGAACTCTTCCCAGCCTTCTTCGACGCCGTTCTGCAGCTCGGCCGCCAGCGCCTGGCGACCGCCGCCGACCGCCATCAGCACCCGCTCGCCGCGGCGCGGCGCTTGGCTCCTCGGCGCGGGAGCCGAGGGCTGGCGCCGGGCGTCGATCTGACGCATGGCCTGGCCGCCGCTCACCGAGAAGCCGCCCAGGAGGTTCACCAGTTCGTTGGCTTCGTGCAGCAGCGAATGGCTGGCCGCGGTCGATTGCTCGACCATGGCCGCGTTCTGTTGGGTCACCTGGTCCATCTGGTTGATGGCGCCGTTGACCTGGTTGAGGCCGGTCGCCTCTTCCTGGGCGGAGGCGGCGATCTCGCCGACGACCGTGTTGATCTCATTGACCTGTTCGACGATCCGCTCGAGCGAGTGGCCGGTTTCGCCGACCAGCTTGACGCCCTGGTCGACCTGGGTGGTCGAGGCGGTGATCAGGACCTTGATCTCCTTGGCGGCCTCGGCGGAGCGTTGGGCCAGGGCTCGGACTTCCGAGGCGACCACGGCGAAGCCGCGGCCCGCGTCCCCGGCCCGAGCGGCCTCGACCCCGGCGTTCAAGGCCAGAAGGTTGGTCTGGAAAGCGATTTCGTCGATCACCCCGATGATCTGGCTGATCTGCTTGGCCGAGGTCTCGATCTGGTTCATGGCCGCGACCGCGCCGCGGACGACTTCGCCGGACTTGGTGGCGTCGGCCTTGGCGGTCGAAACCACTTCACGGGCGTGGTTGGCGCCGTCGGCGGTGCGGCGAACCGTCGCGGTGATCTCGTCCAGCGCCGCGGCGGTCTGTTCTAGCGCGGCGGCCTGCTGTTCGGTGCGCCGCGACAGATCGTCGGCGGCGTGGCTGATCTCTTTCGAGCCGGTCTGGATCCCCGCCGTGGATTCGGAGATGCGGCGCAGGGCGCCTTCCAACTGCGTGATCGCGGCGTTGAAGTCGTCGCGCAGCTTGCGGTAGTCGCCCGGGAACTCGGCCGCCACGCGATAGGTGAGGTCGCCGGAGGCCAATTTTTCCAGGCCTTCGGCCAGGTTGGAGACCACCATGGCCTGTTCGCGGGCCGCCGCCGCGGCGGCCTCGGCCTTGGCGCGACGCTCGTCTTCGGTCGCGTTGCGATCGGCCTCCTGCTCGGCGCGCAGTTTGTCCAGATGGGCCTGGTTGTCCTTGAAGACCACCAGGGAACGGACCACCGAGCCCAACTCGTCCTTGCGTTCCAGCTTGGCGAGATCCACCGAGGCGCCCTTGCCGGCGGCCAGGGCTTCCGTCGCCCCGGCGATCTGGCTGATCGAACGGCGGGTCGTATAGACGGAGATGGCGGCGAGCAGGCCGACCAGCAACAAGGTGGCGGCGCCGACGATCACGGTGACCACGATCGCGGCCTGGGCCGCGCTCATGGTGGCGCTGGCGCGCTGGTCGGTCTGGGCCTGGGCGGCGGCGACGGCCTTGTTCAGCGTCGCCGTCATCTGGTTATAGCTGTCTTCGAAGGGCGCCACGAAGCCGATCGCGGTTTGAAAGTCCGCGCCGATCATGCCGCCGACCACATCGACGGCGCTGCGGGTGTCGCTGAGCGCCTTGATCAGCTTGTCGAATACCGGCTGCTGGGAGGCGGGCTCCTTGGCCCGGACCGCCTTCACCTCGGCGGTGATGGAGTCGAATTCCGCCAGCAGGTCCTTCATCTGGCCGTCGATCTTGTCCTTGTCGATCGAACCGGCCTGATGGGTCAGAAGAACATAGAGCTGGCCATGGGCCGCGGCGATACGTCGCGAGATCTCCTGCATGCGCAGCGAAGCAGGCATGTCCACTTGGACCACCTGCTTGAGTTCCTTGGACTCGCTGCTCTGGCTCATGATGCTGCCCGTCACCACGACCGCGAACATCAACAGGGCGATCGCCGGCGCGAACCCGATCTTGATGATCATAGGCACGTCCGAAAGCCGCAAACCCTTCATAGTCTCCCCCGTTCGCGCATGACTGCCGGACCCTGCCAGCGGCGCGCATCATTGGAGAGATTGCTTAACAGACCCTAACTGTAGTCTGGTCTGGGGCTGGAACCGCCCTCAAAACCTTACCAGCATGTTAAACATATTTACACAGTTATGTTTAAACCTTCGATCGAGTTCGAAAGTAAGATCGAGCTCAATTCAAATGGAGAGCTTTTTTAACCTTTCCTCGGTTAAGTCCGCCTCGTCCAACTCAAGGAGGGGCGAATGAAAAAATCAATCGCGTTTGTGGCCGGAATGATCGGCAGCTTGTTCCTCGCCGGCACGGCCTTGGCCGAGGGTTTCCAACAACACGTGACGGAATGCGTCGAAAAGTTCGCCGACCCGAACATGACGGCGAGCGTCATGCTCGAATGCACCGCGGGCGGCGGCAAGCTGACCGCCTGCAAGGTCGTCGACAACACGGCCGCCGGCAAGGGTTTCGACAAGGCCGCGATCTGCCTCGCCGACTTCCTGCCCATGGGCACGAAGACTGGCACCATCCGCGTGCCGCTGAAGTTCCAAGCCGCGTCCTAAGACCTATCTCAGCCTGAGCGCGCCTCGGGATCCAGTACAACTGGACAAATTCGACCCCGACTAGAGCGGGATGAGGAAAAGTGCGAAGCGGTTTTCCGCCCGCATCCCGCTCTAAATGTTTAGAATCGATCACGATGATTTTGGATTGATTCAATCCAAAGTCATCATGATTTAGGGATTCGTGCAACGGCCGGAAGCGGAAACGCTCCGGCCGATTTGCTTTGCGCCGCGCGCGCACGAAAAAGGCGGCTCGTTTCCGAGCCGCCCCAATCATGGCCTTGGATCGATCGGCCGTTATTCGGCCGCGGCGTCGGCCGTTTCCTTGCGGGTCAGGTCCTCGCCGGTGGTCTGGTCGACCACCTTCATCGACAGCTTGGTCTTGCCGCGATCGTCGAAGCCGATCAGCTTGACCTTGACGATCTGGCCTTCGCTCAGGACGTCGGCCGGGCGCGCAACCCGTTCGTTAGAGATCTGGCTGACGTGGACGAGGCCGTCTTTGGCCCCGAAGAAGTTCACGAAAGCGCCGAAATCCACCACCTTGACCACCTTGCCGTCATAGATGGCCCCGATTTCCGGCTCCGAGGTGAGCGACTTGATCCAGTCGATCGCCGCCTTGATCTTCGCGCCGTCCGAGGCCGAGACCTTGACCACGCCCTCGTCATTGACATCGACCTTGGCGCCGGTGGTGGCCACGATCTCGCGGATCACCTTGCCGCCCGTTCCGATCACTTCGCGGATCTTGTCGGTCGGGATGGTGATGGTCTCGATCTTGGGAGCGTATTCGCCGATCTCTTCACGGGCGCCGGAAATGGCCTTGGCCATCTCGCCGAGGATGTGGATGCGTCCGGCCTGGGCCTGGGCCAGGGCCTTCTTCATGATCTCCTCGGTGATGCCGGCGATCTTGATGTCCATCTGCAGCGAGGTGATGCCGTCGGCTGTGCCGGCCACCTTGAAATCCATGTCGCCCAGGTGGTCCTCGTCACCCAGGATATCGGACAGCACCACATAGCCGTCCGGCTCCAGGATCAGGCCCATGGCGATGCCGCTGACCGGCTTCTTCATCGGAACGCCGGCGTCCATCAAGGACAGCGACGCGCCGCAGACCGAAGCCATGGAGGACGAGCCGTTGGACTCGGTGATCTCCGACACCACCCGCAGCGTGTAGGGGAACTCGGTCTTGGACGGCAGCATCGGCCGCACCGCGCGCCAGGCGAGCTTGCCATGGCCGATTTCGCGGCGGCCCGGGGCGTTCATCCGGCCGGTCTCGCCCACGCTGTAGGGCGGGAAGTTGTAGTGCAGCAGGAAGCTTTCCTTGTAGGTGCCTTCCAGGGCGTCGATGAACTGCTCGTCGTCGCCGGTGCCCAGGGTGGAAACCACCAGCGCCTGGGTTTCGCCGCGGGTAAACAGGGCCGAGCCGTGCGCGCGGGGCAGGATTCCCACTTCCGCGACGATCGGACGCACCTTGTCCACGTCCCGCCCGTCGATCCGCTTGCCGGTCAGGAGGACGTCGCGGCGCAGCACGGAGGCTTCGCATTCCTTGAAGGCCGAGCCGAACTTGGCGCTGTCGTAACCGTCCGGATTGGCTTCGGTCTTGACCAGGACCGCGGCGGCCTTGGCCTTGGCGGCGCTGAGCGCCGCGTGGCGTTCCTGTTTAGCGGTCAATTTGTAGGCCGCCTTCAGGTCCTCGCCCACCAGATCGGTGACCTTGGCGATCAGGCCGCTGATGTCCTCGGCCTGGAAGTCCCAGGGATCCTTGGCGGCGTGCTCGGCCAGTTCGATGATGGCCTGGATCACCGGCTGGAAACCGCGATGGGCGAACATGACGCCGCCCAGGACCTGTTCTTCGTTCAGTTCCTGGATTTCGGATTCCACCATCATGACCGCGTCGTCGGTGCCGGCGACCACCAGGTCCATCCTGTTGTCCTCGCCCAACTGGTCGAGGGTCGGGTTGAGGACGTATTCACCGTTGATATAGGCGACGCGCGCCGCGGCGATCGGACCCATGAAGGGCAAGCCAGACAGGGTCAGGGCCGCGGAGGCGGCGACCATGGCGACGATGTCGGGGTCATTTTCCAGGTCGTGAGCCAGGACGGTCACCACCACCTGGGTTTCGTTCTTGAAGCCCTTGACGAACAGCGGCCGGATTGGCCGGTCGATCAGGCGGGAGACCAGGGTCTCTTTTTCGGAAGGACGCCCTTCGCGTTTGAAGAAGCCGCCGGGTATCTTGCCGGCGGCGTAGGTCTTTTCCTGATAGTTGACGGTCAGGGGGAAGAAATCGAGACCGGGTTTCGGCGCCTTGTCGGCGACCACGGTCGCCAGGACGACGGTGTCGCCATAGGTGGCGAGTACGGCGGCGTCGGCTTGGCGCGCGATGCGACCGGTCTCCAGGGTCAGCTTGCGGCCGGCCCAGTCGATGGATTTGCGTTTGATGTCGAACATGATTGTCTTTCTGGTCATCCCAAGGACCCATTTCCTCGGGTGCGGACAGGGCGGGGCGTCTTAGGCGTTCCGGAATCCTCTCCATTCGGCAGGCTGGCGAGGATTGGTTTGAACCCTCGGCGTACAGGCGGGCCCCTTTGCGGCCCGCGTCTTTGAACCCCCGATCCCCTAAGCCTGTCCAAGGGGTGGCGGATAGTCTGGCCACGTCTTATCGGCGCGGCTGGTGCGGAGCGACGCACTTATAGCGCGATCCGACGTCTTGGTCGCCCGCCAGGCGCCGCTGACGGCTGCTGGCGGGCAGGCAAGGCCTAGCGGCGCAGGCCCAGGGTTCCGATCAGGGCCTGATAGCGGCCTTCATCGGACGTCTTCAGATGGTCCAGCAGCGAACGACGCTGGGAAACCAGCTTCAGCAGCCCGCGGCGGGAGTGGTTGTCTTTCTTATGCGTCTTGAAGTGTTCGGTCAGGTTGGCGATCCGTTCGGACAGGATCGCGACCTGCACTTCGGCTGACCCGGTGTCGGCCTCGGAGCGAGCGTGCTCCACGATCAGCTCATGCTTGCGTTCGGCGGTTATCGACATCGTGGTCTCCGTTTAAAGGTTGAACACGCGGGTCGGGCTCAACTGCCCGGCGCGTATCTCGCAGATCGAGACCGCCACGCCGCCATGCATCGCCAAAACGGTTCGGGACGCGAAGCCGACCCCATCGGGATCGGCAAGACGCGCCTTCAGCGTTTCGACCTGTCTGGGGAGCAGAACGATCGGTCGCCCTTGCGAGAGCCTGAAGGCGTCTTCCGCGGTCACGGCCAGCGCCGGGATGTCGTCCAGCGCGGTCTCAACCGGAAGCAGGACCTCCAAGCCGGCGCCCGTATCGCACATCCGCTCAACAAAGGCCAGCGTCACGGCCGCCTCGGCGTGGAAGGGGCCCACGCGCAGTCGTCGCAGGCTGGACACATGGCCGCAGGCGCCCAGCATCTCCGCCAGATCGCGGGCGATGGCGCGAACATAGACGCCCTTGCCGCAGTCGATCTCCAGCGCGACATGGTCCGCGTCCGGCGCGCCGGTCACCTCGGCGCGGTGGATCAGCACCCGTCGCGGTTTCAGCGCCACCTCCACCCCGGCCCTGGCCAGGTCATAGGCCCGCTCGCCGTCGACCTTGATCGCTGAAAACGCCGGTGGAATCTGCTCGATCTCACCGACGAAGGCCTTGAGGGCGACGGCGACGGCGTCGGCGGATGGCCGGACGTCCGAGGTTCCGGTGATGGCGCCTTCCCGGTCGAAACTGGCGGTGGTCGCGCCCCAGGCGATGGTGAAGCGGTAGGTCTTGTCCGCCTCCATCATGAAGGGGACCGTTTTGGACGCCTCGCCGAGCGCGATCGGCAGCACGCCGCTGGCCAGGGGGTCCAGGGTTCCGGCATGACCGGCCTTGCGGGCGTTGAAGGCGCGCCGAACCCGGCCGACCGCCTGCGTCGAGCCGAGATCGACCGGCTTGTCGAGCGCGACCCAGCCCGAAACCGGATCGCCCTTGTTCCTACGCCCCATCGGAATCCACGGAGCCGTCTTCCTGATCCTCCGGGGATTCGAGGTCGCGGCGGATCTTCGGGTCCGAGAACAGCCGGGCCATGCGTTCGGCCTCGTCGAAGCTGTCGTCCGGGACGAACTTCAGATCCGGGGTGAATTTCAGGTCCACCATCTTGCCGAGCCGGCCGCGCAGGAAGCGTGAGGCGCGGTTAAGGGCGGAGATGACCTCCGGCGCATGCTCGCCACCCAGTGGGGTGGTGAAACAGAGGGCATGGCGCAGGTCCGGGGACATCCGGACTTCGGTTATGGTCACGGAAACCCCGACCAGGGCCGGATCGGCGAAGTCCTCTGTCCTCAGCGCCTCGACCAGGGCGTGGCGCACCAGTTCGCCGGCGCGCAGTTGGCGTTGGGTAGGGCCAGGGGCCGACCGATGGCTGGCTTCCGGAATGGAAGCCCGGCGGCCTGGCCGGACGGCGTTTCGGGGTGAACGAGACATGGGGATGAGCCTGGGCGCGCGTTGGAAATCCGGACCCCGCCATGGTGGCCGCGCGCAAGGGCGCGGTTACTATCGCGGGTCCGCCGCCCTGTCCAGCGTCGCGGCGATCCGCGCTGGCGTGTCTGGCGATTCCGTTTGACCCTAAAAGGCTCTACAAGCCGTCGGCAGACGCGTGATATCGCGACTCTTCGCCGACCGGCGCGCAGGAAACCCATATGAACCGCCGTCGCGCCGTCGTCGCCCTGATCGCCGCCGGCCTTGGCCTGGGCGGTCCCATGACGGCCTCGTCGGCGCCGCTGTTCGGCGCGCCTCTGTTCGGCGCGGTCAAGCCCGAGCCCGGCCTGACCTTCCATTATCGCGGCTGGGACGTCCGCGCGGTCGCGGCGGCGCGGATTCAGCGGGCGGACAAGACCGTTCGCGCGATCAAGGCCCAGATCGATATCATCGAGCAGTTGCACCTGAGCCCGCCGATGATGAGCTTCTTTCGGTCCCAGCCGATCTATGCCGATTTCACCCCCGGACGCGAACTCGGGCGCTATTCCGCCGACCGGCGGGTGCTGCTCAGGGTCAAGCGACTGGACGCCAAGCGCCCCGCGCTGTTGCACGCCCTGCTCCTGGCCTATCAGGATCAGCGCCTGCCCGGAGGTTTCGCCAATTCGGACATCGCGCGATTCCGCCAGCAGATCCTGGGCCGGCACGTCTGGCCCAACACGGCGATCATGCTGCAGAACAACGGCGAGTTCTTCGCGGTGACCGCCAGCGCCTATCTCTATGGCGAGATCACCCGCGAGCCCTATACCCGCGCCGACCTGATCAAAACCCAGCCGGATTACTATCAATGGCTGGCGAGGTTGTTCGATGGCGGTCGGCCGAGGGCCTAGTCTCACTGACTCAGTGAGACTAGAACATTTTCCGATGAAGTGGACACCGGTTCGTCGTCAGAAAATGCTCTGATGCATTGAGTCTAGGCCGCCCGAAAACCTATCGTCCCTTTGACGGCCGAAGCATCGAAAGATCGGCGTCGAAATCGGTCAGCCGCCAGACGCCGTCCTCGTTGCGGAACACCAGGGCGCAGGGTCCATCCCGCTTGAGCGGCGCACAGACATGGTCGCTGTCCGTTCGGCGCAGCACGGCGGCGATCAGGACGCGATTGGGGATCGGGGTGTCTGGCGAATAGCCCAGGGTTTCGGCGACGATCCGGAACACGTCCGGCTGGACCAGGGCGTCCACGGCCACGCCGACCAAGGGCCTGGCCATCAGCGCGGTCAGCGCGCCCATGGCGCCGCCGCGCCGTTGAGCCTCGAGCATCAGCCGCGCCTTTAGCTGTTCCTTCAAGGCGGGCCGATCGACGTGCGCGTTGAAGGTCTGCGAGTCGCCGTTGCGTATGGCGATCAGAAAAGCGTGCACATCGCCGGCGGCGTCGTAACGGTCGACGCTGGCGCACGAGACCGCCGCAAGGCAGAGGGAAGCGGCCATAACACGCCGCGCCCAGGCCGGAACCGTGGAACGCATTAGTCAGGCTCCGACGCGCTGTTTGAAAAAAGCGATCACCCGTTCTTCGACTCCCTTGGTGACGCTGCCCGCTTCGTCGACCAGATGCAGGGTCAGGACCGAGTGGGGCGGCATGCCGACGTCAGGCATGGCGTCCTCGTCCTCCAGTTCGATCGCCTCGAAGCGTTCGCCGAACTCGGCCTTCAGCGCCTCGAACCGTTCATCGGGCACGAAGGCGTCGCTTTTGAAGCGCAGGCCGATCATCGAGAGGTCTTCGGCTTCAAACCGCCGTTTGGCGCAGGCGATCTCTTTCGGGGAGGCGTCGATCATAGACTTCCCTTTCGCGCCGATCGGCATGGAAGGTTGGGACAGCACCGGGGCGACCACCGACGGCTCGGTCATCATGGCCAGCGCATAGCCGCCGGTGAAGCACATGCCGACCGCGCCGACGCCGGCCCCGCCGCACTCGGCGTGGACCTTCCGGGCCAGGGCGCGCAGCCAGTCGACGATCGGGCTGGAGCGGTTATTGGCCCAGACGTTGAACTCACGGCGAATGCAGATGTTCATCAGCATGCCGCCCAGGGCGTAAGGGCGGCTGACCGGCTTGCCGGGCTTGCCGAACAGGCTCGGCAGGAACACCGTCATGCCCGCGGCGGCCACATGGTTGGCGAAGCGGACCACCTCGGGATGCAGGCCGGGGATCTCGTGCATGATGATCACCGCCGGGCCGGATCCGCGGCGAAAGACGGTCCGGGTCCAGCGGCCGTCGTCGAACTCGAACCGCTCATAGGCGGCCAGCACGTCCAGATCGTTCACGCGTTTCTCCCGGAAGCTTCATCTTCAGCCTAACCGAAGGATCGGCGGGGGCGAAACGTTCAGTAAGGCAGCCGGTTGGGGGCGTCATTGAATCGATCGGTCCGATCGGGCTGTGGCAGGAGCGGTTGCGGCAGGGCCCATTCGCCACGGAAGGTGTAGTCCAGTGTCACGCAGAGCCGTGTCTTGCCGCTGGCGGGATCGTGGCCAAGCGCACGGATCCGAAGGTCCTGGCCGAACTTGATCCGCCCGAAGGCCAGCCAGACATGGTCGGCGCCGCGGCACAACGCGCCGCGCAGCGCCTTGCCGTCGGCCTGGTCGGTGATTTCATAGAGGTCGTGCTCGCGGGCGTCCGGTCCGACGGCGGCATCCACGCCGCCCCTGCCCAGGGCGCCTTCGGAGACCGGTTTGAGGTCGGCCGCGCCGATGTCCTGGGTCTCCATCAACTGGCGCACGGTCACGCCCATCAGGGACTTGTCGAAGATGAAGCTGAGCCCGGCCTCGGTCATCAGGGTGGTGGCCGGCGTGGCCGAGTCATAGGAATAGATGTGCCGCGCGGCCGCGGCCGGGCCCGCCGCGCAAATGAGGATCAGAGCGCTGAGCGCCGCGAAGGTCGAGCGTGACCGCATGGCCCGCATCAACCCGCTGAAATCGACGGATTGATGGCGCCGATCATGGCCCAGCCCCCGCGCTTACAGTGTACGGATGACTTCCTCGACCGTGAAGCATTCGATCACGTCGCCCGCCTTGATGTCCTGGAAGTTGGCGAAGGCCATGCCGCACTCCTGACCGGCGACCACCTCGTTGACCTCGTCCTTGAAGCGCTTGAGGGTTTGGAGGACGCCCATCTCGTGCAGCACGACGTTCTCGCGGAAAATCCGCACCCGCGCGCCCTTGCGCACCGTCCCGTCGGTGACGCGGCAACCGGCGACCCGGCCGATCTTGGAGATGTCGAAGGCTTGCAGCACCTGGGCGTCGCCCAGATGGGTTTCCCGCTGAATCGGCGCCAGCATGCCCGAAAGCACGCCTTTGATGTCGTCCAGAAGGTCGTAGATGATCGCATAGAAACGGATCTCCACGCCCTCGCGGTCAGCCAGATCACGGGCCTGTTTCGAAGCGCGGACATTGAAGCCGATGACCGGCGCGCCGGAACCCTTGGCCAGCATGACGTCGGACTCGTTGATCGCGCCGGCGGCGGAATGAATGATCCGCGCCCGGACCTCGTCGGTGCCCAGCTTGTCGAGCGAGCCCACGATGGCCTCGGCCGAACCTTGGACATCGGCCTTGATGATCAGGGGCAGTTCCGAGACCTTCTTGTCCTGCAGCTTGGCCATCATGTCGGCCAGGGAGGCGCCGGCGGCGGCTGGCGTGATGGTCTTTTCGCGCTTCAACCGGATGCGATATTCGGTCAGTTCGCGCGCCCGGGCTTCGTTTTCGACCACGGCGAAAGCCTCGCCCGGATCGGGGGCGCCGTCCATGCCGAGGACCTCGACCGGCTCCGACGGGCC
This sequence comes from Caulobacteraceae bacterium, assembly GCA_036272715.1. Taxonomy (GTDB): domain Bacteria; phylum Pseudomonadota; class Alphaproteobacteria; order Caulobacterales; family Caulobacteraceae; genus Poindextera. Next base: position 9,459 of record DATAYD010000071.1, on the reverse strand, counting down.
GACCGTAGAGACCTGTTCGTCGCGTTCGTTGATCAGCGCGCGCACCCGGCCCCAATGGGATCCGGCCACCACGATGTCGGAGCGCTTCAGGGTGCCGCGCTTGATCAGCACGGTCGCCACGACGCCGCGTCCGCGATCCAGTTTCGACTCGATCACCACGCCTTCGGCGGAGCGGTCGGGATTGGCCTTCAGGTCCATGACCTCGGCCTGCAGCAGGATCGCCTCGATCAGTTCGTCAAGTCCTGTCTTCTGGGTCGCGGAGACCTCGATCATCTGGGTGTCGCCGCCCAGGCTCTCGACCACGATCTCATGCTGCAGAAGCTCGTTCACCACCCGCGTGGCGTCGGAGCCGGGCTTGTCCATCTTGTTGACCGCCACGATGATCGGCGCGCCGGCCGACTTGGCGTGATGGATGGCTTCGATGGTCTGGGGCATGACGCCGTCGTCGCCGGCGACCACCAGAATGACGATGTCGGTTACATGGGCGCCGCGCGCGCGCATGGCCGAAAAGGCCGCGTGGCCTGGCGTGTCCAGGAAGGTGACGCGCTCGCCCGAAGGCAGGCGCACCTGATAGGCCCCGATGTGCTGGGTGATGCCGCCATGTTCGCCGGCCGCCACGTCCGTGGAGCGCAGGGCGTCCAGAAGGCTGGTCTTGCCGTGGTCGACGTGGCCCATCACGGCCACGACCGGCGGCCGCGGCAGCAGGTGATCGTCGTGGTCCTCGGCGGCCAGGAAGCCTTCTTCGACATCGGCCTCGGAAACACGCCGCACGGTGTGGCCGAATTCGGTGGCCACCAGTTCGGCGGTGTCGGAATCGATCACGTCGTTGATCTTGAGCATCAGGCCCTGACGCATCAGGAACTTGATGATCTCGACCCCCCGGGTGGCCATGCGGTTGGCCAGTTCCTGGACGGTGATCACATCGGGCACGACCACTTCGCGGGAGCTCTTGGATTGCTCCTGGGCGCCGCCCTTGCGCTTTTCGCGTTCGCGTTCGCGGGCCCGGCGCACCGACGCCAGGGAGCGCATGCGTTCGACCGCCTCGTCGTCATTGCCGGCGACGGCCTGGATGGTCAGCCGACCCTCGCGGCGCTGCGGCGCGCCCTTGACGCGGCTGACGGCCTTGTTTGGCGCGGCCTTGCCGCCGCGGCGGGCGCCGTCCTCGTCCTCGTCCGGACGACGGTCCATGGTCGCCGCGCCGGGACGCGGCGCCTGGCGGGTGGCGCGCTGGATCTCCGGCGTCGCGGGAGCGGGTTCGGGCCTTCCAACGCCCGGCCCGCGTGGTCCGCCGGGGCGGGCGCCGTCGCGGGGTCCGGCTGGACGCGGCGCCAGCGCCGAATAGCGCACAGTCTCGCCAGGCCGGCTGGGGCGGTCGCCGAAGGGGCGGCCGCCGCCTTCATTGCGCCCACCCTCGCGCGGGGGCCGCGCGGTGAAGCCGCCGGCTTCCGGACGCTGCGGACGATCGGTCCGCGGCGGGCCTTCCGTACGCTGGCCATAGTTCACGCTGGGGCGCTCGGGTCGATAGGTGGTGGTCGAGGCCCGATCATCGCGGCGCGGGGCGTCATGGGCGCGAGCCTCGCGCGGACGCTCCTCACGTGGGCGTTCCTCACGCTGGCGGTCTTCACGGGGCCGCTCTTCGCGGGGCCGTTCCTCGCGCGCCTCATGCGCGCGGGTCTCGGGGGGCCGGGACGTGACGGCGGCGCGGATGGGCTCGGCCGGCCGTTCGACCGGACGCTCCGCCACGGTTTCGGCCGGGCGCGGCGGGCTCGGTTCGGCTACGGGCGCGACGGGCTCGGCAGGCGCCCTGGCCGCTTCGGCGGCGCGGCGCTGGGCGTCCAGCTCGGTTTGGCGGGCGGCGTCGCGAGCGCGCTGCTCGTCGTCACGGCGTTCCTGTTGCAGGCGCGCGGCTTCCAGCGCCCGCTGGCGGGTGCGCAGCTCTTCGGCCGACAGGTTCAGATTGGCGCCGCCAGCGGGCGCGTTCGGCGCGGACGCGGGGCGCGGCGCGGAAGGCTCGCGCGGCTTGGTGGTGTCGAACGTGGTGCGCTTTTCGGACGTGGACGGCCCAGCCAGGTTCACCCCCGGCGGCGCGTCGATGCGCCGGCGCTTGGTTTCCACCACCACGGTCTTGGAACGGCCGTGGCTGAAGCTTTGTTTCACCGTGCCGGCGCTGACCGCCCCGGCGCGGGGCTTCAGCGTCAGGGGCGCCCGGCCCCCGGCGTTGCGGCCATTGTCGTTGTCGTTCGCGTCGCTCATCCGCTCGCTTTACTAAAGTCCCGGACCCCGGATGGGTCCGGCGCAGTCCCTGCGCAAATTCCATGGGCGAACGGGCTGGGTGACCAAAGCCGCCCGGCTCGTTCTCAAGGCTCCTCGCGCCAACTCTCAGGGAGGAGCGGACGGAAGCCCGACAGTCGCTCGACATCGATCGTCCAGCGTTCGGCGCCTCGTCCCGCAAGGAAGGCGAGGTGTATCACATTTCCAAGGCCCAAGGCCAAACCCAATTCGTCCGAACCGTAAATCCCGAGCAGTCGGGGCGGTCGGCCCGACCGTCGCGCGGACTGCAGCAGCTTGCGCCGTCCGTCGGCCGCGCCGTCCGCGGCCTCGATCATCCAGGCCGCCTTGCCGGACTCGATCGCCGCGGCGGCCTTGTCGAATCCGGACATAAGATCACCTGCCCGGCGTGCAAGCCCCAGGCCGTCCAGGACCCTGCGGTCCAGCAGTCGCTCGACCCGGTCGGCCAGATCCGCCGGCGCGGTCAGGCGCGTCTTGGCGGCGCGGGAAAAGCCGCCCTTGCGGACCGCCGTGTCCACCGCCGCGCGGTCCGCCGCCACCCAAAGGCCTCGCCCCGGGAGTTTGCGGGCCACATCGGGCGTCACCGCGCCGTCGGGGCCGGCGACGAAGCGGATCAGCCGCGCCTCATCCATCACCTCGCCCGAGACCAGGTCGCGGCGCTGGCGCGAGGCCTGGGCGTGCGTGGCGGCTTGACGGACGGGCGTGGGCTCCATTGGGTTTCTAATTCCGCTCACCCGGGGCAGTTCATAGGATTCAGCCGAGACAGCTTCTCTATTGTTCCTCCATTGGAGGAGCTGTCGCGAAGCGACCCAGGGGGCTCTTCGGCCGCACCGGCGCGGCGGCGGCCCCTCCACCGCTACGCGGTCCCCCTCCCCCGATGGGGGAGGAATTGAGTCTTAAGCCTCGGCCTCAGCCTCCGCTTCAGCCGCCGGGGCGTCCTCTTCGGCGTATTCGGTCTCGGCTTCCTCCTCGGGCGGCGCCTCGACCCAGCCCATGGCGATACGGGCCTGCATGATCAGGGCCTCCGCGGCTTCGGGGCTCAGGCTCATGGACTCCAGGATGCCCTTTTCGCGCACCCGCTCGCCATCCTTGGTCTCGAACCAGCCGCGCAGGTCGTCGGGCACGAGGCCGGCCAGATCCTCGACGCTCTTCACCTCGCCCTCGCCGAGCAACACCGACATCGGCAGGGTGACGCCCTCGATCTCCAGCAGCCCGTCCTCGACGCCGAGCGCCCGGCGCTTTTCGTCATATTCGGCCGCTTCGCGCTCCAGGAAGTCGCGAGCGCGGGCCTGCAGCTCCTCGGCGGTCTCCTCGCCGAAGCCCTCGATCGAGGCGATCTCGTCGGGCTCGACGAAAGCGACATCCTCGACGGTGGCGAAGCCTTCGGTGACCAGCAGTTGGGCGATCACCTCGTCCACGTCCAGGGCTTCCTGGAACAGGGTGGTGCGTTCGGCGAACTCGCGCTGGCGGCGTTCGCTTTCCTGGCTCTCGGTCATGATGTCGATCTGCCAGCCGCAGAGCTGCGAGGCCAGGCGCACGTTCTGGCCGCGCCGGCCGATGGCCAGCGACAACTGCTCGTCGGGCACCACCACCTCGACCCGCTCGTCCTCCTCGTCCATCACCACCTTGGTGACTTCGGCGGGGGCCAGGGCGTTGACCAGGAAGGTCGCCTCGTCCTGCGACCACGAGATGATGTCGATCTTCTCGCCCTGCAGTTCGGCGACCACGGCCTGGACCCGGCTGCCGCGCATGCCGACGCAGGCCCCGACCGGATCGATCGAGCTGTCATTGGAGATCACCGCCATCTTGGCGCGGCTGCCGGGGTCGCGGGCGATGGCGCGGATCTCGATCACGCCGTCATAGACCTCGGGCACTTCCTGGGCGAACAGCTTGGCCATGAAGCCGCCGTGGGCGCGGCTCAGCATGATCTGCGGGCCCTTGGCCTCGCGGCGGACGTCGTAGATGTAGCTGCGGATGCGGTCGCCGACCTGGAAATTCTCGCGCGGAATGGCCTGGTCGCGACGGACGATGCCCTCGCCCCGGCCCAGGTCGACGACGATATTGCCGTACTCGACCCGCTTGACCACGCCGTTGACGATCTCGCCGACCCGGTCCTTGAACTCCTCGTACTGCCGCTCGCGCTCGGCCTCGCGCACCTTGCCGGTGACCACCTGGCGCGCCATCTGGGTCTGCACCCGGCCGAATTCGAACGGCGGCAGCTCCTCGACATAGGTCTTGCCGACAACGGCGTCCTTGTCGTCGCGCTTGGCGTCGGCGAGGCTCTTGAACGCATAGGTGTTCTCGATCTCCTCGTCGTCGCCCACGACGGTCACCACGCGGGTGATGGTGGTTTCGCCGGTCTTGGGATCGATATGGACGCGGATGTCGTGCTCCGCGCCATAGCGCGAGCGGGCGGCCTTCTGCACCGCCTCCTCGATCGCCTCGATGACGATCTCCTTCTCGATCGACTTCTCCCGGGCGACCGCGTCGGCGATCTGCAAGAGTTCCAGCCGGTTGGCGGAAATGCCAGTCAGGGCCATGGGATTTACTCCAGGTTCGCGTCAGGCGACGCGCTTTCAGATTGGGATTCGGATTGCATGCGGGCTTCGCGCTGCTCGGCGCCGCGTTTCATCAGGGCGTCGTTCAGGATCAGCTTGGCTTCGGTGATCCAGGCGAAGGGGACGAGCGCGGTCTCTTCCTCGCCTTCGAGATTGATGGCGACGTTCTGGCCCTCGACACCGGCCAGCTCGCCGCGGAACCGCTTGCGGCCGTCGGCGAGCCGGTCCAGCTCCAGCCGGGCCTCCAGGCCTTCATAGGTCCCGAAGTCCTTCAACCGGGTCAGCGGCCGGTCGATGCCGGGGCTGGAGACTTCAAGCAGGTAGTCGCCCTCGATCGGGTCGGCGGCGTCCAGCACCTCGGAGACGGCGCGCGACAGCCGCGAACAGTCCTCGACGTTCATGTCGCCCCATTTTCCGTCTTTGGCCGGGCGCTCGGCCATGATCTGCAGCCGCCGCGACTGGCTGCCGCTCATCAGCCGCACGCGGACCAGCTCATAGCCCGCCGCCTCGGCCACGGGGTCGAGCAGTTCCAGAAGCAGATGGTCTTCCCGCGTCTTGCCGCGCAATCGAGCCTCGAACCAACAAAAAAGCGGCGGGCCTTCCGGCCGCCGCTCGAAAACGCCATCCAGCGCTAACGATCGATGTAATGGGAATATAGGCGTTTGAGCGGGCGTTGTCAGCCCCCTGAATTTTAAAGTGCCGCCGTTAGGCCAGCAAGGTGATCACCGAGAGCGCGATGATCAGCGAAGCGCCGGCCCGTGGGCGAGGCCGAGGTCGCGGATCGTGGCTACCGGGATGGCGGCGGCGTGGTCATGGGAAAGCCGATCACCTCCCGCTTGGCGCGCCGCTGATTCATACGAACTTTACGGGACCGCGCCTAGGGTCTCGCCGGAACACGCGGCGGGCTTGAAACGGCTCTAGATCAAACATTCAGGGCATGTTGGCGCCCAAGCCGCGAGCCGCATCGGCGGATGTGTTCCTGGACCCGGATCGGAGGCGGCGGACTGGACGCATGGCGGATTTCGCTCACCTCTTTCAACCGTTCCTATCGTTTCTGGAGATGCTCGCGCCCATAGTCGTCATCGGCGCCTATCTCAGGGTGGTCGAGGTGCGCTCGCCCATCGATGCGAAAATGCCGGCCAAGGACATCATCACCGACTGGATGCTGGCGATCACCGGCCTCGGACTGGCGGCTTTGCCCGCATCGATCACGGGCGCTTGCGCGGCGTTCATCGTCAACGCCGCCGGCGGCGGCTTGATTCAATTGCGCACGGATGGCCCGTGGTATTTCGTGTCACTGATCGCGCTCGTGATCGTCACCGACCTTTATCGATACTGGTTCCACCGGATGCAGCATACGATCCCGCTTTTGTGGGAGCTGCACTCGTTCCACCATAGCGCCGAGTCCATCACGTTCATCACCGGCGCGCGGCATCACTGGATCGAGCGGGTGGCGACCGCGGCGATCCTTCCGGTGCTCCCGATCCTGTTTAAAATCCCGCCATCCCTTTCGGCCACCGTGGCCGTCATTTTCCTTCTGCCTGATACCTGCTCTCATACCAACGTCCGCCTCGAACTCGGCCGGGCGGTGACTTGGATCAACAATCCGCAGTGGCACAGGATTCACCATTCGACGAAGCTCGAGCATCGCGACAAGAACTTTGCCTCGGTTTTTCCGCTCTGGGATTTTGTCTTTGGCACCGCCTGGGCGCCCAAACCGAACGAATACCCGCCGGCGGGTCTGATCCCCTCGGAAAACGTGGGCTTCGTCGAAGGCGTCATTTGGCCTTTCCGCAAATATCTGCGCCGGTATCGGACAGTCCCCTCCGCGGGTCCGATCGGGTCGTCCGATCCCGCGTGAAAGGCTTTGATGACCGAGGTTTCGAGCGCGCTTTCGTCCAAGGCTAGAGCCCTTTCCGATCAGATCGAATCGATCTGATCGGAAAGGGCTCTAGACTCAATGCATCAGAGCATTTTCTGAGGACGAACCGATGCCCACTTCGTCGGAAAATATTCTAGCGCCTGACGAAATCCAGGAATACCGGCGCGCAATCGCCCAGCCCCTTGACCTCATAGCGCGTGGCGACGTGGTCGGCCGGCGCGCGACGCCAGTCGTCGGCCCGCTCGGCGGTCCAATCGAAATCGCCTGAGCTCAGGATCCGTTCCAGCGCCCAATCCGCGTAGTCGCTCCAGTCCGTGACGAAGCGTAGGCGGGCGCCGGGCCTCGATACGCGCGCCAGGGCCTGGGCGGCGTCGTGCTGGATCAGGCGCCGCTTGTGGTGGCGGGCCTTCGGCCAGGGGTCGGGGAACAGGATGAAGACCCGGTCCAGGCTTGCGTCCGGCAAGGCGTCCAGCAGGTCGCGGACGTCGCCGGCGCGCACGCGAACATTGGCGAGACCGCGCGCGTCGATGTGGCGCAGGGCGCTGGCGACCCCGTTCAGGAACGGCTCGGCGGCCAGAAACAGCACATCGGGTCGCCGGGCGGCCTGCTCGGCGAGGTGTTCGCCGCCGCCGAAACCGATCTCCAACCAGATTTCCCGCGCTTCCGGCATCAGCCCGCTCGGGTCGAAGGCGCCGTCAGGGATGGCGATCCGAGGCAGCAGGGTTTCGAGCAACCCCGCCTGGCGCGGCTTGATCGGCCGCGACTTGACGCGGCCATAGGAGCGGATGGGTGGGTGGTCGGCGGACATGGGCGGGTTCTGGCCGCTGGCTGGAGAAAAGCCAAGGCCGCTCCAACCCCTCGCCCATCAAGGAGGAGGGCTTTAAACGAGCCGGCGCAGTTCGTCCGCCAGGTCGGTCCGTTCCCAGGAGAAGCCGCCATCGTCTTCCGGCGCGCGGCCGAAGTGGCCATAGGCGGCGGTGCGGGCATAGACCGGAAGGTTCAGCTTCAGGTGCTCGCGGATGGCGCGGGGCGTGGCCCCGCCGATCATCTCGGGCAGGACCTTCTCCAGCTTGGCCGGATCGATATGGCCGGCGCCGTGCAGGTCGACATAGAAGCTGAGCGGCTTGGAGACGCCGATCGCATAGCCGATCTGAATGGTGCACCGGTCGGCGAGGCCGGCCTCCACGACGTTCTTGGCCAAGTAGCGGCAGGCATAGGCCGCCGAACGGTCAACCTTGGTCGGGTCCTTGCCGGAAAAGGCGCCGCCGCCATGGGGCGACGCGCCGCCATAGGTGTCGACGATGATCTTGCGCCCGGTGAGGCCGCAGTCGCCATCCGGTCCGCCGATGACGAAATTGCCGGTTGGATTGACGTGCCATTCGGTCTCGTCGGTGACGAAGCCGTCCGGAAACACCTTCAGGATATAGGGTTTGACCAGGGCATGGATGTCGGCGGGGGTCAGGCCTTCCCTGTGCTGGGTCGACAGCACGATCGAACTCGCCCGCACGGGCTTGTCGTTCTCATAGACCAGGGTCACCTGGCTCTTGGCGTCGGGCTCCAACTCGGGGCGCTCGCCGCTATGCCGGGCCTCGGCCAGGCTTTTCAGGATGTTGTGGGAATATTGCAGGGTGGCCGGCATTCGCTCCGGCGTCTCGCGGGTGGCGTAGCCGAACATGATGCCCTGGTCGCCGGCGCCCTCATCCTTGTTGCCGTCGGCGTCGACGCCCATCGCGATGTCGGCGGACTGGGCGTGCAGGTGACAGGCATAGTCGGCGTGCTTCCAGTGGAAGCCTTCCTGCTCGTAACCGATGTCCTTGACCGCCGCTCGGACCTTGTCCTCCAAGCTCTCGACAACACCCGCCGGGCCGCGCACCTCGCCGGCCAGGATGATGCGGTTGGTGGTCACCATGGTTTCGCAGGCGACGCGCGCATAGGGATCGGCCGCCAGGAAGGCGTCGACCACGGTGTCCGAGATTCGGTCCGCGACCTTGTCCGGATGACCTTCGGAAACGGATTCGCTGGTGAAGATATAGGTGGGACGGATCACCGAGGGCTCCATGACAAAGGCCGCCCATGGGAGCGGGGCGGCCAGGCTGGGAGCACCATATAAAGATATGCTTATATCCGCAAGCGACCCGTGCGGCCGTTCCGCTCCAAGGGCGCCCTTCCCGTGTCACGCGTCGGCTGGAATATCCGCCTCGGCCCCTTCTTCCTCCTCCTCGGTCAGGGAACGGACCAACTCCACCAGGCGCCGGCGGACCCGGCGCTGGCGAAGCCGGGGAAACAGGCTGGCCAGGTCGATGCCTTCCTGGGTCAGCAGGAACTCGTGGGCGAAGGAGGCGCTGTCGGGCGGCGGGGCGTTGTCGTCGCGGCCTTCGGACGGATCGCTCAGGCCTTCGAAGAACCAGGCCATCGGCACGCGCAAGGTGCGGGCGATCTCGTAGAGCTTGGAGGCGCTGATGCGGTTGGCGCCGCGCTCGTATTTCTGCACCTGCTGAAAGGTCAGGCCCAGGGTTTCGGCGAGTTTTTCCTGGCTGATCTTCAGTTCCTTGCGGCGCAGCCGAACCTGCAGGCCCACATGGACGTCGATGGGGTTGGGGGAGCGATCGGAGTCGATTTTTTCCATGTCTGGCCGGTCTCGTTCTGAGCATCGGCGGGGCTCGGCGGCCATTCCGACGCTCAGCCAACACTAAAGGGTTGTAGTCGCGCTTCGGTTCGTCCGCACATAAC